>NZ_AP027058.1:1986777-2317907 GCF_027925025.1 Limnohabitans sp. MORI2
CCAACTCGACGCTTGGATTGACGCGCACTTTGACGAGCAAGTGAAGTTCTTGCAAGCCTTGGTGCAAGTCCCCACCGACACGCCCCCCGGCAACAACGCCCCCCATGCCGAGCGCACCGCCGAGTTGCTCCAAGGCTTTGGCTACGAAGCTGAAAAGCATGCCGTGCCGAGCGACGAGGTGAAGGCCTATGGTTTGGAAAGCATCACCAACCTCATCGTGCGTCGCAAGTTTGCTGAAGGCGGCAAAACCATTGCGCTCAACGCCCATGGCGACGTCGTGCCCCCGGGTGACGGCTGGACCCACAAGCCTTACGGCGCAGAGATTGAAAACGGTGCCATGTATGGCCGCGCCACAGCGGTGAGCAAGAGCGACTTCTCCACCTTCACTTTTGCAACGCGCGCATTGGAGTCACTCGGCCTTCCATTGAAAGGCTGCGTCGAACTTCACTTCACCTACGACGAAGAATTCGGCGGCGAAAAAGGTCCAGGCTGGTTGCTCTCACACGGCTTGACCAAACCCGACTTGATGATTGCAGCAGGCTTCAGTTACCAAGTGGTCACCGCCCATAACGGCTGCTTGCAAATGGAAGTCACCGTGCAAGGCGAAATGGCGCATGCCGCCATTCCCGACAGCGGCACCGATGCGCTGCAAGGCGTGGTGCATATCCTGAATGCGCTGCACGCGCTCAATGAGGACTACAAAAAAGTTACCTCCAAGATTGAAGGCATCACCCACCCTTATCTGAACGTGGGGCAAATCAGCGGGGGAACCAACACCAACGTGGTGCCAGGCAAAGTCGTGTTCAAACTCGACCGCCGCATGATTCCCGAAGAGAACCCTGCCGAGGTGGAAGCGTCAATTCGCCAAACCATTGAGCAAGCCGCTGCCTCCTTCAACCCACCGCGTGGCGGCAAGCAACTCAAGGTCGACATCAAACGGCTCTTACTCGCCAAAGCCATGGTGCCGCTCGCTGGCAACAAGCCTTTGGTGGACGCCATTCAAAAACATGGCGGCGAGTTGTTTGCCGAACCCATCCCCGCTGTGGGCACACCGCTCTACACAGATGTGCGTTTGTATGTGGCGCAGGGCATCCCCGGCGTCATCTACGGCGCAGGCCCACGCACGGTCTTGGAGAGCCACGCCAAGCGCAACGATGAGCGTGTGATGTTGGAAGATGTGCGTCGGGCGACCAAGGTGGTGGCGCGCACTCTCTTGGATTTGTTGAGCTAAATCTAACTCGTGGGGGCTCTCTCCGGATAGGGTTGAGCCACTTGGGTACGGCGGCCGCCTCATGCTGGAGTACCAGAAATCGTTGGCCGCCGTACCCAAGCGGCTCAACTGTTTCATCTGAAAAACTGCTCGCCGCAGTCTGTAGGTGGAGGCAGTGGGCAGGTGACGATTTCTGGTACTCCAGCATGAGGAACCTGCCCACTGCGTCCACCTTCAGCGAGCTCAGCAAAACAAAAGCAGAAATAGGGTTTCTCCTTAAAACAACCCAAGGCAATTTTGTATACAGTTTTGTATGCGAAAAATCCTCAAGGAGAACCGATGACCCAATCCACTCACCCCGTCGACGAACACTTGCCCACCGGCAAGCTCGCCGCTCTCGGTCTGCAACACGTGCTCGTCATGTATGCAGGCGCTGTGGCTGTGCCACTCATCGTTGGCCGTGCTTTGAAGCTCAGCCCCGAACAAGTGGCCATGCTTATCTCTGCTGACTTGTTTGTGTGTGGCTTGGTCACGCTCATTCAGTCGTGGGGCGCTACACAATGGTTTGGTATTCGCTTGCCCGTGATGATGGGCGTGACCTTCGCCGCTGTTGCGCCGATGGTGGCCATGGCTAACGCCAACCCCGGCGACGCAGGTGCACAACTCATCTTCGGTGCCATCATGGGCGCAGGTGCCATCTCGATATTGATTGCACCGCTGGTCAGTCGCATGTTGCGCTTCTTCCCACCCGTGGTGACCGGCACCATCATTGCCGTCATCGGCATCAGTTTGATGCGCATTGGCATCAACTGGATTTTTGGCAACCCCTTCGGCCCCACTGCACCCTCCATCGTCAACCCAGAACACGCCAAGTGGCTGGCTGACGCTGCTGCGGCTGCATCAGCCCCCGGCTCCACCTTGCCTGCAGTGCCTAAAGATTTGGCCCTGATGGCCAAGATGCCCAACCCCAAATACGCTGACCTCACTGGCGTGGGCATTGCCGCATTGGTGCTGGGCTCCATTTTGTTGATTGCCAAATACGCCAAAGGCTTCATCGCCAACATTTCGGTGCTCTTGGGCATCATCATTGGTGGCATCGTGGCCACCAGCATGGGCTTGATGAACTTTGACAAAGTGGGCAAGGCCGACTGGTTTGGCATCGTCACACCGTTCCAATTTGGTATGCCTGTGTTTGACCCCGTGCTCATCCTCACCATGACTTTGGTGATGATCGTGGTGATGATCGAATCCACCGGCATGTTTTTGGCGTTGGGCGAAATGACTGACCGTCATGTCGACCGCCCTGCACTCACCCGTGGTCTGCGCACCGACGGCTTGGGCACGCTGATTGGCGGCATCTTCAACACCTTCCCCTACACCAGCTTCTCGCAAAACGTGGGCCTCGTTGCCGTCACGGGCGTGAAGAGCCGCTTTGTGTGTGTGGCTGGCGGCATCATCCTCATCATCTTGGGCGTGATTCCTAAGATGGCAGCTTTGGTTGAGTCGCTCCCCACCGTCGTCTTGGGCGGCGCTGGCTTGGTGATGTTTGGCATGGTGGCGGCCACCGGCATTCGCATCTTGGGTGGTGTGGACTTCAAGAACAACCGCTACAACAGCTTGGTTGTCGCCATCTCCATCGGCATCGGCATGATTCCGCTGATTGCGCCTAACTTCAAGCAATGGATGCCCCACAACCTGCACCCACTGATTGAGTCTGGCATCTTGTTGGCTTCGTTGTCTGCTGTGTTGTTGAACTTGTTCTTCAACGGCGCGTCAGAAGACGAATCCGCAGCAGTAGCCGCAGCCCGTCAAGCAGATAGCCACTGATCGGCGCTCACGCTCTGTTGAAAAGCCCGTCAAAATGACGGGCTTTTTCTTTGAGGACTGCACAGCGCATACAGCGTCAGGTGTCGCATAAGCAGTAATACCAACGCCTCGGCTCTACTCGGCCGTTACACTCGTATCTCAATAAGCGGCCACCTCGGCACACCAAAACTAGACACCTCTTGGAGCACATCAAACATGGAAATTCTGCAAAGCACTGACTTCTGGTTGGGCTTGATGCTGATCATTTGGATCAACATCATCTTGTCAGGCGACAACGCTGTGGTCATCGCATTGGCCGCGCGCAGCTTGCCTCCCGAGCAACAAAAGAAAGCCATCTTCTTTGGTTCTGGCGCAGCGGTGGTGTTGCGTATTGGCTTGACCGTGGTTGCGGCCAAGTTGATGACTTTGGAATACCTGCAAATTATTGGCGGTTTGTTGCTGCTGTGGATTGGCGCGCAATTGTTGGAAGCCGAAGAAGAAAGCGATGAAGAAGCCAGCGAGCACAGCAACTTGTTTGCCGCCATTCGCACCATCTTGATCGCTGACTTGGTCATGAGCTTGGACAACGTGATTGCCGTGGCTGCTGCAGCCAAGGGCGACGAAGTGTTGCTCATCATCGGCTTGGCTATCAGCATTCCGTTGGTCATCTTTGGTAGCACCTTGATGATCAAACTCATGGAGCGCTTCCCCATCATCATCACCCTAGGTGCCTGTTTGATCGGCTGGGTGGGCGGCGAAACCGTGGCCAACGATGTGGTCCTTAAAGAATTTGGCCAAGCCAATACATGGTTCCACATGGCATGTGCTGCCGCAGGTGCTGTGATCGTGTTGGGCTGGGGCAAATTCAAGTCTGCACAACATCACAAGGCTGTAGAAGCTGAATAAGCCAATCTGCTTTTTCACTACGACCCAAGAGCCAGCCTTCGTGCTGGCTTTTTTCATACCCGCATGAGCGACGAGGAGCGCACCGCAAAAGTGCAGCTCCCTGTGTTGGTGCATCGTCAGCTTGTATACAAACCAAAGTCGCGCACAATTTGCGCTCAACACCACGCAATCGGGCGCACACAGCAGGCACCTTTATTGCAAGGTCGTATACATCGATCCTTTCTCATTTTGTTTTCAGAGGCCCTCATGATCAAACGTACCTTCATCAAAACCACCCTCGGCTTGGCACTGGCTGCCAGTTTTGCAGGCGTTTCAGCGCAAACCACACCTTTGAAATTCCAACTGGACTGGCGCTTTGAAGGCCCTTCCGCCTTCTTCTTGGTGCCCGCCGCCAAAGGTTATTTCAAAGATGCGAAGTTGGATGTAACCGTGGACGCTGGCAACGGCTCTGGCGGCGCGGTCAACCGCGTGGCTTCTGGCGCTTATGACGTGGGCTTTGCAGACTTGGCTGCCTTGATGGAATTCCACGCCAACAACCCAGACGCACCCAACAAACCTGTGGCCGTGATGATGGTCTACAACAACACGCCCGCTTCGGTGATGGCCTTGAAAAAATCAGGCATCAAAACCCCAGCTGATTTGGCAGGTAAAAAACTGGGTGCTCCCGTTTTTGATGCAGGCCGTCGTGGCTTCCCCATCTTCGCCAAAGAAAACAAAGTGGGCACCGTCAACTGGGTGTCCATGGACCCACCCCTGCGTGAAACCATGTTGGTTCGCGGCGATGTGGACGCCATCACTGGCTTCACTTTCACATCGTTGCTCAACATCGAAGCACGCGGCGTGAAAGCTGAAGATGTGGTGATCATGCAATACCCAGACTTTGGCGTGAAGTTGTATGGCAATGCCATCATCGCTTCCCCCAAGCTGATCAAAGAGAACCCCGCCGCCCTCAAAGCTTTCTTGGCCGCCTTCGCCAAGGGCGCCAAAGACGTGATCGCTGATCCCGCCAAAGCCATTGAAACCGTCAAGGCACGCGATGGCATCATCAATACCGAACTCGAAACACGCCGCTTGAAGTTGGCAATTGACACCGTCATCAACAGCCCTGACGCACGCGCTGAAGGTTTTGGTCAAGTCAAAGGCCCTCGCCTGAGCTTGATGGCCTCTCAAGTGTCTGATGTGTTCAACACCAAAACCCGCGTGAAGGCAGAAGACATTTGGAACGGTTCGTTCTTGCCCACGGCCAAAGAACTCGACGTGTTGCCCAAAGGCAAAAAGTAATTTAGGCACTGTTGCATGACCGCATCTCCTGAACACTTTGTTGATTTCCAAAATGTCTGGCTGGCCTACAACGACGAGTTGTTAGCGCAAAACCACTTTGCGGTAGAAGACATCAACCTGCAAGTCACACAAGGCGAGTTCATCGCCATCGTGGGGCCTTCGGGTTGTGGAAAGTCCACCTTCATGAAGCTCACCACGGGTTTGAAAAAGCCCAGCCGTGGCACGATTCATGTGGATGGTCAGCCCGTCAACGGTCCGCTCAAAATCAGTGGCATGGCTTTCCAGTCGCCTTCGCTCTTGCCCTGGCGTACCACGCTAGACAACGTGTTGCTGCCCTTGGAAATCGTGGAGCCCTACCGCTCCAACTTCAAAGCTAAAAAAGCCGAGTACGAAGCCCGCGCCATTGCCCTGCTGCAAAGCGTGGGATTGACAGGCTACGAGCGCAAGTTTCCATGGGAGCTGTCTGGCGGCATGCAACAACGCGCCAGCATTTGCCGTGCGCTGATTCACGAGCCCAAGATGCTGTTGCTCGACGAGCCCTTTGGCGCGCTCGACGCCTTCACCCGCGAAGAGCTGTGGTGCACGCTGCGCGACTTGCAAGCGGCGCAAAAGTTCAACGTCATCTTGGTCACCCATGATTTGCGCGAGTCGGTTTTTTTGGCTGACACCGTGTATGTGATGAGCAAGAGCCCAGGCCGCTTTGTGGTCAAGCGCCACATCGACCTGCCCCGCCCGCGTGACTTGGAAGTGACTTACACGCCCGAGTTCACCGACATCGTGCACGAACTGCGCGGCCACATTGGGGCCATGCGCAAAGACGGCGTCAACTTGGGGCAATGAAGATGAATCAAAAACAACTTGAAAAATGGGCGCCCTGGGGCTTGCTGGTTTTCACGCTGGTGGTGTGGCAAGTGCTGTGCACGGCGCTGAATGTGTCTGAGTTTGTGTTCCCCTCGCCGCTGCGCATTTGGGAGCAAATGGTCGAGTACCGCGATGTGATTGCCGGCCACGCTTGGCGCACCTTCTGGGTGACCATGGTCGGCTTTGGCATTGCCATCGTGGTGGGCGTGTTGCTGGGCTTTGTCATTGGAAGCTCGCGCTTGGCCTATGCCGCCGTGTACCCGCTCATGACCGGCTTTAACGCGCTGCCCAAAGCGGCGTTTGTGCCGATCTTGGTGGTGTGGTTTGGCATTGGCGTAGGCCCGGCCATCTTGACCGCATTCCTCATCAGCTTCTTCCCCATCATGGTCAACATCGCGACCGGTTTGGCCACCTTAGAGCCTGAGCTCGAAGACGTGTTGCGCGTGCTGGGTGCCAAGCGCTGGGACGTGTTGGTGAAGGTGGGCTTACCCCGCTCGTTGCCATACTTCTACGGCTCGCTCAAAGTGGCCATCACCTTGGCGTTTGTGGGTACCACCGTGTCAGAGATGACCGCTGCCAACGAAGGCATTGGCTACTTGCTCATCTCCGCAGGGTCGGCCATGCAAATGGGCTTGGCGTTTGCGGGCTTGGTGGTGGTGGGTGCGATGGCCATGGTCATGTACGAGCTCTTTAGCTGGGTGGAGAAACACACCACGGCTTGGGCGCACCGAGGCTCGCAAAACCACTGAGGTTTGAGAGACAAAAAAGCCGCTTCGAGAGCGGCTTTTTTACGTCTTTAATATTCATTAAAAACACTAACTTCGCCGAATATCTAGTGTTAATTCGATAAATTCGCGTTATTTGCGAATATCATCAAACCCACTTTCGCCCGGCTCAAATAACCCTATGTTGAAGCCGGATTTCCTTTACTTGAATGGCGATACCCATGGCATCTTCCACAGATCACACCTCCGAGCATCAACACCTCGGCACAACCACCGCAGACAAGCTCTTTATTGCCTTTTTGGTGCTCGTTGTTGCTGCCGTCACCTTATTGGGTGTCGTCAACTACAAAGAAGCCATCAAGGTTGAAACCTCCAAAAGCAATGGCGAGGCTTGGGTGGCATGGCTGACCGAAACCGGCGCCACACGCTTTGAAGCTGATACACAACACCCAGCCTGCAAAGGCGGCGTCAAACCAGCGGCCGATGCCAAAGCTGGTACACCCGGCACTTGGGGCGCTTGTTTGACTCACATCTTGGAAACCACCGAGCTGAAAGATCAAATCAACCCATTCTTCAACGTAGCGCCTCACTTTGTGGCCGCTTGCGATCCCAAAGACCGTACGTTGATGGGCGCCATCCTGTTAGAAGACTTGATGCCGACACCTCCCGGTTCAGCCACCCCATTCGTGGCCTCTCAACTGGTTGAGACGGATGCCATTGACTACAAGATGCAACTGCGTTTGTCCGTATGTGACAAAGGCGGCTATGCCATCAAAGTTGCTGAATTTGAATTCTGAGGTCTGACATGAATACCACGACAAAACAAGACAAATTCCTGGAAGACCTCGACGTCAAATCCATTCTGGGCCAAGACGAAGAAGCCAACATCGACCGCAACTTGCCGATGCGCAAGTGGCTCTACTCTTGGTTGCTGGATCCAAACATCCCCGGCAACTTCCAAAAAGAACTCGACAAGTGGATCAGCTACTTGATCATCGGTAACTTGTTCAGCCTGATGTTTGAACACGTGCCAGCGGTGTATGAGCCCTACCGCACCTGGTTTGAGCTGTTCGACATCTTCTCAGTGGCCGTGTTCACCATTGAATACGCCTTGCGCTTGTACCTCGCTCCTGAAGACGAGGAATTTAAAAACCGCAAGCATGCGCGCTTTAGCTTCGTCACAAGCCCCTTTGCCATCATCGACTTCTTGGCTGTGGCTCCTTTCTACTTGAAAGCCTTCATTCCAATCGATTTGCGCGTGTTGCGATTCCTGCGACTCTTGCGAATCTTGAAGTTGTTCCGTGTGTTGATTCCAGCGCTGGCTGAATTCAAAGAGCTCAACAAGAACCGCACCTTCCGTCAAAAAGTGCATGCACTCGTGTTCCCCAGCGAGTACGGCGGCACCATGCAACACATTTTTGAAGTGTTCATTGGCGTATGGGTGATCTTGTCTGTGATGGCCGTGATCTTGGAATCCGTCAAGAGCATCAACTACATCTTGCATTTGCAATTCGTCATCTTGGACGCCGTGGCTGTGGCCATTTTCACAGTTGAGTACTGCATGCGCATGTACGCTTGTGTGGAAGAACCTGGCTACAAAGGTGCCTTCTTGGGTCGTTTCCGTCAGGCCAAGAATCCATCGACTTTCATCGACTTCTTGGCGATCTTGCCCTTCTTCTTAGAAGTGTTCCTGCATCACCTCATCGACTTGCGCTTCTTGCGAGTGTTCCGTTTGGCACGATTGCTCAAACTCACACGCGGCAGCGATGCGACCGCCGTGTTGGTCAAAGTGGTGGTGCGCGAGTGGCCAGTGATGGGCGCTGCCACCTTCATCATGATGTTGCTGTTGGTCTTGACCGCCAGCTTGGGCTACTTGTTTGAATACGACGCTCAACCTGAGAAGTTCGAGAACATCCCCACCTCTATCTACTGGGCGGTCATTACCTTGGCCTCTGTGGGTTACGGTGACATTTCACCCGTCACGCCCATGGGCCGTGCCATGACCAGCGTCTTGGCGCTGTTGGGCATTGGTATCTTCGCCATCCCTGCTGCGTTGTTGGCTTCTGCCTTCAGCGACGAATTGGTGAAAGAACGTGACCAATTGAAAGCCAACTTGTTTGCCATTTTGAAAGATGGCCACATCAGTGAAGCAGAAGCCGCCATCATCCGTGCAGAAGCCAAGCGCCTGCATTTGACGGTGGAAGAAGTGAACAAGCTGATTGAGGTGGTGATCAAAGAGCACGAGCTCGAAGAGCGCAACCCGCTGCCCATCCACAAGATTGCCGAAAACCCAGCCTTGGCTGTGGAGCATTACAAAGTCCTGTTGGGCCAGATTCGTCAACTCGGCGTGCAAGTCGATGCTGCGCAGTTTGACCAAGCAGCTCAACAAGGCGAGCGTCTGTCTGCCAACGAATTTGCCTTGTGGCAAAAAATTCAAGGTAAGGCTTAAGCCCCAAACAAAGCGGCCACGCTTGACTGTGTGGCCGCTTTTCTATTCCAACACGACCTACCTTCCCATTCGTTAGACCCTCGCAATGACTACAGGTTTTAAAAACACCCTGATGGAAATACTGGACGGCTCGCCCAAACATACGGCGAGCCGATACGTGGAGTGGCTCATCACCCTTGTGGTGCTGGTGAACTGCTCGGCGGTGATTCTTGATTCCGTTCCAGAAATTCACGCTGAATTCAAAGACTTCTTCCACGAGTTGGAGTTTTGGAGCGTGATGTTCTTTACCGTGGAATACATCGCACGCGTGTGGTCTTTGGGCGCCAAATACAGCCGAGAAAACGGTGGCGCATGGAAGGGACGTTTCGAATACATGTTCAGTGCATTTGGCTTGGTGGACTTTTTTGCCACCATGCCTCACTACATGCACATGTTCTTCCCGACGCTCGATTTGCGTATCTTGCGTGTGCTGCGACTGCTGCGAATTTTGAAGCTCTCCAAGTACAACACAGCGCTGCAAGACTTGTTTCACGCCATCCACTCAGAGCGTCAAGCGTTTGGCTCTGCTGTGTTTTTGCTGACCATCGCCACCATTGTGTCGGCCTCTTTGATGCACTTTGCAGAAGGCCACCATCAGCCCGAGTTTTTCGGCACGATTCCTCACTCGATCTACTGGTCGATCGTGACCATCACTTCCGGCTATGGCAACGTCGAACCGATGACCAAAGCGGGCGAAGCCATCGCACTGATCACCGGCTTCTTGGGCGTGTGTATGGCCGCCATCATGACCGGTATCGTGGCCTCAGCGTTCTCCAACCAAGTGGCACGCAAGAAAGCCGCGTTTGAGGCTCAACTGCGCGAAGTCTTCAAAGACGGCAATATGTCCGAAGAAGAGCAAGAAACATTGAAGCGTTTGCAAGCGCACTACCGCCTGTCAGATGAACAAGTCGAAGCCATGATGCTTCGCGCCAAAAACAAATCGTCCGCCAAGGACTGAGCGAACCATGACCACAGCAGTTCCGACCCCCTCTACCTACCAGCGCATCAAGCGCCGCACCTTCGAAATCATGGAAGGTGAAGTACCGGACAAGTACAGCAACTTCGTCGAAATCTTCATCGCCTTGCTGGTGGTGGCCAACGTGATTGGCATCATCTTGGAATCAGTCCCTGAGATCCACGACGCTTTAGAACACGAGTTCCATTTGTTTGACATGTTCAGCGTGGCTGTCTTCTCGATTGAGTTCGTCATGCGCGTTTGGTCGTACAGCGAAAAGTACATTCACAGCGGTGGCACCGCATGGGATGGCCGCAAAGAATATGTGTTTAGCTTCTACGGCATCATCGACTTTGTGAGCACTGTGCCGTTTTACTTGCAGTTGATCTTCCCTGGCGCTGACTTGCGCGTGCTTCGGATGTTCCGTTTGATGCGGATTTTCAAACTCTCACGCTACAACAGCGCGTTTGAAGACATGGTGGCAGCGGTTAAAGCCGAGAAAGATTCTTTCTCCTCTGCGGTGTTCTTGCTGTTCATCAGTTGCTTGCTGTTCTCTTCGCTGATTTACATCATCGAAGGCCATGAGCAGCCTGAAGTATTCCCCTCTATTCCGGCCGCGATGCACTGGTTTGTCATCACCATCATCTCTGGCTGGGGCAACGTGGACCCTGTCACTTTCGTGGGCACGATCTTGGTGATCTTCACGCAAATTTTGTCCATCGCTTTGGCCGCCATCCTGACCGGTGTGGTGGCTACTGCTTACACGGCGCAAGTTGAGCGACGTCAAGCTTTGTATGAAATGGAAGTGCGAAACGTGCTCGCCGACGGTGTTGTGACCGAAGAAGAGCAAGCACAACTTAAAATCATGCAAGCCAAACTTGGCATGTCTGATGAACAAGTCGAAGCCATCAAACACCAAATGGAAGAAGAGAAGCAAATCTCTGACGCCAATAAACAAGTTAAATAACTCAGCAGAGGTGACCCTATGGACAACGGCGCATACGAAAAATACAAGCAAGAGAATCCAGACGTTTACACACCTCTGTCGACCTATGACTACCTCGACAAGTTTGTGCACCAACTCACCAATACAGAACTGGTCGTATGCGGCGTAGCGATTGCTTTAGCGATCATCGCCATTTACAAAATCTTCACACGCAACAAAGACAAGCAATCTGAAGATCATCACGACGAATAACAAGGAAGAACCATGAGTGAAGTTCCAGAAACTGAATTACCAGAACACGGCAACGATCCATTCCGCACGCGCTGCGCCATGCTGGTGTCGTGCTTGGCCATGTGCTTGGCCATTGCCAGCTTGGGCGGCAACAATGCCTCTAAAGAGAGCATGAGCAACAACATCTTGGCCTCTAACGCGTATGCGTTCTATCAAGCCAAGAACATTCGCCAGACCGATTACAAAATCGCTGCTGATGAATTGCGCATTCAAATCGCCAACGACAAGCTATCTTCTGCCGCCAAACAAATGGCAGAGAAAAAACTCGAAGCTTATGAAAAGAACATCGCTCGCTATGAGTCAGAGCCAGAAACGGGCGATGGCAAAAAAGAGCTGATGGAAAAAGCCAAAGCGCACGAGCACGAGCGTGATATCGCTTTGCGCCAAGACCCTTGGTTTGACTATGCAGAAGCGTTGCTACAAATCGCCATTGTGTTGACTTCGGTGGCCATCCTCACCGGCGCACATGTGCTGTTCTGGGTACCTTGTGCCTTGGGAGCTTTAGGCATCCTCTCGACCATCAACGGTTTTATGCTTTTCATCTAAGCATAAAAATCATCAAAGCCCCGCAAGGGGCTTTTTTGTCACGTTCACTCTGATCCATTTCTTAGCAATGCAAAGCACTTCTTCGGCAACACCTTGGCGTGAACGAATTGAGCAATTCATCACGCACCGCACAATTCAAAGTTTTTTAGTTTTCCTCATCGTCGTCAACGCGGCCATTTTGGGCATTGAAACCAACCACGATGTGATGGACGTATGGGGCCATGAGTTGTTCTTGCTCGATCACATCATCTTGGGCATTTTCATTTTAGAAATCGTGTTGCTCATGGCTGCACGTGGCTTCTCTTTTTTCAAAGATGCTTGGTCCGTGTTTGACTTCATCGTCGTTGGCATTGCCTTGGTGCCTGCTTCTGGCTCCTTGTCTGTGTTGCGTGCGCTGCGCGTGTTACGGGTGCTGCGCCTCATCAACAAAGTCGAGAGCATGCGAAAAGTCGTGGGTGGCTTGCTCAGCTCACTGCCAGGCTTGGGCTCGGTGTTCGGCCTGATCATGATCATCTTCTATGTGGCATCGGTCATTGCCACCAACCTGTATCACAAAGATTTTCCAGACTGGTTTGGCAGCCTAACCACCAGTGCCTTCACCTTATTCCAAGTGATGACGCTTGAGAGCTGGGCAGATGGCATTGCACGACCAGTGATGGAGGTGTTCCCCTATTCTTGGGTCTTCTTCATTTTGTTCATTTTGATCGCCACCTTCATCATCTTCAACTTGTTCATTGCCGTGATCGTGGATTCCATCACTGCAGACAAAGACAAAGACCATCGCGATCACCACCACCAACTCAGCGTGCAAGAAGAGTTACAAGCGCTTCGCCAAGAAATGGCAGAGCTGCGTCAATTACTGATTGAAAAGAACACACGATGACCACCCATCACACATCGCCACTCGCCAGCTTTTACAAATGGGTGTTTGACCCAGAGTTCAAGCACGGCTTCCAACGTCAAGTTGAACGCACCATCGCGTTCTTGATCGTGGCGAGTGTGATTGCGGTATTGCTCGAGAACACACCTGAAATTTACAACGACTACAAGCATTGGTTTCATTGGTTTGATGTTCTCACCGTCGGTATCTTCACGGCTGAATATGTCATGCGGGTAGCCACTGCTCATCTCAATCCTGAGTTTGCAAATAAAAACTTTCCACGTTTGCGATATACCTTCAGTTTTTACGCACTGATCGACTTGATTGCCATCGCACCGTTTTACTTCGCACGCTTTGTCGATGTCGATGTGGAAATGTTGCGTGTCTTGCGAATCATGCGACTGGCGCGAATGTTCAAACTCTCACGCCAAATCATTCCTGCATGGCACGAGTTTCAAGAACTGAACCAAGGGCGCAGTTTCCGAGCCAAGGTCTATGCGATGCTGGAACCCACCGGCCACTCTGGCCGCCTGCACACCTACATCGACAATTTCATTGTGTTTTGGATTGCGTTGTCGATCATCTGTGTTGTGTTCGAAACCGTTGAATCTGTACGCGCCTTATTTGCCACCGAATTCGCCGTCATTGACGTGATCGCATTCAGCGTTTTCACTGTGGAATACATCGCTCGTGTTTACTGTGCCCCTGAAAACCCAAAGTACAAGCACCTGAGCATGCCGCATTGGTCGCACATGCGGTCTGGCCAAGCCGTCATTGATCTGCTGACCATCTTGCCTTTCATCTTAGAGAGCTTCTTTAGCCAACACATCGATTTGCGTTTCTTGCGTGTCTTCCGCTTGATGCGCATGCTCAAGCTCACACGCTACACCTCTGCGATGGAAACGCTCTACAAAGTCGTGTTACGCGAATGGCAGGTCATCTTCGCGTCGGTCTTTGTGATGATGTTGTTGGTGGTTCTGACTGCTAGCTTGGGCTATTTGTTTGAACACACAGCACAACCCGATAAGTTTGAAAACATTCCTCAATCCATTTACTGGGCTGTGGTCACTCTGGCTTCTGTGGGCTATGGCGACATCTCACCCATCACGCCCATGGGCCGCGCACTCACCGTGGTGTTGGCGCTGGTAGGCATCGGCATTTTCGCCATCCCCGCTGGTCTGTTGGCGTCTGCATTCACCGACCAACTCCGCATTGACCGCGATGCTTTCAAGCAACGTCTGATGCTGGCTTACGAAGACGGCATGCTCGACAACGCTGAGCGCGAATTGATCGTGGCAGAGTCTGAACGTTTGCACTTGTCACATGAAGAAGTCAAACGCCTGACTGAAGAGGCACGCGCAGAATTCGCCGCCAAAGAAGTAGAAGATCAAACACGCGCCAACGGTTTAGTCTTGGATGCCAAAGCACACCCTGCATTGGCCAGTGCTCAGTTCAAATTACTGGTGGATCAGTTGGCACTCATTACACAAGCAGCAGGGGAAGATGCCTTGCGCAAACATCTCAAACAGATACCCACCGAACATCAGATCGAACTGGATGTCTTGGCCCTTGTGTCAAAGCGAACGCTTTAGGCCCAGCGTTTGACGTGGTCTTGCAAGTCGGCGACAGCTGACTTGCGCGTTTGGGTTTAAGGTACGGGTATGACTTACTTCTATGAACCCCGTTTAGGCCACGGCCTACCCCACGATCCCTTCAACGCCATCGTCGGCCCTCGCCCCATTGGTTGGGTATCCACCCGCAGCAACGATGGTGTGTTAAACCTCGCCCCCTACAGCTTCTTCACCGCCTTCAACTACATCCCGCCCATTGTGGGTTTCTCAAGCACAGGCCCCAAAGACTCGCTGCGCAATGTGCAAGAGAACGGCATGTTTGTGTGGAACCTCGTCACACGTCCCTTGGCTGAAGCCATGAACCAAACCTGCGCGCCTGTGGGTCCAGAGGTGAATGAGTTTGAACTGGCTGGCTTAGCCACAGCACCATCCCGCGTGGTGGATGTGCCGCGCGTGGCCGATAGCCCCGTATCGTTTGAGTGCCGCAGCACGCAAATCATTCAACTCGAGGGTTTGGACAAACAGAAAGTCCCAACGTGGTTGGTCTTGGGTGAAGTGGTGGGCGTGCACATTGCTGAACACTTGCTCAAGGACGGCATTTACGACACCGCCAGTGCAGGACATATCTTGCGAGGAGGTGGACCTGCTGATTACTTCACCATCGGGCCTGAACAATTGTTCAAGATGTGGCGTCCGAAAAATTAATCATGTGAGATCAGCGCGCGTTTGAAATTGCACGGACACACACAGACCATTCGGTTGCGCAGGCGTGAGGCTCATACGCGCATCTAACAACTTGGCATAGGTTCCCACAATCGCCAAACCGAGTCCGACACCAGCTTTGAGTGCCTCGCCTGCTGCTCCTTGTACGCCGCGCTGGCTGATTTGCTCAAGTTTGTCGCTGGGTACGCCTGGACCGTTATCCGTGACGGACAAGGTCACGTGCGTGTAGGTTTGCGTCACAGACACCGTGATGTGGCTTTCCCCATGAGGGCTTTGGCCATAACGCAAAGCGTTGTCAATGAGGTTGTTCAAAATGCCTTCAATCAGTGCGGCGTTGCCATGCACCTTGACCGTGTGATCAATGCCCTTTGCCCCCAAATCAATACCTGCGGCATCGGCACGTGGCAAGAAGCGCAAGACAGCCTCACCCACCAAAACATCCAATGCCAGCTCGGTTTGCTCCAGTGTCTGTTTGGCTTCGTCGGCCAACGCCAAGGCCAACAACTGGTCCACCAAATGACTGGCTCGCTCTTGGCTTTGCGCAATGCCTTGCAGTTGTTCGCGCCATACCTGCGGATCGTTTTGGCGTAAGCCGTAATCGGCCAACGCACGAATGCCTGCCAGAGGTGTGCGCAACTCATGCGCCACATTACCCGAGAACTCGCGCTGCGCCTGCACGCTCGCCGCAATACGCCCTAGCAAGGCGTTGATGGCTTTGCCCAATCGCTGCACATCGCGGGTCGTGGCGCTCACGGGCACAGGCGTCAGGTCACGCGCATCACGTTGCCCCACGGCTTCTTCCAAAGCAGCCAAAGGCGTCAGGTCGTCTTCAATCGCACGTTGCAGCCAAGCGGCCAACAAACCCAACAACAGCAACTGTGGAACGATGGAAAAGGTCAACAAACGCTGCAACAACCGATCACGGCTGGCTGTGGTTTGTGCCATCACCACATAAAACTCACCGGGCTGATGACGATGCACAGTCACCGTGCGCAGCACACGCCCTTGATATTCCATGGCAGCAAACTGCGGTTTGCTTCCTTCAAAAAACTGTGGCGGACGCAAGCCTGCGTGACCTGCCAACAAATTACCGCTAGGGCCCAACACCGCAAAGTACAGCGACTCGCTTTGGTCAAAAAGTACGGTGCTCATCTCTTGTGCGGACAGGCTTAAATCCAAATTGCCCGACTCATCAGCCGAGCGCTGCACATGGCTAGCCACCAAGTACGCATCATCCAACAACGCACGGTCAAACGCCTGCTGTGCGAAGTACGACGCGATGCCCACCACCAAGGCTGCACCCACCAACCACGTGGCGGCCAAGGGCACCAGCACATGGCGCATCAAACGGTTACGAAGCGAAGGCTTGGCGTGTAGATCGCTCATGGCTGTTCCTCTAAAACGTAGCCAATGCCGCGCAGCGTGCGAATCTTGGCACCACTGTCGGCTAGCTTTTTGCGCAACCTTGAAATGAAGGCTTCTAGCGCGTTGTCCCCCAAAGCCTCATCAAAATCAGACAGTTTTTCTGACAACACCCGCTTACTCACGGCTCGACCTGGTGGCGTCATCAATTCACACAACACCTCAAACTCGCGGGCTGGCAACGCCAAGTCGGCATCCCCCATAAAGACACGGCCTAGCTTGCGATTGAGCCGCAAACGGCCCACTTGCACCTCATCGCTCACACCTTGGGTGCGTCGAACCAAGGCTCGCAAACGGGCTTCGACCTCATCCAAATCAAATGGCTTACCCAAATAGTCATCGGCGCCCGCGTCTAGGCCTGCAATACGCTCATCGGTTCGATTGCGAGCCGTCAACACCAACACAGGGGTCCGGTCCCCACGCGCACGCGCTTCACGCAAAAGCTGCAAGCCGCTGCCCTGTGCGGCATGAGGTTGGACATTGAGTGGCAAATTCAAATCTAGCAACACCGCGTCATACGCCTGTACGCGCCAAAAATGCCCACCCTCTTCCAGATGGCTGGCGGCGTCCACGCGGTGACCTGCATCGCTCAAGCTGCGCAGCATGACCGTCTGCAAGACGGCATCGTCTTCAATCAACAAAATTCGCACAAAAGTATTCGCCAGAGTTAAATCAAAGCACAGGTCAGGAACTGGTCAGTGAAGATCAACGATAAACGTGGCATGAGCATACGACATAACCTTCCAGACCGCTTGCGTACAACCGCTGATCAATTGCTGAACACCCCCACCAAACGCTATGTGGCGGCGGGTAGCGCATTGGCCATTGCCGTGCTGGCTTATGCCTTGTTGAATACCGACACCCCCATCAAACCACCCGCGCCCCTGCCCATTGTGCAAGGCCAACAGCTGCGTTTCCCTGCAGGTCACCCGCAGCTGGTTTTGCTAGGCACCATCGAGGCGAAAGCTGCCGATAGCATCACCATCGAACTGCCAGCACGCTTGGTTTGGAACGAGGAACGCACGCAACGCATCTATCCCGCCTTTGCCGGTCGTGTGTTGACGCTCAACGCCGACATTGGTCAAAGCGTGAATGCGGGTCAAGTACTGGCCACCTTGGCCTCCCCAGAGTTCGGTGCTGCGCAAGCGGACACAGCCAAGGCCTTGGCAGATGCCCAAGTGGCAGACCGCGCATTGGCTCGCCACCAAACGTTGTTTGAAGCCGACGTCATCTCTCGCAAAGAACTCGACCTGACCGAAGCAGATGCCTTACGCGCACGCGCAGAGTTGGCGCGTGCACAAGCCCGCACACGCATGTACGGCAGCAGTGCCAATACCGTCAACCAACAACTGGGCTTGGCCGCGACAGTCAAAGGGGTGGTGGTCGAGCGCAACCTCAGCGCAGGCCAAGAAGTTCGCCCCGACCAAGGTGGTCCCGGCAACCAAGCTTTGTTTGTGGTGAGCGACCCCAGTGTGCTGTGGGTGCAAATTGATGCGCGTGAATCTGACACGGCGTCCCTCAAACCCGGCACGAAAATCAAGCTGAGCTTGCCCAATTTCCCTGACCAAAGCTTTGATGCCAAGATCACCGCGACCGGTGACTTCATCGACAGCAACACCCGCTCCATCAAAGTGCGTGCCGTGATTGACAACGCGCAACGATTGCTCAAAGCTGAAATGCTGGGCACTGCGCACATTGAACGCAAATTGACGGCTGGCGTATTGGTGCCTGCCAGTGCGGTGCAATTGCGTGGCACCGAGCATTGGGCTTATGTACAAACCGAACCCGGTGTGTTTGAACCCCGCCGCGTCAAGCTCGGCTACGAGGGGCTGCAAGAAGTGCTCATCGTCGATGGCGTGCAAGCCAACGAATTGGTGGTCAAAGAAAACAGTTTGCTTTTAGCGCGTGAGTTTCGCAACGCACAAGACGAAGCCCGACCACACACCAGCGCCACATCTGCATCTACAGCCGCTAGCAGTACAGGTCAAAAATGAAGCGTCTGATTGACTACGCGCTGAACCAGCCTCTGTTCATCCTGCTGGGTACCTTGCTGTTTGTGATGGCAGGCGTGTTCGCCTTTAAAAACCTGTCGGTCGAAGCTTTTCCTGATGTCACCGACACGCAAGTGACGGTGATTGCCCTCTACCCAGGCCGTGCGGCTGAAGAGGTCGAGAAAGAAGTGTCGTTGCCGATTGAAGTGGCCTTGTCTGGCTTACCCAATTCCATTCGCGTGTTCTCACACACGCAGTTTGGTTTGTCATTCACCGTGGTCACTTATGACGACAAAGCTGAAGTCAACTTAGCACGCCAACAAGTGAACGAACGCTTGAGCAGCGTCGACTTGCCCACGGGTGTGCAAGCCAACGTCATGCCCAACGCCACACCTGTGGGCGAGGTGATGCGCTACCGACTCAAAGGCGATGGCAAAACATCGACCGAGCTGCGCACCATTCAAGACTGGACCGTCGAACGTGCGTTGCGCCAAGTTCCGGGCGTGGCCGATGTGGTGGGCATGGGCGGCTACATCAAGCAATACGAAGTGCAGCCGGACATGCAAAAGCTCCGTGCCTACAAACTCACCTTGCAAGACCTGCAAGATGCCATGGGCCGTGGCAATGCCAACGCAGGCGGCAGCTATGTGGCTCAAGGCACACAGCAGTTCGCCATCCGTGGCATTGGTTTGCTGCACTCGGCGCAAGACATTGGCAACATCGTGGTCACGGCACGCGGCAACACGCCTGTGCTGGTCAAAGACGTGGCCAACGTGGCGATTGGTGCAGTGCCCCGCCTAGGAACGGTGGGCCAAGACATGGATGACGATGTGGTCACCGGCATCATCATCATGCGCAAGGGCGAGAACCCGAGCGTGGTGCTCAAGGGCGTCAAAGAAAAATTACTTGACCTCAACGACCGTGTGTTGCCCAAGGGCGTGCAAATCGTGCCGTTTTACGACCGCACATGGTTGATGGGCAAGACCCTCACCACCGTGTTCAAGAATTTGGTCGAGGGCGCACTGTTGGTGTCGCTGGTGCTGTACCTGTTCTTGTCCAATATGCGCGCTTCGCTGGCGGTGGTGGTGGTCATTCCTTTGGCCCTGCTCTCGACTTTCTTAGGCCTCAAGATCATGGGCGTGCCCGCCAACTTGCTGAGCTTGGGCGCGATGGACTTTGGCATCATCGTCGACGGTGCGGTGATCGTGATTGAAAACATCATGCACCGCTTGGCCGAACGCGGCGAAGGCATGAATGAGAAAGAGCGTCGCACCCTCATCACCAACGCAGCCAACGAAGTGGGCCGCCCTACTTTGTTCTCAATGCTCATCATCATTGCGGCGCACATTCCGATTTTTGCGCTGCAACGCCATGAAGGCCGCATCTTCCAACCCATGGCGTTATCAGTGACGACGGCGCTGATTGGCTCACTCATCTTCTCACTCACCCTCGTGCCACTGCTGGCCTACTGGATGCTGCGCAAAGGCGTGCCCCACGGCGACAACAACTTGGTGTCATGGGCCAAGCGTGTGTATGAACCGGTGTTGAACTGGGCGCTCGAACAACCCCGCAAGGTGGTCAAAATTGCTTTGACAGGTTTTGCGGCTTCCATCTTGGCAGCTGCAAGTTTGGGCTCTGAGTTTTTACCTGAACTCAACGAAGGCACTTTCTGGGTCAACTGGGACATGCCAGCCAGCGTGTCGCAAGAAGAGGCGGCCAAGGTACTTCGCAAGGCACGCTTGCAACTGCTCACCATTCCAGAGGTGCGCACCGTCGTATCCAAAGCAGGTCAACCTGAAGACGGAACCGACCCCAAAACACTCAGCATGGCCGAGGTGTTTGTCGACGTGAAGCCTGCCGAAGAATGGCGCAAAGGCATGACACATGACATGCTCATCGAAGAGATGGACCAAAAGCTCTCGGTCATCCCCGGTGTTGACCCCGCGTTTTCAATGCCCATTCGCGACAACGTGCTGGAATCGATCTCTCAAATCAAAGGCCAGATTGTGGTGAAGGTATCAGGGGACGACCTTGATGTGCTGCGCACCACCACCGAGGCCATGCAACGCGAGTTCAAACAAGTGGTGGGCGTACAGCGTGCCGAGATTGACCGCTTGGGCGAAGTACCTCAACTCATCATCGACATTGACCGCGATCGTGCCGCCCGCTTAGGGCTGAACGTGGGAGACATCCAAGATGTGGTCGAGTCTGCCTTGGCGGGCCGTGCCACCACTCAAATTTGGGAAGGTGAACGCAAATTTTCAGTCGTGTTGCGTTTGTCAGGCGACCGTCGCTCAGTCATCAATTTACCCGCGACCCCCATTGCCTTACCTAGCGGTGGCTACGCCACATTAGAGAACGTGGCCACCATTCGCCAAGGCAGCGGTGCGATGAACATTGCACGTGAAGCGGGCCGACGCACCATGGCGATTGGCATCTTTGTGAAGGGGCGTGACATGGGGTCAGTCGTTGCCGACATGAAAGCACGCGTGGCCAAAAACGTAACGATTGCAGACAGCTACTCGGTCACTTGGTCGGGTGAGTTTGAAAACCAAGAACGCGCCATGCAACGTTTGGGCGTGGTGGTGCCTATTTCGTTACTGCTCATCTTTGTGTTGTTGTTCGATGCCTTTGGCTCCTTCAAAACCGCAGGTCTGATTTTGATCAACGTGCCCTTGGCTTTGATCGGTGGCTTTGTGGCGCTGTGGGTGTTTCACATTCCGTTGTCGGTCTCTGCGGCGATTGGTTTCATCGCGTTGTCGGGCCAAGCTGTACTCAACGGGGTGGTGATGCTCTCGGTGTTCCAACAACTGCGCAATGCAGGCTACACCGTGATTGATGCAGTCAAAGAAGGCGCCCTACAACGCCTGCGTAC
The DNA here is from genome assembly GCF_027925025.1 of Limnohabitans sp. MORI2. Lineage (NCBI taxonomy): Bacteria > Pseudomonadati > Pseudomonadota > Betaproteobacteria > Burkholderiales > Comamonadaceae > Limnohabitans > Limnohabitans sp. MORI2. The sequence continues at coordinate 2,008,255 of NZ_AP027058.1, forward strand.
TGTGTTGATGACTGCCATGCTCGCAGCCTTGGGCTTGTTGCCCATGGCCTTGAGCCATGACATTGGCTCTGAAACTCAGCGTCCTCTCGCAATCGTGGTGATTGGTGGCTTGATCACTGCCACCTTGCTCACGCTGGTGGTGTTGCCAGCCTTGTATGTGTCGTGGTTCTCAGGCGCACCCAAACAAGGCAAACAACACTGAGCACCTCAAGGCAGCAAGTCAGCGCCCTTGAGGTAATCCAGCTTGCCCACATCCACCCCGTTGTGGCGCAAGATGGCGTAAGCCGTCGTCGTGTGAAAGTACAAATTCGGCGTCATCCACTGGTACAAGAAGTCGCGGCCTTTGAGCTTCAACACTCGCTCGGGGCCAGCGGGAAACGACACCACTTTGTCTTCCACACCCACCAAACTCTCGGCAGTGACCGTGCGCAAGTAATCAATCGTTTTGGCAATACGCGCTTGCAGCTCTTCAAACGTGGTTTCTGTGTCTGCAAACTTCGGCGCTTCAATGCCGCTCAAGCGTGCAAAGCCTAGCTTGCCCACATCGCAGGCAATTTGCACTTGCTTGGTCAACGGGAACATATCGGGGGCCAGACGTGCGCTGGTCAGCACCAGTGGATCAATCTTGCGCGCTTGCGCAGAGGCTGCGCCTTTTTCAAGAATGCCACTCAGGGCTGTGAGTGTGCGAATGAAGTCGGGGATGGCTTGGGCAAGCATGCGTTTTCCTTTCAGTATTAATCGGCAGAAATTTTGGCGTTGAGCACCACGGGTCGCCAGCGTTTGATCTCGCGTTGAATGAGTTGGCCAAATGCCTCAGGCGTGGTGGGTGTTGCGGTGGCACCTTCGGTTTTGAGTCGGGCCACCATTTCTGGTGCCGTCAAATTGGCATTGACCACTTGGTTGAGTTTTTGCACCACTGCAGCCGGCGTGCCAGCAGGTGCCACCAAGCCATACCACTGGTCTGCTTCAAAACCCTCTAACCCTTTCACACCTGACTCGGCCAAAGTGGGCACATCAGGCAACAAGTCCAAACGCTTGGGGCTCGACACGGCAATGGCCTTCAACTTACCTGCCTTAACCATCGGCACCAGTGCAGGCGCACCGGTGAACACCATTTGAATTTGTCCCGCCACGGCGTCGGTCACCGACGGGGCCGTGCCACGGTACGGCACATGCACCACAAAGGTTTGGGTGGACAGCTTGAAATACTCCATCGCCAAATGTGCGGCACTGCCATTACCACCCGAACCGTAGTTGACCTTGCCTGGATTGGCCTTGAGGTACTTCACCAAGTCAGCCACCGTGTTCACAGGCATCGATGGGTGAACCGCCAACACATTGGGCACTTTGGCCACCCATGCCACGGGCGCAAATGATTTGACAGGGTCATACGGCAAATTGGGGTACACCGCCGGTGCCACCGCCAAGGTGCCCACATGCCCCATCAGCAGCGTGTACCCATCGGGTGCCGCTTTGGATGCACGATCAGCCCCCACCGTGCCGCCTGCACCGGCCACGTTTTCAATCACCACAGGTGTGCCTGTGTTCTCGGAAATTTTTTGGCCCATGGCGCGCGCCAACACATCGGGGCTGCCACCCGGCGTGAAGGGAACGATGATGCGAATGGGCTTATTGGGATACACGGCATCGGCCCACACAGGGCCAACGAGCCAAGCAGCCAATGTCATGAGAAAGATTGAGCGTTTCATCACCACATCCTAAACCTTGAATGGCTTGGCATACTACAGGGCTAGTTTTCTCCCTTGCTTGCGAATGGATGCTGTTATGCCCCTTACCCCCATGTTCACCACACGACGTCAATTTGTAGCGCACACAGCCGCATCGGCACTTGCGCTTTGCGCCACAAGTACGCACGCAGAAGCTTGGCCGACCAAACCCTTGCGTTTGGTCGTGCCGTTTGCCCCTGGTGGCAGCAGCGAAATTGTGGCGCGCGCCTTAGCGGGTGAGATGGCCAAGACCATTGGCCAAAACGTGTTTGTGGACAACAAGCCAGGCGGTGCAGGCAACATTGCCATGCAAGAAGTGGCACACGCCACCGACGACCACACCCTCATCTTGGGTCACATCGGCACACTGGCGGTGAACCAATACATCTTTCCCAAACTGCCCTACGACCCTAACAAAGATTTCACGCCCATCACACTCATCTCTAAAGTGCCCAGCCTGTATGTGGTGCATCCTGATCTACCCGTGAAGAACCTCAAAGAGTTTGTCGCCTACACCAAGGCCAACCCCGGCAAGCTCAGCTACGGCTCGGCAGGCAACGGCAGCGCGGGGCACTTGGCATTTGAATATTTGAAGATGGCTACCGACACCTTCATCCTGCATGTGCCCTACCGTGGCACGGGCGCCATGCTGACCGACCTCATGGCTGGCCGATTAGATGCCGCAGCAGCAGGTGCACCTGCGCTGATGCAATTCATCAAAGCAGGCAAGTTGCGTTGCATCGCCACGGGCAGCAGCGCACGCTTGCCGTTGTTGCCCGATGTGCCGACCGTGGCCGAGCAAGGCTTCAAAGGTTTTGAGATGACGCAGTGGTACGGCTTGATGGCACCCAGCAAAATGCCCAAGCCCTACATCGACAAGCTAGAGAAAGAAGCTGTGGCTGCCGCACGCGGCAAAGTGGTGCACGACAAACTCAGCCAAGACACGGCGCTGGCCATTGGCAACACGCGTGCCGAATTTGAAGCCTTCATCAAACTCGAACAAGCGCGTTGGAAGCCTGTGATTGCAAGGGCGCAAATCAAGCCTGAAGGCATTTAAGCCCCGCGCTTGAACAGCCTGACATGCATGGGCCGCACAAACGATGCACCCTCTGCGGTGCAATGCGGCTCAAACGCCTCACGCACGCGCTGCGTGATGGCTTCGTCAATGCCGTGGTCGGCAAACGTCGGGTACAGCATGCGCTTGGCAAACTCGTCAAAGCTCGCGTAATGCACGGCTTGCGCAAACCGATGCTCAGCCATTTGCTGCCAATGCTCGCCTTTGGCAATCGCGCGATCTAAGGCGGCTTGCGCCGCGGGGCGCACCAAGCCTTCGTCGTTGTAGAGACGCACGATCTCGTTCAACGCGCCGCCATAAATTGGCTCTGACACATAAAACAAACTGCCGGGGCGCAACACACGCGCCACTTCGCGCAGAGCTTGATCCATCAAATCAAGCGGCACATGGTGCAGCGACTTGAGCATGAGTGCAAGGTCAAACGTGGCATCGCCAAACGGCACGTCTTGCGCACCTGCGGCCACAAACGTGACGCCAGCAGGCGCACGCGCTAGATTTTTGGCGTGCTGCACAGCATCCACCTCTAAGCCCGTGACGGTGCACTGCGCATAGCGCTGCACCAAGCTGCAAGATAAGCGGGCGTTGCCGCAGCCCAGCTCGATGATGGCTTGGGCTTGCAGGGGCTGACCTTGTGCGGCCACCATCTGGGCCAGCACATCAAGCTCGTCGCCAGCTAAGGGCAACTGGTCTGGGTCACACTGCATGGTGCACCTGCATCAACACACATTGCCCCATGTGCCCGCGTTGTGCACTTTTTGAAAACCTTTGGTCTTGAGCATCATCTTGGCCATGCCGCTGCGCGAGCCGCTGGCACAAAACACCACCACATCGCGGTCTTGCGGCAGTTCGCCCATGCGCGATGGCAACTCGTTCAACGGAATGTTGATGCTGCCCGGCGCGTTGCCCGATGCAAACTCGGCCTGCGAACGCACATCCACAAACACCGCGCCGTTTTGGCGCAACTCGGGCAGCATGCGCACCACTTGCTTGGCAGCCCACCACTTGTAGCCAAACCAAGCGACCAAGGCCATTAGGGGCCAATACTGCTCGATGAATTGCATGCCTACCCTTTCATAAGAAAGCGCTTATTTTCCACCAGACAGCTTGTCTTTGAGCGCTTTCATATTGGCTTGCAAAGGTGCGAAGGGGCCGTACTTGTGTTGATCAGCCGATGCGCCATCGACATAGGGGGCAAAGGCCGCGTCCACAGGTTTGTTCCAACGTGCGGGAAAGTCTTTGTCCAAGTTGGGTTTGACCTTGCGGGGTTGGCTCAACACAAAGGCGGCGACGTCATAAGCCTCATCGGTGCTGAGTTGTGGCTGCGCGTGGCTTGAACCCAAAGGCATATTGCCTTTGATGAAGGCTGCAGCTGTGAGCAAACGGTTCATACCTGCACCGGTGTTGAAGGTATCGTTGCCCCACAGCGGCGGGAACACATAGCCCGTGGCTGAACCTACCGCACCTGCGCGCACGCCTTGACCTTTGTCACCGTGGCAACTGGCGCATTTCTCTTTGTAAATGCCCTCGCCCACTTGCACATCGGCTTTGCGGTCTGGGGCTTTGTAGGGTGGCAAACCTTGGCCTTCAACCTTGCCGCCTGTGGGCACGCCCTTGGACAAAAAGTGAATGTAGGTGGCATAGGCTTTCATTTCACGACTGTCTAAAGGCAAGGGCTTACCGGCCATGCTGCGCTCCATGCAACCGTTGACTCGTTCGTCAATGGTGCTGACTTCGTCCTCACGGCCACGGTATTGCGGGAATGTGGCATGTGCCCCCACCCATGGCATGGCAAAGGGTTTGGTGGCCGAGTTTTCGTGACACGACACACAAGCCAAGTTGTTGCCTGCGTAGCGCATCTTGGGGTTTTTCACCTCAGGGCCAATATAGGCAAAGGTGCGTTCGGTCAGTTCTTTGCCGTAGCGCACCAAGCGACCGTAGTGGTCATCGGGCAAGTTCGACACGTCGTAGCTTTCAGGTGCGCCAATGGTGTGGGCTTTGGCGGGCTCTTGTGCGCAGGCAGCAGACGTGGCCAAAGCCAATGTGATGAATTGAATGATTGTTTTTTTATGCATGATGGAACTCCCTTTCGCTGAATCAACGAAAAGCATAAGTTCATCAAAATTAAAAGCGCTTGATTTATCGCAACCCCACCCCAACTACATCAGCACACACTTATTTAAAGACAAAGAGTTTTGCCATGACCCAACACATTGTTTGCCCACACTGCCACAGCACCAATCGCGTACCCAAAGACAAGCTCGATGGCAGCGCTGAACTGTCGTGTGGCAAATGCCATCAGCCTCTGTTTAACCAACACCCCGCTGCACTCAACACCGCAGGACTGAACGCTCAAATTGCCAAGAGCGATGTACCCGTGGTGGTGGACTTTTGGGCCCCGTGGTGCGGCCCCTGCCGCATGATGGCCCCCGAATACGAAAAAGCCTGCGCCGCGCTAGAGCCCAAAGCTCGACTGGTAAAGGTCGACACCGAAGCCCACCAAGATGCGGGCGCGCAGCACAACATTCGCAGCATCCCCACGCTGGCTATCTTTAAAGGTGGGCGTGAGGTGGATCGCATTTCGGGTGCGCGATCAGCAGCTGATTTGGTGCGGTGGGTGAATGGCTATATTGGGTGACATTCGCCTTAGGGCGCATACGCTCAATACACTCGCACTTAATAGTTCTTTAAAAGACGTTTCGGATTGTCTCTTTGAAGTGATCTTCACCTGTATAGCCATCAGCAAAACTCCACCCTGTATGCAAGGACCATAAGAAACGACAAAGCTGCTTGATGCCGTCATAGTCTTGTTCCGTTGATTGATTAATGGTTTGCCTCAACACCTGCGACATATGACGCAATTGCGCGAATCCACCCTGCTCTATATTGACTGCTGATAACGTAACGCAAACATCTAGTTCTGACTGAAATCGCTTCAGAGTCAAAATAACTCGGACATACATATCGGTATCACTTTGTAAACAGCTAGCTACTGCGTGCCACCGATCTTGTGAGTCACTAAATTTCTCTTTGAAATACGCTCTGAAAACTTCCTGAGACTTCAATTGCTCTGGAGTGCCTAAATCTGAGTGATTGCCACATGCGAACAAATATTCTGGAATTAGGTCATCTAGCAGTTCTTCATACTGGCTTTTAAGATAGCGCTGGAGTGCAATCTTCTTTCTCTTCTCCGGCCACCACGAGATCAATACGTAGATTAGTAAACTAACAAGAATTGCCAATCCAAAATCAAAAGCAATCTGCTTGAAATCTTTTTCATCTACTAAACCAGTAACAGACCAGGCAACTAAAGCCAACGACAAAACCCCAACAAGGCAGATCCAAAAATTGGGGCGTTTTAAAAATACGAGAAGATGCATTTGCTTAGTCAATCAATTTTTGGTTAATTGCAATAAATCACACCTCCATCCCAACCAAACAGTACGCTACGTCCACCAGCTGAATACGAGTCTTTACCTGTTTCCCGAACCGTACCGAACGCCGCAAGTCGCTTCAAACGTTCAGACTTACTTAAGCTCGGCGCGCAATGATCAGCGCCAGCAGTCGAAGATGGCTTGGCATTGTTAGTAACCACCTTGGGAATTTGCGTATCGAAGGTCCACAGAACTTTCATACTCGCAAACTTCACATAGTCAGACGTATCTAAAAATTGTGAAAACTGGTGCGATAAGCCTTTAGGTTTTCCAGTCGGATCAACGTTTGTAGAGAATTCAGAAAATCCAATTCTTTTTTGAAAAACTTGAAAATTATCGTTATCTGAAAAGGTAACGATGAAACTCTCTTGTTGATTTTTCTTTGCTAATTGAGGGTGCGAAAAGTACTCTGGATAGCCGTCAATATCAAGTGAAACCAATAGCTTGCGATCGACCACCTTTGTTTTTGCTGTCACCTTCAAGTTGATAACTGACAGGTCAGACACCCACTCTTGAACCTTTTCATATTTTTCGTCGTTTTTCTTTCGATAGAAATCTTCAATTTTTCCGTAAACACTTACGACAACTACAACTCCCAGCAAAGCAACAAACAGCGCTAATGTCAACTTGCCAACTGACTGCAAGTAGCCCTTGACTTTCGTAAACAGCTCATTCATTTCAAATTTCCTTTTGTTATTCATAAACACTCCCCCCGAAACAAAGCCCACTCCTCACACACCTTGCCCGAGGGCAATTCGCACATGCCAACTTCGCCTTGCGGCGTGCGCTTGATGGTCAGCTTGCCGCCAGCGTTGATGCAGTGCACCGATGCGGGGTTGGCCATTTCGGTGGCGGGCTTGGTGGCTGGTTCAGACGGCGTGCAGGCGCAGCTGGCTATGGCAATAGCGCAGAAGGTGGCAATTTGCGGCAGATGCATGTCAATTAACCGTCATGTATTCGTTTATTAAATTTAAGTTAATTCTATTGTGTCTGTTTATCGACAATTAGCAGGCTCACGGTTTGCACCCAGCCATCCAGTATGCTCACTGGCTCACGCACCTATTAAGCCCCTTTTTTCGCCCGTTCTGCCCCACATGTCTAGCCCCCACGCCACCGGTTTTATGGTGCTTCATAGCAACCAGCTAGAGGGCCTGCGCGAGTTGGCGGTGCAGTTCATCCGCAACCACCCGCTGCCCGTGCTCGCGCCCGAGGTGCTGCTGGTGCAAAGCAACGGCATGAAGCATTGGCTAGAACTGGCTTTGGCCAAAGACCTAGGCATTTGCGCGGCCACGCAGGTGGAGCTGCCGTCTGCCAAGCTGTGGCAGATTTACCGCGCCGTGCTGGGCCCCAGCAATGTGCCCGCGCACATGCCGCTGGACAAGTCGCCACTGGTGTGGCGCATCATGCGCTTGCTCCCCAGTTTGTTGGCCAAGCCCAGCTTTGCGCCACTGAAAAACTACCTAGGCCAAGCCGAGGCTGACGCGTCGCCCATGAACCGCCGCGCGTATCAACTGGCCGCGCAGCTGGCCGACGTGCTAGACGGCTACCAAAACTACCGCGCCGATTGGCTAGAAGACTGGGCCAATCACAAAGACACACTACGCACGCAAACAGGCACAGCCACACCCCTGCCCGCCGCACAAAGCTGGCAGCCAGAGCTATGGCGCGATTTGCTAGACGACCTTGCGGCTGACGCCGAGGTGAAGGCTGAGCTGCAACACAGCTACAGCTCACGCGCCAAAGTGCACGAGGCGTTCATGGCCAAGATGGCCACCTTGCCCGAAGGCCAACGCCCTGCGGGTGTGCCGCACCGCATCATGGTGTTTGGCGTCACATCGCTGCCCATGCAAACCGTGCAGGCGCTGGCCGCTTTGGGCCGCGTGTGCCAAGTGCTCATGCTGGTGCAAAACCCCTGTCAGCACTACTGGGGCCATGTGGTGGAAAGCCGTGTGCCATTGGCTAAGTTGAGCAAGCAACGCCAAGCCCATAAAAAAGATTTGCCGATTCCGCAAGACGATGGCTCGTTGAGCGAAGCCGATCAATACAAGTTGCACACCGACACGCACCCCCTGCTGGCCGCATGGGGCAAACATGGCCGCGACTACTTGCACTTGCTCGATGGCTTTGACGACGTAGACCAATACAAAGGCCAGTTCAACCGCGTGGATGTGTTTGTCGACCCCGCAGACACAGCCGCCGACGAAGGCCGCAAGCCCACGATGCTGGAGCACTTGCAGTCGTCCCTGCTCAACCTTGCGCCACTGCCCGACCACTTAACCGACGTGCCCGCAGACGACACCAGCGTGCGCTTTGTGCAAACGCACTCGGCCCAGCGCGAGGTCGAGGTACTGCACGACCGCTTGCTGGCGTGGCTCGATGCCGACCCCACTTTGAAGCCCGCCGACATCATGGTGATGGTGCCCGACATGGCCAACTTTGCGCCGCACATCCATGCGGTGTTTGGCCGTTTTGCGTCGCATGAGTTACGCCACATTCCCTACACCGTGGCCGACACCACGCCGCGCACCGAGCCACTGGTGCAAGCCCTCGACACCCTGCTGCAACTGCCCCAACTGCGCGTGACGCGCGTGGAGTGGCAAAGCCTGTTTGAAGTGGCCGCCGTGCGCGAACGCTTTGGCCTAGAAGAACACGACGTGGCCCAGCTCGACACCTGGCTGGCCGACGCCGGCGTGCGCTGGGGCCTCGACGCGCCGCACCGCAAACCGTGGGGCATTGCGCCCGACATGGCCGACGCCAACCAAAACAGTTGGCTGTTTGGCATCGAGCGTTTGCTGCTGGGCTACGCCACGGGCGCAAGCGACGACCTCGCCACACCGTGGGCCGACACCCTGCCCCAAGCAGGCGTGGGCGGGCTAGACGCACGCGTGGTCGATGGCCTGTTGCAGTGGCTGCGCCACACACAAATAGCGCTGATCAAACTGCGCCAAGAACACACACCTACCGAATGGGTGGCAGTGCTGCAGCAGCTCGTCGCGTTGTTCTTTAAGCCGAACGACGAAGCCGATGAGCGATTGATCGAGCGCGTGATGGCTCCGCTAGAAACATGGCTGGCCGAATGCCAACTGGCGCGCCTCGACAGCCCACTGCCATTGGTGGTGGTGCGCGAACACTGGATGGCCCAGCTGCAACAGCCCGCCATGCAACGCCGCTTCTTTGGCGGTGGCGTGCAGTTCGCCACGCTTATGCCCATGCGCTCCATCCCCTTCAAGTGCGTGTGCTTGCTGGGCATGAACGATGGCGACTACCCACGCAGCCAAACCCCACGCGACTTTGACTTGATGAGCGACGCCGCACATGCAGGCAGCACCCAATCACATTGGCGCGCAGGCGACCGATCGCGCCGCGAGGACGACCGCTATTTGTTTTTAGAGGCGTTGCTGTCGGCACGCGACAAGCTCTACATCAGCTGGCAAGGCCGCCGCACGACGGACCACGAAATCAAACCACCGTCGGTGTTGGTGGCACAACTGATGGACTACCTCAATGCGGTGTGGACGCAGCGCAATGACAAAGGCGAACCCATGCCCGCATGCGTTGCACCACTGCAGCCGCTGCAAGCGTTTTCGCAAGCCTACTTTCGCCAAGGCACGGGTGTGCAAACCTATGCCGCCGATTGGCAACAAGCGCAAAGCAATTCAAATAGCAAAACACCGCACACTAAACAAGAAGCGGCAGACCAAGCCCCTACAGAGCTAACCCTCAAGCAGCTCAACCGTTTGCTCAAACAACCCGTGGATGTGTTTGTGCGCGACCGTTTGCGCTTGCACCTAGACACACCCGAAGCAGCCAGCGCTCAAGAAGAACCCTTTGCGCTCGACCACCTCGACAGCTACACCCTCACGCAAAGCATCGTGCAAGCGCCCGACCCCGAACACGCGCTGCAAGTGCTGCGCCTGAGCGGCGAGCTGGCCTTGGCTGGTTTTGGTCAAGCGCAGCAAGACATGCTGCTGCAACAACGCGACGAGTTGCTAGAGCGCTTTGACGAGATTGCCAAAAACTGGCCCATGGATGTACCCGTGCAGTCCAGCCGCTTTGCACTGGGCGCACACAGCCTGAGCGCCGAATGGGCGAATGGGCAACAGATTTGGAAAAGCAAGGCTGATCAATCCGCGTGGCTACAAGTAGAGATGCGCCCCGGCTCGGTGCTGGAAGGCAAAGAAAAAGCCAAGCACCCACGTGCGCAAACACTCACCACGCTGTGGCTCAATCACCTCGTGGCTTGCGCCAGTGGCACGCCCACCACCAGCGTGCAAATTGGCCTCAACGGTGCGGTACAGTTAGATGCGCTGTCTCCGTCTGACGCCTTGGCTGAATTGCAAAATTTGGTCACGCTCTACCAAGAGGCATGGCACAAGCCACTGCCTGTGGCACGCAAGACGGCGTGTGCGTTTGTAATGACTCAGCTCACAAGCCAAGACACAAACGCAAGAGACCTTGCCCTGCAAGCCGCACAAGTGGTGTTTGATGGCAGCCGCAACCTCACCGGCGAATACGAAAGCAGCACCACGCTGCAACGTGTGTTCCATAGCTTTGCCGATTTGCAAAACGAATTGCCAGACATGGCCGAACGCATGTACGGCAAGATGGTGAAAAGCGCCAGACTGCTGAGTGCAGCGAAGGCGTCTGAGGAGGCTGACGCATGACGCAAAAGCCCAACCATCAAGCCCAAGCGCTAGACGCCCTCACCTTGCCGCTGCATGGGCGGCAAGTGATCGAAGCCAGCGCAGGCACAGGCAAAACTTGGACGCTCGCTGCTTTGTATGTGCGCTTGGTGTTGGGCCATCTGCGCGAAGACGCTTTATTGCCACCGCAAATTTTGGTGATGACGTTCACCGATGCCGCCACCGCCGAACTGCGTGACCGCATTCGCATACGCCTGAGTCAAGCTGCGGCTTACTTTGATGCCAGCGCACAAAACCGTGCATTGCCTCAAGGCTTGAAGCCTGACCCTTTCTTGGTGAGTTTGCGCGATAGCTTTGACGCATCGCTGTGGCCACGCTGCGCCATGCAGCTCAACTGTGCTGCCGAGTGGATGGACGATGCTGCCATCTACACCATCCATGGATGGTCGCGCCGCATGCTGAGCCAACACGCACTCGACAGCCGCAACCTGTTTGAGCAAAACCACCTCGACAACGCCGAAGACCTGCAACGCACCTTGGTGCAAGACTATTGGCGCGAATGGTTTTATCCACTCAGCGCCGACACGCTGCAACACATCACACCACTCATCGGCCATGCACCTGATGATTTGCTGACCACGGTGCAAGGCATTTGGCGTGACCAAGAACGCACACCAAAAACCATCGAGGCACCTGACACCACGCCCACACAACTGGTGGCGCAATATTTGGCTTGGCAAACTGTGCTGGAAGCCAAAGCCACACACGCCCGATCCCTCTGGACTGACAGCGTGTGGCAAGCCCTAGATGCAGCGATTGCCAACAAAACCATCAAAGGCCGAGGCATCACCGCACCCAACTTGGCACGTTGGTCGAATGCACTGAAAGAATGGGCCGAGCAAGGCACGCCCATCAAAACCGAATGGCTCAACCGTTTTGCCACCAGCGAGCTGACCGATAAGGGCTGGGCTGATGCCACAGGATTTGCGTTCTTTGCCGCGGTTGAAGACTACGTGGCTTATCTGCACGAAGAGCCCGACACGCACAAGCACATCGCGCTGCATGCGGCGCACACCATCGGCACGGCGTACAAAGAAGCCAAGGCGCAACGCGCTGCATTTGACTTTTCAGACCTGCTGCAAAACCTGTATCACGCGGTCATGGCCGAAGACGGCCGACTAGCCACGGCCATTCGCCAGCAATACCCCGTGGCATTGGTGGATGAGTTTCAAGACACCGACCCTTGGCAGTACGGCACGCTCAACCGCATCTACGACACACATGCCTGCACCGATGCAAATGCCTTGGTGATGATTGGTGACCCCAAGCAAGCCATCTATAGCTTCCGTGGCGCAGACTTGGGCACTTACCTGAAAGCGCGTGAGGATGCGCTAGAACACAACCCACTCGCGCTGCACACCCTCAGCGGCAACCGCCGCTCCAGCGATGGTTTGGTGAATGCGGTGAACCATGTGTTCACACAAACCGACACACCGTTTTCATCACACATTGATTTCGTGCGCGTGAGCGCAGAAGGTGGCGTTGAACCACTCACACAAGCCGATGGCAAAGCCCACACCGCCATGACGGTGTGGCACATACCCTGCGGCGAGAAACCGACCAAAGCCAGCGCGTATGTGCGCAGCATGTCAGAGGCATTTGCCAACCACATGGCGCAGCTGCTCAACGAGGGTGTGGCACAGCCGGGTGATATGGCCGTGCTGGTACGCGGCCAACAACACGCCGACGCCATTCGCGCAGCGCTGCGCGAGCGCCACATACCCAGTGTGTATTTGTCAGACCGCAGCAATGTGTACAAATCTCCCGAGGCGCTAGACCTGTGGCGCTTGCTGCGTGCCGCTGCATCACCACGCCAAACCGTGTGGGTGCGCTCCGCCGTTGGCAGTGGTTTGTGGGCGCTAGAGCTTGACGAGGTGCTGCACCTCACCGACCAAGAAGCTGAGTGGGAAAACTTGCTCGACAGTTTTCACCAATGGCATCAGATGTGGCAACAACAAGGCGTGCTGCCTATGTTGCATCACTGGATGCACAGCCAAGGTGTGGCGCAACGACTGCTCGCACAGATGGATGGCGAGCGACGGTTGAGCAACCTGCTGCACTTGGGCGAACTGCTGCAACACGCCGCGCAGGGTTTGCAAGGTGAGCACGCCTTGGTGCGTTTCTTAGGCGAGCAAATTCATTCGCCCACAGAAAGCGCAGATGCACAAAAGATGCGCCTCGAAACCGACGCGCAGTGCGTGCAAGTCATCACGTATCACAAGAGCAAGGGCTTGCAATACCCGCTGGTGTTTGTGCCCTTTGCAGGCAGCTTCAAAACTGAAACGGCAGCCAAGTCCAGCTACGCCGATGACGATGAGGACACCTCAGACAAAGAAGCACCCTCATCGGTAGAAGAAGACATGCGCTTGCTGTACGTGGCCCTCACCCGCGCCCAACGTGCGCTGTGGCTGGGCATGGCTGAAACGTATGGCGACATCAGCGGCGACGCCACCAAAGGCACGCTCAAACAAAGTGCCACAGCCAAGCTGCTCAAACGCCAAACGCGTGGCGACTTGGGCACTCAGCTCAATACCTTGTGGGGCAGCTGCAAAGACATCGCCGTTCAGACCATGCCCGAAAAAGACAAGGTGGTCTATCAAGCGCCCAGCGAATCAGCCGCAGCCCAAGACGCGCTCACACCCACACGCACCCACCACAGCCTGTGGTGGACGGCAAGCTTCAGTGCCATCACGCGCGGGCTGGTGTCGGAATCGAAGCGCGACGAAGCGGTGGCTGATGCGATGACGGATGCACAGCCCGATGTCGTGGCTGCATCACTTGCCACTGCGCCTGAACCCGAGAGCATCAGCGCGTGGCAAAGCTTCCCCGCTGGTGCGCGCTACGGCACACTGCTGCACGATTTGCTGGAATGGCTGTCGCAAAACCATTGGCCCGTGGCGAATGACAACGCACCTGAGTGGGCCAAACAAGCATGGGGCAATTTGCTAGAACGCAAAGTCAGTTGGTTGCAACTCGACGATGCACCGCGTGCGCAACTCGAACCATGGCTACAAGCCGTGGTGCAAACACCGTTGCCTTTGCACGCGCTGAACGCTGCGCCTTTGACACTGCGCGACCTGAGCACCGAGCACATGTGGCCCGAGATGGAGTTCAACTTAGAAGTGAGCCATGTCAGCGCCACAGCACTGGACCAGCTCATTCAACGCCATGTGTTTGAAGGCACGCCACGCCCTGCACTACAAGCGCGTGTGATGCAAGGCTTGCTCACCGGCTCGATGGACTTGGTGCTGCAGCACGATGGCCGCTATTGGGTGGTGGACTACAAGTCCAACAAACTGCCCAGCTACGACAGCGCCACCTTGCAAGACGCCGTGCTGCACAAACGCTACGAAGTGCAATATGTGCTCTACACCTTGGCCCTGCACCGCTTGCTCAAAGTGCGCCTACCCAGCTACGACTACGCCCAACACATGGGTGGCGCGGTGTATATGTTTTTGCGCGGCATTCACGCCGAAGGTGCGGGCGTGCATTTGCAGCGCCCACCGCAAGAACTGATCGAAGCTTTAGACGCTTTGTTTTCAGGCGCCTAAAAACTCAAGACATGCGCCCGATGGCGCAGCTCACAAATGACTTGGCATTGGTCAAACCAGCATCTAGGCCGCTGACGCTGCCATGCTCTGGATAACCCATGGATTTGAGTTTGGCGATCAACGCTTCGCGTAACGACGCATCGGCGTTGACACTGATGAGTTGTTGTTCACGATCGATCACGATGTTGGACACACCGGCCATGCTCTCCAAGCCTTTGACGATGGACTTTTCGCAGCCACCGCATTTGATGTTTTCCACATGCACTTGAATTTGATTCATGGTCATAAGAACTCCTTTTACAAACATCCGTTGTTTAATTTTTCTTGCAACGTATGCCCTTAGTGTGAACCGAGTCACCACGAACGCATATGATTCAAATCATATGAAAACAAGCCCCGCCCATCTGCCACCTTCCCTGCACAAATTACTGCCCATCCGCCTTCATGACCAGTGCACTGCCGCCTTTATGAAGAAAGGCAGCTTGCTGTTTCAAACCGGTAAAAAGCCGCAATGGATGTTTTTTGTGGTCGAGGGCGAAGTCACCCTGGAACGTCTAAGCCAGCAGGGCGACCCAGTGGTGCTACAGCGCACACGGCACGGTTTTGTGAGTGAAGCCAGTTTGCAATCGGCCAAATACCACTGCGATGCCCGCGCCGTCACCAACTCGAATGTGGTGCAAATCCCCATTCAAGCCTTGGCAGAGGCGCTGCAGCAGGACGCAGATTTTTCGGCACGCTGGATCAGCATGCTCAACCAAGAAGTCAAACGCCTGCGTCTGCAATGCGAGCGGTTGAGTTTGAAGTCGGTCAAAGAGCGTGTGCGCCACCTCATCCTCACAGAAGGCCGAGAAGGCACCTACGCAGTTGACGCTGGTCTGAAATCGCTGGCCAGCCAACTCGGCGTGACTCACGAGGCCTTGTATCGAACCTTGGCCAGCTTAGAAAAAGACCGAGAAATTCAGCGCGCCGACCGTGCCTTGACCTTGATTCGCGCATAAGGACTTACCCTAGAAATAGGGTATTCACACTTCAAAGCGATACTTTTTTTACGTTTTTCCACAATAATAAGTAACACATTGAAAAGCAGCTTGATTTGATCCAACGCAAATAGAGGGTATGTGATGCTTTCACAGTTTTTGCAGTTTTTGTTTTCTGGCATCACGGTTGGTGCAACCTATGCCCTCGCAGCACTGGGCTTCACACTCATTTACAACGCCAGCAACGTCATCAACTTTGCACAAGGTGAGTTCATCATGTTGGGTGGCATGTTGGCAGTGTTGTTTGCCCAAATGGGTTTGCCTTTGCCTGTGGTGTTGGTGTTGGCCATCGTCATTCCTGCACTGGTGGGCATCTTGATGGAGAAGATCGCCATCGAACCCGTCAAGGGCGCGGACACGGTGTCACTCATCATCATCACCATTGGTGCATCGCTGGTGATTCGTGGCCTCATTCAGGTGTGGTTGGGCAAAGGCACGTTCAGCCTGCCCGCTTTCTCAGGGGACGCGCCCATTCACATTTTGGGCGCCACCTTGTTGCCTCAAAGCTTATGGGTACTCGCGGTCACCGCTTTGTTGGTGACGGCCTTGTGGTATTTCTTCAGCCACACCCTGACGGGCAAAGCCATGTTGGCCACCTCGTTCAACCGCACAGCTGCTGAGTTGGTGGGCATCAACACCAACTTTGTGTTGTTTTTGAGCTTTGCCATGTCGGCAGGCCTCGGCGCGGTGGGTGGCATTTTGGTCACGCCCATCACCATGACGTCGTATGACGTGGGCATCATGCTTGGCCTCAAAGGCTTTGTGGCCGCAGTGGTGGGCGGTTTGGGCAATGGCTTGGGCGCTGTATTGGGTGGTTTGCTGGTGGGCATTCTCGAAGCGATGGGCGCGGGCTACATCTCGTCGGCCTACAAAGACGCCGTGCCATTTGTGCTCATCTTGTTCATTCTTTTCTTCATGCCGCGTGGCCTGTTTGGCGGCAAATCGACAGACCGGGTGTAACCATGCACAAGAACGCTTACTTAGGTTTGGGCCTTGTGGTGGCCGTGTTGTTGGTATTGCCCTTTGTTTTGCCCAACAGCTATTACACCGACTTGGCCATTCGCATGGCGATCAACGCCATCATCGTGATTGGTTTGAATTTGCTCATCGGCTTTGCAGGTCAAATCAGCTTGGGACATGCGGGTTTCTTGGGCATTGGCGCTTACGCCTCGGCGGTGCTGCCTACCCACTTTGGCATGCACCCTTTGTTGGCAATGGCCGCAGGTGCTGCAGCGACCGCCGTGATTGCGGGCGTGGTGGCCAAGCCTATTTTCAAACTCAAAGGCAACTACTTGGCCATGGCCACTTTGGGCTTGGGCATCATCATCAACATTGCGCTGCGCAACGAAGCGCAATGGACAGGTGGGCCTGATGGCATGGCCGTGCCTGCGCTCAGTGTGTTGGGGTTTGAACTCAGCAGCGACAAGCAGTGGTACTGGGTGGTCGCCGCCTTGTTGGCCATCAGCGTGTGGGCATCGCTCAACCTCATCGACTCGCCCTTTGGCCGTGCCTTGCGTGCCTTGCATGGCTCAGAAGTCGCCTCACAAGTGGTGGGCGTGAACATCGTGCGATACAAGGTGGCGATCTTTGTCATGTCCGCCGTGTTTGCCAGCCTCATGGGCAGCATCACCGCGCACTACATCGGATTTGTCACGCCCAACTTTGCTGACTTCTTCCACTCTATTGAGTTGGTGACGATGGTGGTGGTCGGCGGCATGGCCTCGGTGTTTGGCTCCATCGTGGGTGCAGTGTTGCTGACGGCCCTGCCACAAGCACTGGCCACCTTTGAGGGTTGGGAAACCGTGGTGTTCGGTGCAGTGCTGATGCTGTGCATGATCTTTTTGCCTAAGGGTCTGGTGCCCACACTGGCAGCCAAATTGGGCAAGGGAGAGTGAGCATGTCACTGCTTGAAGTCAAAGACCTCTCTATCCATTTCGGCGGCGTGAAGGCTGTTCAAAATGTCTCGTTCAACATTGACGCGGGCATTGTGTATTCGGTCATCGGCCCCAACGGTGCGGGCAAAACCACGCTGTTCAACCTCATCACTGGCGTGTACAAACCCACCTCAGGCGAGATTCGCTTGGATGGCGAAATGATCCAAGGCAAGTCACCCAACGAGCTCGCCGAGCGCGGTGTGGCACGCACGTTTCAGAACTTGCAAATCTGCATGAACATGAGCGCGCTGGAAAACGTCATGGTCGGCGCCCACCTGCGGCTAGACCGAAACCTTTTCAAAGCCGCCCTGCGCTGGCCCAGCCTGCGCCGCCGCGACGCCGAGCTGCGTGAAGAAGCGGCTGAGTTGATGAAGTTTGTGGGTCTTGAGCAGCACATCCATGCCCGCTCTGATGCCTTGTCTTATGGCGTGCTCAAGCGTTTGGAGATTGCACGTGCACTGGCCATGAAACCACGCGTCATCTTTTTGGATGAACCCGCTGCGGGCTTGAACCCCAAGGAAACCATCGAGATCGACCACTTGGTGCGCAAGCTCGCCGACTCGGGCATCACCGTGGTGTTGGTGGAGCATGACATGAAGATGGTGATGAACTTGTCCGACCGCATCTTGGTGCTGGACTACGGCAAAAAGCTCACCGAAGGCACCTGCGCCGAAGTGCGCAAAAACCCCGACGTGATTGCCGCGTATTTGGGCGCACACGCCTGAGGACCCAAACATGGAAGCACTTCGCATCATCTCTGACGAGCACAAAAACTTCTGGCGCATTGCCGTCACGCTCGAGCATGTGGCCGACGAGATCGACCAAGGCGTCAAGGTCGATCCTGCGTTTTTTGAATCGGTCTTCAACTACCTCGAAAACTTTGCCGACCATGCCCACCATCTGAAAGAAGACGACCACCTCTTTCGCCTGATGCGTTTGCGCTCGGACAGCGCCAAAGCCATGATCGATGGGCTGGAAGACGACCACCGCATGGCCGAGCAACATTTGGCGCAACTCAAAGCGACATTTGCCCAAGCCCCACACGGCGACTACGCCTCCCTCACCGCGTCACTGCGTGACTACACACGCCGCCTGAAAAACCACATCACGCAAGAAGAGACCGAGGCCATGCCGCTGGCCCGTCAAATTTTGAAAGCTGAAGACTGGCAAGAAATTGACGCCAAGTTTTTAGACAACCAAGACCCCTTGTTTGGCGAGCAAGCGCGCGCGGACTTTCGCGAGCTCTACCACCGCGTGGTGAGCTTGGCCCCTGAGTCGATTGGCTTGGGCGGCCACAGCAGTGGCACGCTGGATCGCCACGCCAAACCAGTGTCGGGCGACATCGTGCTGAAAGTCACAGGACTGGAAAGCAGCTACGGTCGCATCAAAGCCTTAAAGGGTTTGAACCTCGAAGTGCGTCGCGGCGAAACCGTGGCGCTGGTGGGCGCCAACGGTGCAGGCAAGACCACGTTCTTGCGCACCCTCTCGGGTGTGCAGCCCATGGGCGCAGGTGAAATTTGGTTTGATGGCGAAGACGTCTCCAAAGTACGCTCTGACCAACGCATGCGCCGTGGCATTTGTCACAGCCCTGAGGGCCGCCAAGTGTTTGGCCCGCTGTCGATTGAAGACAACTTGCGCTTGGGCGCTTACACACAACCCAAAGAGTATTTGGCGCGCGATTTGGATCGGGTCTACACCATGTTCCCCATCCTCAAAGAAAAGCGCCACTTGCCTGCGGGCACGCTCTCGGGCGGACAACAACAAATGCTGGCCATTGGTCGCGCCCTGATGGGCCGCCCCAAATTGCTGTTGCTAGACGAACCCTCCATGGGCTTAGCCCCTTTGTTGGTCGAAGAAGTGTTCAACGTGGTCAAGGCCCTCAAACGCGAAGGCATGACCATCATCTTGGCCGAACAAAACGCATTTGCCGCACTCGCCTTGGCCGACCGCGGCTATGTGCTGGAGACGGGCGAAATCACCTTGACCGGCAACGGTCAAGACCTCATCAAAAACGAAAAGGTGCGCGCTGCTTACCTTGGTATGTAAACCCAAAGAAAAGATCAGTGGGAAAACCCTGATCTTTTTTTAACCCTCATTGCGATACATTTTTATCGACATAAATTGATATTTTGTAACGTTTTAAACCACACACACGCCTCATTGGAGCCACTGCATGTCTCACCCCTTGCTTGAAAAACACCGTGCCACCTTGGATGGTGCTTTGCACGCCATCGCCACGCGCGGCTACTGGTCACCCTACAGCGAAATGCCCAGCCCCAAGGTCTATGGTGAAACCGCAGCAGCAGACGGCAAAGCAGCCTTTGACACGCACTTGGGCCACAACTTTGAACTCAACCAGCCAGGCCAAAACGGTTGGGTGGGCGCCGAATCGTCGCCTTATGGCGTGGCACTGAATGTGAAGTACCCCTTGTGTGATCACAACACTTTGTTGAACGCGGGCGAGGCGGCCATGTCTGGCTGGCAAGCGGTTGGCGCACAAGGTCGCACGGGCATTTGCTTGGAAATTTTGGACCGCTTGAACAAGCAAAGTTTTGAGCTCGGCCACGCCGTGATGATGACCACCGGCCAAGGCTGGATGATGGCCTTCCAAGCGGGTGCTCCACACGCCCAAGACCGTGGCCTCGAAGCCGTGGCCTACGCTTGGCGTGAACAAAGCTTTGTCCCCACCGAGAGCACTTGGGAAAAGCCACAAGGCAAAAACCCCGCGCTGGTGATGAAGAAACATTTTGAAATCGTCGGTCGTGGCGTGGGCTTGGTCGTCGGTTGCGGCACCTTCCCAACTTGGAACACGTATCCCGGTTTGTTTGCCGCACTCGCCACGGGCAACGCCGTGATCATCAAACCCCACAGCAACGCGGTGTTGCCTGCGGCCATCACGGTGCGCACCATCCGCGCGGTGTTGAGCGAAAACGGCATCGACCCCAACTTGGTCACGCTGTGCGTGACCGATCAACGCAGCACCACCCAAGAATTGGCCACACACCCCTTGGTCAAGTCAGTGGACTTCACGGGCAGCAATGTGTTTGGTCAGTGGTTGATCGACCACTGCAAGCAAGCGCAGGTGTACGCCGAGCTGGCGGGAGTGAACAACATCGTCATCGACTCGACCAACGCCTACAAAGCCATGCTGGGCAATTTGGCCTTCACCTTGTCGTTGTACTCAGGCCAGATGTGCACCACCTCGCAAGCCATCATCGTGCCCGCAGGCGGCATTGAGACCGACGAAGGCCACAAGAGCTACGACGAGGTCTGCGCCGATTTGGCGAAATCCGTCGAGAAGTTTTTGAGCAAACCCGAAGTGGCTTGTGCCGTATTGGGCGCCATCCAATCCAGCGCCACGGCAGACCGCATTGACCTCGCCAACAGTGGCAAGCTAGGCCAAGTGGTGTTGGCCTCGACCAAGCTGAGCAACCCTGAATTCACAGGCGCTGACGTGCGCACCCCTGTGCTGTTGGCCTGCGATGCCGCGGATGAGAGCGCCTACATGGAAGAGCGCTTTGGCCCCATCAGCTTCATCGTCAAAGCCGCAGACACAGCAGCGGCCATTGCGTTGTCTGAGCGCATTGTGCGCACCCACGGTGCGTTGACCGTCGGTTTGTATTCCACCCAACAAAGCGTGATTGATGCCATGACCCATGCCAGCTGGCGCGGCAAAGTGGCTTTGTCGATCAACCTCACCGGCGGGGTGTTCGTCAACCAATCGTCTGCGTTCTCTGACTACCACGGCACCGGCGGCAACCCATCGGCCAACGCGTCTTACGCAGACTCGGCCTTTGTGGCCAACCGCTTCCGCGTGGTGCAACGCCGCTACCACGTCTAAACCAGAGCCCGCGTCATGAACTACCAACTCATTCAGTTCGATGTGCGTGAGGGCGTGGCTCGCCTCACCCTCAACCGTCCCGACAAGATGAACAGCTTCAATGCAGAGATGCATGCAGAAATTCGTCATGCTTTGGACAGCATTCAAACCAACACAGCCGTGCGCGTGCTGGTGCTCACCGGCGCAGGCCGAGGCTTTTGCGCGGGCCAAGACTTGGCCGACGCGGAGGTGCGCTTCACCCCAGGCGAAACGCCACCTGATTTGGGCGATGTGGTGGAACGCCATTACAAACCGCTCGTCATGCGCTTGAGCCAACTGCGCGTGCCCACCCTCGCCGCCGTCAACGGCATTGCGGCCGGTGCGGGCGCCAGCATGGCATTGGCCTGCGACATGGTGTTGGCCACCCAGTCGGCAGCGTTTGTGCTGCCCTTTGCCAACATTGGTTTGATTCCAGACACGGGCTGCTCGTGGCATTTGCCGCAACGCATTGGCCAAGCACGCGCCATGGGTTTGGCGCTGACCGGCAAAAAGCTCTCGGCCCAACAAGCCGCAGACTGGGGAATGATTTGGGACGCGGTCGAAGACGCCGCCTTTGCCAGCACCGTCGATGCCTTGGCTGCCAAGCTCGCCACGATGCCCACCAAAGCGTTGGTGCGCACACGCCAAGCCATGCAATTGGCCCATACCCACACTTTTGAAGAACACCTCACCTACGAGGGCACGCTCATGCGCGAACTCGGCAAGAGTGCCGACTATGTGGAAGGTGTGTCGGCATTCCTCGAAAAACGTGCCCCTCAATTCACAGGAGAGTGACCATGAGCCAACCCATCTCTGAGCACACCACCCCGCAAGAGTTGGCACTGGCAGCCAGCCAAGCCATGTGGACCCGCGACAACGCCACCCATGCACTGGGCATGGAACTGATATCGGTCACACCCGGCCACGCCGTGTTGCGCATGAAGGTACGACCCGACATGGTCAATGGCCATCACATCTGCCACGGCGGACTCATCTTCACTTTGGCCGACAGCGCATTTGCTTATGCCTGCAACAGCTACAACCTCAACACCGTGGCGTCGGCGTGCAGCATCGACTTCTTAGCGCCTGGCCGCGAGGGCGAAGTGTTAGAAGCCACAGCCGTCGAACGTTCGGCCTCTGGCCGCACCGGCGTGTATGACGTGGAAGTGAAAGTGGTCGGTGGCCACACCGTGGCCTTGTTCCGCGGCAAGAGCTACCGCATCAAAGGCGAAGTCATCGCCGGCCTAGAAGGCCAATCGTGATTTAAAAAATAAACGTGGAAGAGACAACATGACAGCCCAACAAAGCCCCAACAGCGCCTTGCTTGATCCGATTGAAAAAGCCAGCCGCGATGAAATCAGCGCTCTGCAACTCGAGCGCCTGAAATGGTCGGTACGCCACACCTATGACAACGTGGCTCCCTATCGCGAGAAATGCGTGGCCAAAGGCGTGCACCCTGATGACTTGAAGACCTTGGCCGATTTGTCCAAGTTCCCCTTCATGACCAAAGCAGATTTGCGCGACAACTATCCCTTTGGTCTGTTCGCCGTGCCAAGAGACAAAGTGGCACGCTTGCACGCGTCCAGCGGCACCACCGGCAAATCGGTGGTGGTGGGCTACACCAAGAGCGACTTGGACCATTGGGCCAACTTGATGGCCCGCTCGCTACGCGCCGCAGGCGTCAAGCCTGGCGAGATGGTGCACAACGCGTATGGCTACGGCATGTTCACTGGCGGCTTGGGCGCACATGCAGGCATTGAGCGTGCAGGATGCACCGTGGTGCCCATGTCGGGCGGCCAAACTGAGAAACAAGTTCAGCTCATCATGGACTTCAAGCCCGACGCGATCATGGTGACGCCTTCGTATTCGCTGGTGATTGCCGAAGAGTTTGAGCGTCAAGGCATTGCGCCTAAAGACATCTCGTTGAAGGTCGGCATTTTTGGCGCCGAGCCTTGGGGTGAAGGCATGCGCAGTGCCATCGAAGCCAAATTGGGCATTGATGCGGTTGACATTTACGGCCTGACAGAAGTGATCGGCCCCGGCGTGGCTTCTGAATGCGTTGAATCCAAAGATGGCCCCGTGATTTGGGAAGACCACTTCTACCCAGAAATCATCGACCCCGAAACTGGCGAAGTGTTGCCCGAAGGTTCGTTGGGTGAACTGGTGTTCACCTCGTTGACCAAAGAAGCGTTCCCCGTCATCCGCTACCGCACCCGCGATTTGACGCGACTGTTAGAGCCCACCTCACGCTCTTTCCGCCGCATGGGAAAAATCACCGGCCGCTCGGACGACATGTTGATCGTGCGTGGTGTGAATGTGTTCCCCAGCCAAATTGAAGAGCAAATCATGCGCGACAAACGCTTGGCTGCTATCTACCAAATTCACCTCAACCGCGACGGCCACTTGGACAACGTGGAGGTTCATTGCGAATTGTTGCCAACAGCGGACCCTGCAGAAACGCAACAGATCACGAAAGAACTTCAGCACCACATCAAAACCGTGATCGGTATCTCCACCTATGTGAAGGTCATGCCAGCCAACAGCATGCAACGTACAGAAGTGGGCAAGGCACGTCGTGTGATCGACGTGCGACCCAAACAAAATTAATTGAACACATATGACTGAAGCATTTATTTGCGACGCGATTCGCACCCCCATTGGCCGCTATGGCGGCACACTCGCCGCGGTTCGTGCGGATGACCTGGGTGCGATTCCTATCAAAGCACTGATGACGCGCAACCCCCAAGTCGATTGGGCGGCGGTGGAAGATGTGATTTACGGTTGCGCCAACCAAGCTGGCGAAGACAACCGCAACGTGGCCCGCATGGCGAGCCTGTTGGCAGGCTTACCCGCTGAAGTGCCAGGCACCACCGTCAACCGCTTGTGCGGTTCGGGCATGGACGCGGTGGGCTTGGCTGCGCGCTCGATCAAAGCGGGCGAGACGGAGCTGATGATCGCAGGCGGCGTGGAGAGCATGAGCCGTGCCCCGTTTGTCATGCCCAAAGCAGACACCGCCTTCAGCCGCAACAACGCCGTGTACGACACCACCATCGGTTGGCGCTTCGTCAATCCGTTGATGAAAAAAATGTACGACACGCACTCGATGCCGCAAACCGCAGACAACGTGGCCGCTGATTTCAACATTGGCCGCGAAGACCAAGATGCGTTCGCCGTTCGCTCACAGCAACGCTGGGCCGCCGCACATGCCGCAGGTCGATTTGCCGATGAAATCGTGCCCGTCACCATCGCACAGAAAAAAGGCGACCCCATCGTCTTCACCACCGACGAACATCCACGGCCCGAAACCACCCCAGCCATGTTGGCCAAACTCAAAGGTGTCAACGGCCCCGAGCTCACTGTGACCGCAGGCAACGCCTCGGGCGTGAACGATGGTGCTTGCGCGTTGTTGCTGGCTTCCGAAGCCGCTGCCGCCAAGCATGGCCTCACCCCCAAAGCGCGTGTGGTCGGCATGGCCACAGCGGGCTTGGCACCTCGCATCATGGGCTTTGGCCCAGCACCAGCGGTACGCAAGGTGCTGGCCAAGACCGGCTTAACGCTCGACCAAATGGATGTGATTGAACTGAATGAAGCTTTTGCTGCCCAAGGTTTGGCAGTGATGCGCGACTTGGGCCTGCCCGATGACGCCGCACACGTCAACCCCAACGGCGGTGCGATTGCCTTGGGCCACCCCTTGGGCATGAGCGGTGCACGTCTGATCACCACCGCCAGCTACGAGCTGGCACGTCGTGGTGGTCGGTATGCCCTATGCACGATGTGCATTGGTGTCGGACAAGGTATTGCCTTAATCATCGAACGCATTTGAACAACCCTAGGAGACAACTATGAAATTTTCTTTGAAGCAAATCGCCCTCGGTACTGCGCTGGCAGTGAGCGCTCTGTCAGCCTTGGCGGCCGACCCTATCAAAATTGGTTCGGTGCTTTCGGTCACTGGCCCCGCCGCATTTTTGGGCGATCCTGAACTCAAAACGCTGCAACTCTATGTGGAAGAGTTGAACAAAAAAGGCGGCGTGCTCGGCCGTCAACTCGAACTCGTGCACTACGACGATGGCAGCGATGCCAACAAAGCCAACAGCTTCACCAAGCGTTTGATTGAAGACGACAAGATCGACATCTTGATTGGCGGCACCACCACCGGCGCCACCATGTCGATGGTGCCTTTGGTTACCAAAGCCGAAGTTCCTTTCATCTCTCTCGCCGGTGCAGTGGTGGTGGTCGAGCCTGTGAAAAAGTGGGTGTTCAAAACACCGCACACCGACCGCATGGCTGCCGAAAAAGTGTTTGACGACATGAAAAAACGCGGCCTCACCAAAGTGGCTTTGTTGTCTGAGACCAGCGGCTTTGGCCAATCGGGCAAAAAAGAAACCGAAGCCGTGGCTGCCAAATACGGCATCACCTTGGTGGCTAACGAAACCTACGGCCCCAAAGACACCGACACCAGCCCACAGCTGACCAAAATCAAAAACACCGAAGGCGTGCAAGCCGTGTTTGTGTTTGGCTTGGGTCAAGGCCCCGCCATCGTGACCAAGAACTACCGTCAACTCGGCATCACCTTGCCGCTGTACCAATCACACGGCGTGGCCTCTGACGAGTTCTTGAAGCTCTCTGGCCCTGCTGCGGATGGCGTGCGTTTGCCCTCGCCTGCTCAGTTGATCCCAGAACAACTGCCAGCGAATGACCCACAAAAAGCCATCGTGAGCGCCTACGACGCGGCCTACAAGATGAAATACAAAACCGAAGCTTCTACTTTTGGTGGCTACGCTTATGACGCGCTGTTGATCGGCGTGGACGCGATCAAGCGTGCTGGCGGCACCGACAAAGCCAAGGTGCGTGATGCCATCGAAGCCACCAAAGGTTTGGTCGCCACCAGCGGCACCTTCAACATGAGCCCTGAAGACCACATGGGCTTGAACCTGTCTGCCTTCCGCATGTTGGAAGTCAAAAACGGTAACTGGGCTTTGGTCAAGTAAGCCCACCGCACGTTCAGAACACGGCACACCGCACACGGTGGGCCCGTTCTGAACGGTGCGGCCAGACCGTACCTACAAAGGAAATTTCATGTACACACAATCTTTCAGCGTTCCTGATGACTCTGCGCCCAAGGGCAAGCCCTCAGTGGCAGCGATTGAACCGCCCGAGTTGATGGAAACATTCAACACCCGCATTGACGCAGATGGCCGCATCGAACCGCAAGATTGGATGCCAGAGGCCTATCGCAAAACCTTGGTGCGACAAATCAGCCAACACGCGCACAGCGAAATTGTGGGCATGCTGCCCGAGGGCAACTGGATCAGCCGCGCCCCCAGCTTGAAGCGCAAAGCCATTTTGATTGCCAAGGTGCAGGACGAAGGTGGCCACGGTTTGTACCTGTACAGCGCCGCTGAAACCTTGGGTGCCAGCCGCGACCAAATGCTCGACGCCTTGCATTCAGGGCGCGCCAAATACAGCTCCATCTTCAACTACCCCACCCTCACTTGGGCCGACGTCGGCGTGATTGGTTGGTTGGTCGATGGTGCAGCCATCATGAACCAAATTCCTCTGTGCCGTTGCTCTTACGGCCCTTATGCCCGCGCCATGATTCGCGTGTGCAAGGAAGAAAGCTTTCACCAACGCCAAGGCTATGAAGCTTTGTTGGTGATGATGACCGGCACTGCCGAACAAAAAGCCATGGTGCAAGACGCGGTCAACCGCTGGTGGTGGAAGTGCTTGGCCATGTTTGGGCCGCCTGATGCCGACAGCCCCAACAGCGCACAAGGCATGCGTTGGGGCATCAAGCGCATCAGCAACGACGACTTGCGTCAAAAGTTTGTCGATGCCACCGTGCCACAAGCCGAAGTTTTGGGCATCACCTTGCCCGACCCTGATCTGAAGTGGAACGAAGCACGCCAACACTACGACTACGGCCAAATTGATTGGGACGAATTCTGGGCCACCGTCAACGGCAACGGCCCTTGCAACAAAGAGCGTTTGAACACCCGCGTCAAAGCTTGGAACGAAGGCCAATGGGTGCGCGATGCCGCCCTGGCCCACGCACGCAAACAAAACAAAATGAAGGAAGCCGCATGAACACCGCCACCAAAACCACCAAAGCCCTGAGCGAATGGCCCTTGTGGGAAGTTTTCGTTCGCAGCAAACAAGGCTTGGAACACAAACACTGCGGCAGCTTGCACGCCAGCGATGCCCAACACGCCCTGCAAATGGCACGCGATGTCTACACACGTCGCCAAGAAGGTGTGAGCATTTGGGTGGTGGAGTCCAACAGCATCACAGCCAGCGCCCCCGACGACAAAGGCGAATTCTTTGAACCCGCGAGTGACAAGATTTACCGTCACCCCACGTTCTACACCATCCCTGAAGAAGTGGGGCACATGTGATGGCCAACTTAGATTACGTGCTGCATTTGGCCGACAGCGCCATCGTGCTCGGGCAACGCAATGCCGAGTGGTGTGGCCACGGCCCCATCCTCGAAGAAGACATTGCCATGGCCAACAACAGCTTGGACTTGATTGGCCAAGCCCGCATGCTGTACCAGTACGCCGCCACGCTCCAAGGCGGTGATGCGACCGAAGACTCGCTGGCCTACTTTCGTGACGCGCAAGAGTTTCGCAACTACACCCTGCTTGAGCTGCCCCATCACGGCGCGTTGGTGGGCTATGCCGTCGACAACCGTGATTACGCGGTGACGATTGTGCGCAATTTTTTGTACAGCGCGTTCATGGCCTTGGTGTGGGAAAAACTGCAAACCTCCAAAGACGAACACTTAGCCGCCATTGCAGCCAAGTCGCTCAAAGAGGTGCGCTACCACCTGCGCCACTCGCATGACTGGTTGGTGCGTTTTGGCGATGGCACTGACGAATCACACGCCCGCGCACAAGCAGCGTTGAACCACTTGATGCCCTACACCCAAGAGTTTTGGACATCGAGCGATTTTGAAAAAGCAGCGCTCGCATCAGGTGCAGGCGTGGACACAGCCCAACTCAAAGCCGACTGGGAAGCCATGGTGCGTCACACGGTAGAAGAAGCCACGTTGCAGATGCCCTCCACCGAAGGCTTTGTGACCACAGGCAAACACGGCGGTCATTCTGAGCACTTGAGCTTTTTGCTGAGCGAGATGCAAAGCTTGGCCCGTGCACATCCAGAAGGTGTGTGGTGAGCCAAGAACTCAGCGCCGACTTGCACCCCGTGGTTCACCAGGTGTGGGATGCACTGGACGGTTTGACCGATCCAGAAATCCCTGTGGTGACGCTGCGTGAGATGGGCATCATCCGCGACGTGGAACGCGTCGCAGATGACGCGGTGGTGGTGGTCATCACCCCTACCTACAGCGGCTGCCCCGCCATGGAGCAAATCAACGACGATGTGCGTAGCACCGTCAAGGCGCTGGGCTTGCAAGTGGAGGTGCGTACGCAACTCGCCCCCGCTTGGACCACCGATTGGATGAGCGAAGAGGCCAAAGCCAAGCTCAAAGCCTATGGCATTGCACCGCCGAATCGGCAATGTGGTGCGCCGTCACAACAAGTCAGCGTGGTGCATTTCATGCGCAAACCGGCGCAAGCCGAGCAAGCGGTGGAATGCCCGCATTGCGGTTCGCACCACACGGTGGAGTCTTCGCACTTTGGCTCAACCGCGTGCAAGGCGCTCTACAAGTGCCTGGATTGCCAAGAGCCTTTTGACTACTTCAAACCTTATTAAGTTTTCCGGAGAAATCCCCCATGTCCTCCCCATCGTTTCATGCCTTAGCCATCAAGAAAGTCAGCCCTGAAGCCGCTGGCTCGGTGGCCATCACCTTTGACATTCCATCGGATGCGCGGGACAAGTTTCATTTCGAACCCGGTCAGTTTTTGACCCTGCGCGCGGACATCAACGGTCAAGACGTGCGCCGCAATTACTCGATCAGCAGCCCACGCAGCCAGTTTTTAAAACACGGCGAGCTTGAAATTGGCATTCGCCCGGTTGAAGGTGGTGTGTTCTCCAATTGGGCCGCGACCCAACTCAAAGCGGGTGACACGGTGAGAGTGATGCCCCCCGAAGGTCGCTTCACCATCCAAAAACCGCGTGCCATTCACCGCGTGGGGTTTGCGGCAGGCTCGGGCATCACGCCCATTTTGTCGATGGCTGCGACCACACTCGAAGAGCAAACCGAATCCAAGTTCACACTGATTTACGGCAACCGTCGCATGTCGAGTGTGATGTTCAACGAAGCGCTGCAAGACTTGAAAGACCGCTTCCCCAGTCGCTTCACCATGATTCACATCTTGTCGCAGCAAGCGCAAGAGGTGGACTTGCTACAAGGCCGCATCGATGGCGACAAGATCAAAGCCATCATCAACGCGCTACTGCCCGCCAAGAGCATGGACGAGGTGTTCATCTGCGGGCCTGAGGCCATGATTGAGATCACCGAAAAAACCTTGATCGAATGCGGCGTGCCGGCCAACCGCGTGCACAGCGAACGCTTCACCACGTCGGCATCGCAAGCGCACAAGGTGCAAGCCGACACCGATGCGTCCAAAGTCAAACAAGCCTCAGCCAAGAGCGTGCACATGACGGTGGTGCTCGACGGCAAAGAACACGAAGTCTCGCTCAGCCCCGACGAGCATGTGCTCGATGCTGCACTGAATGCAGGGCTTGATTTGCCGTTCTCTTGCAAGGCTGGTGTGTGCAGCACCTGCCGCTGCAAGGTGACACACGGCGAGGTGACCATGGACAAAAACTTCACCCTCGAAGCCGACGAAGTGGGCCAAGGTTTTGCACTGAGCTGCCAAGCCCGTGCGGCCACGCAAAAACTGGTCATCAGCTTCGACCACCGTTAAAACTCTGCCCCACCCTGCATGCCTCACACCGCCACCGATGAGAGCCTGATCGATTCACCGCAGGCAGCAATACGCCTGTTGGTGACGCTGGGCTTGGTCATCTTGGGCAACAGCAGCATGTACGTGGTGTCGGTGGTGTTGCCGGCGGTGCAAACTGAGTTTGGCATTGGTCGCGGTGAAGCATCGTTGCCCTACACGCTCATGATGGTGTGTTTAGGGTTGGGTGGTATTTGGACTGGTCGCTTGGCCGACCGCTATGGCCTGCCCCCCGTGTTGTGGTGCGGAGCTCTGGCGGTTTTCACGGGGTTCGCGCTGGCCTCGCAAGCGGCCAATATTTGGATATTTGGACTGGCCCATGGCATCTTGGGACTGATTGGCAGCTCATCCACTTTTGCGCCGTTAATGGCCGACACCGCCCTGTGGTGGCAAAAACGACGCGGCATTGCGGTGGCCATTTGCGCGTGTGGCAACTACATTGCAGGCGCCATTTGGCCACCCTTGGTGCAACACGGCATCACCACCATCGGGTGGCGCCCCACCTACCTCTTGCTAGGCTCTGTGTGTGGCGTGGGCATGCTGCTGCTGTCACTCAAGATGCGCGCCAAACCGCCCATCCCCAAAGTGTCTGTGGCCTCCAGTTCGACACTGCACAACGATGGTTCGCGTCCGTTTGGCTTGAAGGCCTCACACGCCCAGTTCATGTTGTGTGTGGCGGGTGTGGCGTGCTGCGTCGCCATGGCCATGCCGCAAGTGCACATCGTCGCCTATTGCACCGACTTGGGTTACGGGGCCGCACGGGGCGCTGAAATGTTGTCGCTCATGCTCAGCTGCGGCATTGTGAGCCGTTTGGTCTCGGGCATGATTTGCGATCGCATTGGTGGCATTCGCACTTTGCTGCTGGGTTCGATGTTGCAAGGCGTGGCGTTGGTCGCCTTCTTGCCGTTTGATGGTTTGGTGCCGTTGTATGTGATCTCTGCCGTGTTTGGCCTTTTTCAAGGGGGCATCGTCCCCTCTTACGCCATCATCGTGCGTGAGCATTTTTCGCCCCAGCAAGTGGGCGAACGCGTGGGCAGTGTCATCATGGCCACGCTGTTGGGTATGGCCTTGGGCGGTTGGATGTCGGGTTGGATTTTTGACCTCACCGGCAGCTACAAGGCCGCGTTTCTCAACGGCATTGCTTGGAACTTGCTCAATGTCTCCATCAGCGTTTGGTTGTTTTCACGCTTGAAAAAAGCACACGCTGTGCCCCATTGAATTTCACATGCCATTTCCCTCTCGTGGCTACGCCGCCTTATCCAGCACCAGCCCCTTAAGCTTGTTTCACTTCGTGCGGCGTGACCCTCGCGCTGACGACGTGGTGATTGAAATTCTTTACTGCGGCATTTGTCACTCCGACTTGCACAACGTCCGCAACGACTGGGGCTATTCCAAATACCCCATGGTGCCCGGCCATGAAATCGTGGGGCGCGTCATCCAAATAGGCGCAAGCGTCACGAAGTTCAAAGTCGATGACGCCGTGGGTGTGGGGTGCTTGGTTGATTCTTGCCGCACATGCCAGCCTTGCCAAAAAGGGGATGAACAGTTTTGCGTGAAGCAACCCACGTATGGCTACGGCAGCTTGGATCGTCATGATGGACAAGCGACACAAGGTGGTTTCTCGGATGTGATCGTGGTGTCGCAAGACTTTGTGCTGCGCATCCCGAATGGCCTTGAACTCAGTCGCGCCGCACCCCTGCTGTGTGCAGGCATCACCACATGGTCACCACTCAAGCGCGCTCACATCACCAAGGGCAGCCAAGTGGCGGTGGTTGGTTTGGGTGGTTTAGGCCACATGGCCGTTAAGTTGGCCAAAGGCTTGGGGGCAGAGGTGACACTCATCACCCGCTCGCATGACAAAGCTGAAGCAGCCCAGGCATTGGGCATTGACCATGTGGCTTTGTCGGGCGACAAGAAAAGCATGTCTGCTCTCAGAGGCAGGTTCGATCTCATCCTTGACACCATTCCTCAAGCGCACGACGTCAACCCGTACATGGGCTTGCTCACGCACGGTGGCAAGTTGGTTTTGGTGGGCTACTTTGGGCCACTTGAGCCGCCACTCAACACCTCGCCGTTGATTTTTGGCCAACGCTCGCTTGAAGGCTCACTCATTGGCGGCATTGCCGAAACGCAAGCGATGCTTGATTTTTGTGCCGAGCACCACATCTCGGCAGACATTGAGTTGATGCCCGTGCAAGACATCAACACCGCCTTTGAGCGCATGGAGCGAAGTGATGTGAAGTACCGATTTGTGATTGACCTTCAAACACTTGCGTCTCTCTAATCACTCAACAACGGCTCTGTAAAATCAAATGCAATGAGTCAATGTTCCATCAAACCTGTTCAAGATCTCTTGGACAAATTTCGCGAAAGAAATCGAGTCAAAGCTGGCTCGTTGATCATTTCGGTTTTTGGCGATGCCGTTTTGCCCCGTGGTGGCGAAATCTGGCTGGGTGGGTTGATCAACTTGCTCGCCCCACTTGATCTCAATGAGCGGCTCATTCGAACCACTGTGTTTCGTTTGGTCAAAGACGAGTGGCTCACCACGCAAACCCAAGGCCGTCGCACCGACTACAAACTGTCGGCCAGCGGGTGGCGACGGTTTGAAGAAGCCTCGAAACAAATTTACGCCTCCAACGCACCCCACTGGGACCACCGTTGGCGCCTCGTCATGTTGGTGGCGGAATTGCCGCCTAAGGTGCGTGAGCAATTGCGCCGCGCGTTTTATTGGCAAGGGTTTGGTGAACTCAACGCTAACTGTTTTGTGCACCCCAGCGCCGACTTGGCAGCAGCCTTTGATGCGCTGCGTGTCGACGGCATGGCCGATGTCCTGCCTCAACTCATGCCGCTCGTGGCCGTGAACCCACGTCTAGGCCAATCAGCCAATGATGCTGACATTGTTCGCTCAGCCTGGGACTTGGCGCATTTGAGTGAGGACTATGTTGCGTTTGTCAAAACCTACAAAGGCATCTTGGACGCGTTGCAAAAAGCTAAGAAGCCGAGCATTGATGAAGAAAGCGCATTCCTCACACGCACGCTGTTGATCCACGATTACCGACGTTTGCTCTTACGCGACCCTGAGCTGCCAGAAGTGCTGTTGCCGGCCAAATGGCCAGGTCAAACTGCGCGCATGCTCACCAAAGAGCTCTACCGCCGTTTGCTTGCGCCCTCTGAAAGCCATCTGAACAAACACTTGATACTGGCCAACGGTGAAGCGCCTGCAGCTTCTGATTTGGTGCTGCGCCGATTTGAATGCGACCCACTGTCTGCGGACGCACTTTGAACTCAATGCAAGCCTTATCCCCGCTCCTCCAAGCATCTTGGGCGCAAGCCGCACCCTTAACAGGTTTAGACAAATCACTAGCCAACTTGCTTCAAAGCAAGCAACCCAGCGATGACCCACGCCACCTGTGGCTAGCAGCCCTCACCAGCCACCAATGGGGACGCGGCCATGCGTGCCTTGATCTGACCACCTTGCAAACTCAAGCCACTGCATTGCTGGGCTGGAGCGACGAACAAGCTGCTGCTCTTCCCGCAGACCTGCACCTTGCCGCCAACACATTGCCGTGGACGCATGGCGACGCCAGCCCCTTGGTGCTGGCCGAAGACAAAGACGGCACACGTTTGTATTTACGCCGCGCTTGGACCGCTGAACAAAACATCCGTCACAACATCGCGCAGCGTTTGGCTCTACCCTGCGACGTGCCTGCCGATTTGCAACAACGCTTGGATGCGTTGTTCACACCAGCCAGCGATCGCGAGCCCGACATGCAACGCCTCGCCTGCGAGGTAGCCGCGCAAAATCGCATCACGCTCATCACGGGTGGCCCCGGCACGGGCAAAACCACCACGGTGGTGAAACTGCTGTCGCTTTTAGTGGGCACGTCTTCAAGAGAATTGCAAATTCACCTCGCTGCGCCCACGGGCAAAGCGGCGGCGCGTTTGACCGAGTCCATCAGCAACGCGCTCGCCCACATGCCCGCCGATGTGCAAGCGCGCATTCCCACGCAAGCGCAAACGCTGCACCGTTTGTTGCAAACGAATAGCAAAGCGGCACAGGTGCACCAGCTCGCCACCGATGTGGTGGTGGTCGACGAAGCGTCGATGATTGACTTAGAGATGATGGCCCGCTTGCTGCAAGCCGTGCCACCCACCGCACGCTTGATCTTGCTGGGCGACAAAGACCAGCTGGCGTCGGTGGAAGCTGGTGCGGTGATGTCGCAGCTGTGCACGGGCAGTTTGCTCAAAGCGCAAACCGTGACGCTCATTCACAGCCACCGCTTTGATGCCAAGAGTGGCATTGGCCAATGGGCACGCACCGTGAACGCGGACGCGGCTGACAACACGCCCGCCCTCAAAACGCTGTGGAACGCCGCGCCCGATTGGCTGGCGACATTGCCTTTGCAACAAACCATTGACGGAGACACACCCGAACCCGATGTGACACGCCTGCAACTGACCAGCGCCAGCGACCCCAAGCTGGCCGTGGGCCTGCGCTACGGATGGCGCAACTGGCTGGCTTTGCTAGACGCACACCGCCCCAGCAAAACAGCGCCAGCTGCACCGTGCAGCGATGCACAAGCCGTTGAGCTGCTCAAAGCCTTCACCGAATTTTGTGTGTTGTGCGCCATTCGCGAAGGCCCGCTGGGTGTGGTGCAGCTCAACGCGCAAGTCGAGCACGCACTGGGCTTGGGCCAAAGCGCTTGGTATGCCGGCCGCCCCGTGATGGTCACACGCAACGACTACGCGCTCGACCTGATGAACGGCGATATTGGTCTGTGCCTGCCCGGGCCGGACGGTGCGCTACGCGTGGCCTTCCCTGCGGTGAATGGCGGCGTGCGTTGGGTCATGCCATCGCGCTTGGACAGTGTGGAAACCGTGTTTGCCATGACGGTGCACAAATCGCAGGGTTCAGAGTTCACGCATGTGTTGCTGGTGATACCCGCGCAAGAGTCGCCCGTGCTCACACGCGAGCTGGTGTACACCGGTCTGACGCGCGCGCGCCAGCGCCTCACAATGTGGGCCCCACAACTGGGTGTGCTGTGGAACGGCTGTGCGCAACGCGTGTTGCGCAGCGGTGGTTTGGGCGACTGAACAACAGCTGCAGTCACACTTGGTAAGTAGCGCCTCAGACTTGTTCACAATAGAGCCATGCTTATGAATCAATACCTCGCCCAACTCGAACAGTTGGCTGTCCCACTGGCCATCGCGGCCGTGATTTTTGTGTTCTCGCTCATCAGCTTCGGCGTGTGGGCTTCGCGCATTCGCCGCGTGCGTGCGGAGGTCGTAGCACTCGATGCCCGCCTAGGCGCACACAAGGGCAGCAGCCGCGAAGCGTTGGCGTTGGCCGAAAGCAAAACCACCGACGACGAGCTGAAGTTTTTGTTGCGCGAAACCGAGGCGGGCCTGATTGACCTGCCCACGCAACACAGTGTGAGCCAAGGCCCACGCAGTAGTTATAGCTTTCGCAGCCACGCCGACACTTGGACGGTGCGCAGCGTGCTCGGTGGCCGCATGAACTTGGCCTTGTTCGAGACCATGCCCAATTTGCTGATTGGTTTTGGCTTGATGTGCACCTTCATCTTCTTGGCGGTGGCCTTGCAACAAGCAGGCTTGGCGCTCAATGCACTGGATGTATCAGCGCGTCAACAAGACCAAGCCTTGCAGTCGCTCATTGCCACAGCAGGCGGTAAGTTCATCACCTCCATCGCGGGTTTGTTGTGTTCACTGGTGTGGAACTGGCGCGCCAAAGTGGCGCTGGAAAACTTGCAGTCGAGCATCGACACGCTGTGCCACACGTTGCGCAGCAAAGTGCCCGACAACGCAGCCGAAGCCAGCGTGCGGATGCAGCTGGCTTTGTTCCAAGACATCTTGGACGAGAACCGTTCACAGGTCAGCCAACTGCGCCGCTTTGAAGGCGACTTTGCCAATGCGATTGGCGATGCGCTGTCGCGCAATATGCAGCCCGCGTTTGACAAGTTGGCGCAACTGGCCGACAGCATTCAAACCTCCAGCCAAAGCTTTGGCAACGCCGGCAGCCAAGCGGCGGTGGAGCTGAGCAAAGCGGGCGAGACCTTGACCCAAGGCATCTCCAGCGGCCTCGCCTCGTTTGGCGATGCAGTGGGCACCTTGTCGCAAACCATTCAAGCCACGCGCGCCACCATCACCGAGCTCGACGCCTCGCTGGCCCGCGCCAGCGCCATGGGCCAAACCGGCACGCAACACCTCGAAACCCTGCTGGGCAACTTGGGGCAAACCGTGCAAACGGTGCAAGGCGCCATGTCGGGCTTGCAAGGCACGGTCGAGCGCATTGACCAAACGGCAGAGAAGTTCAAAGACAGCGCCAGCGCCATCGAAGGCGCGGTGGGCTTGCAACGTGCGGCGGCCACTGACTTCAAAGAAGCTTTGATTCCGATGAACCAAGCCCTCGGCCAAACCGTGGACACGCTCAAACAAAGCGCGGTGACCGCCGAAGAAGCGCTGGGCCATGTGCGCACGCATTTGCAAGATGCACAAAAAGCGCTCAACGGCACGGTAGATGCACTCACCAAAGGCGTGTCGGGCTACAGCACACAGATTGCCGACTTGCATACCAAGATGGACCAGCACTTGGCCAGCGCGGTCAACCAACTCAGCGGCAGCATCACCAACCTGGAAGAAGTGTTGGACGAGTTCATCGACGCTTTGCCACCCAAGGCATAACGCCTAAAAGTCAAAGCTAAACGCGTAACACATGCTCATCAAAACACGCCGCAACACTGCAGCCACCAACGAGCAGGTGGAAGAGTCAGGTTACATGGCTTCCGCCAGTGACTTGATGATTGGCCTCCTGTTCATCTTCATCGTCATGGTGATGGTGCTGCTCTCACGCAAGCCCGAAGAACCGCCCGAGCCACCCGCCGACCCACTGGCCACTGTGGTGCACACCATCGGGACCAAGCTGCAAAACGCGGGTGTGCCCGTGACAATCAACCAAGTGTCAGGCGTCATCAGCTTGCCAGCCGACACCTTGTTTGCACGCGGCAGCGCCGAGCTTGAAACCTTGGGCGTGCGCACGCTGCGCCAATCTGCCGAGCAGTTGCAACAGGTGTTGCCTTGCTACATCTATTCGCAGCGCCGCCAACTGCCCGCCGACTGCCCGCCCAACCCACAACAGGTGGAGATTGAAACCATCCTGATTGAAGGCCACACCGACTCTGTGCCCCTGCACCGTGGCGACTACAACAACTGGCATTTGGGCCTAGACCGCGCGCGAGCGGTGTACAAAGTGCTGGGCTCTGAGGGCATGCAGCGCTACCGCAACGAGCGCGAGCAACCGGTGTTTGGCATCAGCTCGTATGCCGACGAGCGCCCCACCAGCAAAGACAACGACGCACAAAACCGCCGCGTAGAGCTGCGCTTTGTGCTGGCCTTCCAGCCCACCGAAGCGGGCGCAGCGAAAGGCCCAAGCAGCACCTTGAAGAAGATGCAAGAGACCGTGCGCTAAGAAGCCATCGCCATGCAAGAGTTCTTCGCCCCCCTGCCGCAAGACTTTGACCAGCTGGCCCATGCTGTGCGCACCAAGCGCGGCGGCGGCTTTGGCAAAGACCCAGACTTGCGCACCGTGGGCGAGCGCACCTACAGCGCGTTTGAGCGCGTGGCGTTTTCACCCAACAGCACCGCACCGCGCCAGCGCGATTGGCGACACATTCCCTACGCGCTGTGGCTTGATGGTGAGCGTGGCCTACACACCCACACACCGCTGACTGATCGCTACTTTGACAAAGCCGTGCCCGAGGCGCTGAATGCGCGCCGCCCACTCAAATGGGGCCGTGGTTTGCTGCACACGTATTTGCAAGGCTTCAACCCAGAGAGCCCTGTGTTCTTAAAGTTGGCCCACACAGCTCGCGCATTCTTTTTAGACCCACGCGTGCTGGCCTCGTTGTCCGAGACCGAAGCCAATGGTTTGGAGCGGCTCATCACCACCCTTGATGTGTTGGACCCGCTCAATGGACCCGTGCATGTGGCCAATGACATTTTGGGTATGCCAGCCGACAAAACTTTGCAGCAATGGCAAGAGCGCCATGCGCTCACCCAAGGCTTTTGGCTGAACAACTTTTGCAAGCAAGCGTTTTTAGAAGCCTTGCAAGCGCCCGAAGAAATTCGCAGCACCATCGGCTATGTCATGCGCATGTGCGAATGGGCCATGCACGACATGGGCAAGCCCACGCAACGCCTGCGCTACCCGCTGTGCCGCGACGAGTTTGCCTACAGCCTGCTCTCGCCTTGGTTTAAGCGCAACCCACCGCAAGACATCAAGAACGCGCTGTTATCAGAGCTGCTGCGCACCTTGGGCGACCCGCGCCACAACCACGCAGGCTGGCTGGGCGTGCGCCGCGAAGCCATCGAGACGGCCAGCCGCTGGCTGACCAGCCGCACGATGGACGCGTTTTTTGAAATCTTGCGTCACACCGAAGACGAGATTGGCCCTTACCGTCGCCGTTTTTGGGAAGCCTATTTCCACGCGGGCCACATCTTGGAAGCTTGGATTGCCTTGGGCGAGCAAGCTGTCACAGAACTGCAAAAAATTGACCCGACAGGCGAGCTGAGCTATGCCAAGATCTTGGGCAAGATCGCGCCCAACCAATGTGTGCTGATGCTGCGCATGGGCAATATCTTGTTTTGCGACTGGAGCCACCAAGGCCGCTTGCGCGCGATTGCATACAACGCCAAGCAAGCGCCAAAGCTCTACCAAAACGAGTACGAGCTGTTCCAGTTGCGTTTTCCCACCACGCTGGACTTCAACGATGGCCAACTGGATGACCCCGGCCTGTTGCACTACGAATCCGAACTGGGCGGCTGGCAGGACACAGCTCGCCGCTTCATTGATCAGCACCTAGGGATTCACCTGAGTTTGGCTGACTTGATGCCAACTGACGCTCAAAATTAAACCGCCTCTAGCCCGACTCTTTTGATTTAGCTCAAGGGCAAGGGTTTGTCAGAACTGTCTAAGTCAGACCCTTGTAAGAGCGCAGTTTCACAGTCGCAGGGTTTTGACAGATACCGCCATATAAGAGGAGACCGGTTCATGAGCGACATCACCATTCACCAGCCATCAGCTGAATTCGTAAAACAAGCCAACGTGTCCGGCATGGCCGCCTACGAAGCCTTGTGCAAAAAAGCAGAAACAGATTACGAAGGCTTTTGGGCTGAGCAAGCACGCGAACTGCTGAGCTGGAAGACCCCATTCACCAAAGTGCTCGACGAGAGCAACGCACCTTTCTTCAAGTGGTTCGAAGACGGCACATTGAACGCCTCTTACAACTGCTTGGACCGCAACATTGAAAAAGGCCTGGGCGACAAGACCGCCATCATCTTCGAAGCCGACGGCGGCGAAGTGACCAAAGCCACTTACAGCCAATTGCTGGCCAAGACTTGCCAATACGCCAACGCGCTCAAATCTGTCGGCGTGAAAAAAGGCGATCGCGTGATGATCTACATCTCGATGTCGATCGAAGGCGTAGCCGCGATGCAAGCCTGTGCCCGTATCGGCGCAACCCACTCGGTGGTGTTCGGCGGCTTCTCTGCCCAATCTTTGCGTGACCGCATTGAGGACACAGGTGCCGTGGCCATCATCACCGCTGACCAACAAGTGCGCGGCGGCAAGCACCTGCCCCTGAAGTCCATCGTGGACGAAGCCATCGCCATGGGCGGTTGCGACTCTGTGAAAAACGTGTTGGTGGTCAAGCGCACAGGTGGCGACATTGCCATGGCCGCTGGCCGCGACCAATGGTTGGGCGAGTTGGCAGACAAGCAAGCCACCACCTGCGAACCAGAATGGGTGGGCGCTGAGCACCCCTTGTTCTTGCTCTACACATCAGGCTCTACCGGCAAGCCAAAAGGCGTGCAACACAGCACCGGCGGCTATTTGCTGCACGCAGCCTTGACCACCAAGTGGACGTTTGACTTGAAAGACAACGACGTGTTCTGGTGTACCGCCGACATCGGCTGGGTCACAGGCCACACGTACATCACCTACGGCCCCTTGGCTTTGGGCGGCACTGAAATCGTGTTCGAAGGCGTGCCAACCTACCCAGACGCTGGCCGCTTCTGGAAGATGATCCAAGACCACAAAGTCTCCATCTTCTACACAGCACCAACAGCCATCCGTTCACTCATCAAAGCTGCTGAAGCCAACGATGCTGTGCACCCCAAGAGCTTCAATCTCTCCAGCTTGCGCTTGCTGGGTTCGGTGGGCGAGCCCATCAACCCTGCCGCATGGGAGTGGTACTACAAGCATGTGGGCGGCAGCCGTTGCCCCATCGTGGACACCTTCTGGCAAACAGAAACTGGCGGCCACATGATCACCCCACTGCCTGGCGTGACACCGATGGTTCCCGGCTCTTGCACATTGCCCTTCCCTGGCATTCAAGCTGCCATCGTCAGCGAAACTGGCGAAGACATGCCCAATGGCCAAGGTGGTATCTTGGTCGTGAAAAAGCCATGGCCTTCCATGATTCGCACCATCTGGGGTGACCCAGAGCGCTTCAAGAAGAGCTACTACCCAGACGACTTCAAAGGCAAGTACTACTTGGCTGGCGACGGCGCGATCCGTGACGAGAAAACCGGTTACTTCACCATCACCGGCCGTATCGACGACGTGTTGAACGTGTCGGGCCACCGCATGGGCACGATGGAAATCGAATCTGCTTTGGTGAGCTGCACCGAGTTGGTGGCCGAAGCTGCGGTGGTGGGTCGTCCAGACGACACCACCGGTGAAGCCATCTGCGCGTTCGTGGTGTTGAAGCGTCCACGCCCCACAGGCGAGGAAGCCAAGCAAATCGCCAAGATCTTGCGCGACCACGTGGGCAAAGAAATTGGCCCCATCGCCAAGCCCAAGGACATCCGCTTCGGCGACAACTTGCCCAAGACCCGCTCTGGCAAGATCATGCGTCGCTTGTTGCGTAGCTTGGCCAAGAACGAGGCGATCACACAAGACACCTCGACACTGGAAAACCCAGCGATCTTGGATCAGCTGACAGACAACCACTGATCAGCCTAAAAGCTCTGAAAACCCGCCAATTTGGCGGGTTTTTTTACGCCCAACTAGGGTTTTCAATGCTTTGCTTACAATTTGTGTAACTTAAAATCAATCTCGACCATCTCCGAGAACAGCCGTGCCCACGATTTCGTCACACCTTGCGCCCGCTCAAGCTGTGCCTGCCATCAAGCAAGCACCGGCGAAGGTGAGCGTGGGTAACGCACAGCAGGCCTCGGCAGAGCCTGCGGTCAAAAAAGTAGATCCTGTGCAACAAATGCAAGCCGACAAGGAAGTGCGTGTACAGCGACTCAACCAATCACTGGACCGCAGTCAACTGAACTACTCATTTGACAAGCGATCCAGCACACTCTCCGTGAAAGTGGTGAACAAGCAGTCGGGTGAGTTCATCCGTGAAATTAACTTCCACGGTTTTCAAGCCATGGCGTTCAGCACACACGGCTACAAAGGTCGCTACGTCGACAACGCGGCTTGAACTTGACGCAACTGCTGACGCAGCTCAGCGCTGATCGAGCCAGTGACAGATAGGCTCCCACTGCTCCAAATCTTTTTCAATTTGTGTGGGTGTGATGTCAAACATGGACAAACCGTGAGCCGCCATGTGAACGTAGTACTGGGTGTCGCGCAAGTACCCTAACACTGGCACATCCAAGGCTTGGGCAAACTCTTTCAAACGACCACTGGCCAACGTTCGCGCATCGACACGGTTGCTAACCACCCCAACTCGGGCGGGTAATTTGCGTGTGAGTTGGGTCAGTTCCATCAAGAACGCATGGGTCGCCTGCATGTCAAACACGCTGGGCATCAAGGGTACGATCACGTTGTCAGCCCGTTGCACCAACTCCTTGAGGGCTGAACCACCCAAGCCAGCAGGCGTGTCAATCACCACATGGGTTGTGCCTTTGGGCGGCTTAGCTGTGGGTACTTTGCCAGCTTCGATTTCCCACGTCACGATGGGTGGCAAACGGCTAGGCCGCTGCTGCAACCAAAACCTGGAGGACTGCTGGGTGTCTGCATCGCCCAACATCACATGGTGACCGCGGGACGCAAAGTACCCGGCAATATTGGTCGCCAAAGTAGATTTGCCAGCACCGCCTTTGGGGTT
Organism: Limnohabitans sp. MORI2; assembly: GCF_027925025.1. Taxonomy (NCBI): domain Bacteria; kingdom Pseudomonadati; phylum Pseudomonadota; class Betaproteobacteria; order Burkholderiales; family Comamonadaceae; genus Limnohabitans; species Limnohabitans sp. MORI2. The sequence goes on from NZ_AP027058.1 coordinate 2,050,579, forward strand.
CGCGACAACAACAACTTTCATATACCCGACCTCCAAAAAATTCAATGATGACAAAAACATACACCGAAAAGCGTATTTATTTGTTTAAATTCACAATAGCAATATAAACTATATCCAGCAATCACTTTTAGAGGATTTCAACATGAGCGAAGGCACCAAAGACAAAAGCATTTTCATTGGCACCGGTGTGGTGTTCAAAGGCTCTATCACTGCGCCCAACCAAGCCATTATTTCAGGTACGGTGGAAGGTGATTTGGTCGCCAAAGATGTGTTGATTGGCGCATCGGGCATCGTGACCGGCACCACCGAAGCTGACTTCATCGACGTCAAAGGTGAGTTGAACGAGTCCATCACCAGCAAAAATGTGTTGATTGTGCGCAACACTGGCAAAGTCACAGGCGATGTGACTTATGGCGAAATTGAAATCGAACGTGGCGGCAAGATCAAAGGCGCCATGAAGCAGGTCTAAGGTTTCACCGACTCACGGCCTTTGCCCCTAGCAAAGGCCGTATCACTTGAGGCTGCTGCATACAGCGAGAGATGCAGCCCGCCTAGAATTAGTGAAACTTTCAGAGCTACCTCGTTTGTCTCACTCGTCTTTCACCCACAGCGCGTCTGCAGCGTCAAATTTGGCGTCTTCGCCCTATGCGGCGCGCCAACGCTCCCCTCGCAAACACTTAACCGGCATTGGACTGGTTGTGTTGCTGCACGCTGTGTTGCTGTGGGCGATTTCGTCTGGATTGGCTCGTCAAGTCGTACGCATGACCGAGAACACGGTGGAAGCGGTGTTGATGTCGGAAGCGCCACCGCCTGCCCCACCACCTAAAGCGCCGCCCCCCAAAACACCTGCACCGCCCCCTCCTGCACCTACCACCAACGCGCCAGCCATTACGCAGCCCGTCGCACCACCAGCTGCTGCACCTGCTGCGCCAGCCATCCGCACTGGGGCGATCATCCAAGCAGGTGCATCTTGCGCTAAGCCCGATTACCCAAGCGCCTCAAGGCGCATGGAGGAGGAAGGGACCGTCACGCTTAAGTTTTTGATTGGCATCGACGGCAAAGTACTCCAAGCCGAGATTGAAAAATCATCCGGCTTCACACGCTTAGACGAAGCCGCTCGCAATGCGCTGTCGAAATGCCAGTTCCGCCCCGGCACGGTGGACGGCAAGCCTGAGCAAAGCTGGGCCAGCATCAAATACACCTGGCGCTTGGAATAAGCGCCGCCCCCACACAAAGTCAGTCACAAGGAAACACCCATGTTGCAACACATCTTCACACGCGCCGCTGCGGCACTCTCAACACTGGTATTTAGCGCCAGCGTCATGGCTGAAGAAGTCGTTGAGAACCCCTACGGCTTGTCCGCTCTGTGGGCGCAAGGCGATGTGGTAGCCAAGGCCACGCTGCTGATTTTGGTCATCATGAGCATGGGCAGCTGGTATGTGATCTTCACCAAACTGGCCGAGCAAAACCGCGTGATGCGTTATGCCCAAACAGCGCAAAACAATTTTTGGAACGCAGGCAATGTACGCCAAGGTGCAGACGGTTTGGAAGAGGACAGCCCGTTTCGCTTCATCGCCGAAAAGGGCTTGGAAGGTGCGAGCAAGCACACGGGTTTGCTTGGCAGCATTAACTTCAACGACTGGGTGACCATGAGCATCCAACGCGCCATGAACAATGTGCAAAGCCGCATGCAGGATGGCTTGGCAGTGTTGGCGACTGTCGGTTCAACAGCGCCCTTTGTTGGTTTGTTCGGCACGGTCTGGGGCATTTACAACGCGCTGGTGAAGATTGGCATGTCAGGCCAAGCCAGCATCGACAAAGTGGCAGGCCCTGTGGGCGAATCGCTCATCATGACCGCCATTGGTTTGGCCGTGGCTGTGCCTGCGGTGTTGGGCTACAACTGGCTGGTGCGTCGTAACAAAGTGGCGATGGAAGAAGTGCATGCCTTTGGCGCTGACTTGCATGCGGTGTTGTTGGGTTCGGCTCAGAAATAACCATGGCCATGAACCTCGGCCCCAGTGAGGGCGACGATGAATTGCTAACCACCATCAACACCACGCCTTTGGTGGATGTGATGCTGGTGCTGCTCATCATTTTTCTCATCACCATTCCGGTAGTGACCACCTCTGTCAAAGTGGAACTGCCACACGAGGTGCAACAGCCACGTGAAACAAAGCCCGACAACATCATCTTGTCGGTCAATGCGCAAGGCCAAGCCTATTTGTATGACGCACCGGTGCGCAGCAATGCGGACTTGATCAAGCAGCTGCAAAGCTTTGCCGAGAAAACGCCGCAGCCCGAAGTGCAAATTCGCGGTGACGCCAAAACCGACTTTGAAGCGGTAGGCCGTGTGCTGTATGCCGCACAAGTAGCGGGCTTGACCAAGGTGAGGTTTGTCACCGACCCGCAAGGGGCTGCCACACAAGCGCCGCAAGGGAAATAAGCATGGCGATGAACCTGCCCTCTTTGACCAACGGCCAAGACGAACCCGAAGTGATGATGGACATCAACACCACGCCGTTGATCGACGTGATGTTGGTGTTGCTGATCATGCTCATCATCACCATCCCCGTGCAGCTGCATTCGGTCAACCTCGACATGCCGCAAAGCGCCACACCGCAAACCAAAAAGCCCAATGTGGTTCGCATCGAAGTGGATGCACGCAGCGTGGTCAACTGGAACGGCAAGCCTTTGGCTGACCGTGCCGCACTCGACGCTTTGTTGCTAGAAGCCAAAGCCCAAGAGCCGCAACCCGAGCTGCACATCAAAGCGCAAGGTAAAGCCAAATACGAAGCGGTCGCCGGTGTGTTGGCCAGTGCGCAACGCCAAGGCCTGACCAAGATTGGCATTGTGGGCACGGAGCAATTTGCTGCGCCTTAACGCCAAGTGAGCGACTTAGGCCACGATGCCTTTGTCTTTGAGCGCTTGAATCTGCTCAGCACTCAACCCAATTTCATGCAACACGGCATCTGTGTCTTGCCCAATGGTGGGCGCGTTGCGGCGGTGGCTGCCGGGTGTGCGTGATAGTTTCGGAATGATGCCGGGCACCGCCAATGATGTGCCGTCATCCATCTGCACCTGTTGAATCATGCCGCGTGCTTGGTAGTGCGGGTCAGCCGCAATGTCGGCCACGGTGTAGATACGGCCTGCGGGCACGTCGGCTTTATCCAAAGCCTCCAGCACTTGTGCCACAGTCAGTTGCGCGGTCCACATGCCAATCGCAGCATCAATCTCGGCCACACGCTGGACGCGCCCGGCGTTGTCACTTAGTGCTGGGTCGTTGCCCAAATCATCGCGGCCCATGGTGTGCATGAGGCGTTTGAAGATGCTGTCGCCATTGCCCGCAATCAACACGTAGCCCTCGTCTTTGCAGCGGTAGGCATTGCTAGGTGCGATGCCAGGCAAGGCGCTGCCCGCAGCTTCGCGCACCGCGCCAAACGCGCTGTACTCAGGCAGCAAACTTTCCATGCAGTTGAAGACGGCTTCGTACAAAGCCACGTCAATCACTTGGCCTTGTCCGCTTTTCTCGCGCTCGTGCAAGGCCATCAAAATGCCAATCACGCCATGCAACGACGCCAGCGTATCGCCAATGCTCACCCCCACGCGCACAGGCACACGCCCTGGCTCGGCGGTGAGGTGGCGCAAACCACTCATGGCCTCAGCCACCACGCCAAAGCCTGGCTTGTCGCGATACGGCCCAGTTTGCCCATAGCCACTGATGCGCAACATGATGAGGCGCGGGTTGAGAGCCAACAAATCATCGGGGCCGAGGCCCCAGCCTTCCATCGCGCCTGGGCGAAAGTTCTCGATCAACACATCCGCGTCTTTGACGAGTTGACGCACGATGTCTTGGGCTTCATTGTCTTTGAGGTCCAACGCCACCGAGCGCTTGTTGCGCGACTGCACTTGCCACCACACCGATGTGCCATCTTTGAGCAAGCGCCATTTGCGCAGCGGGTCGCCTGTTTTGGGTGTTTCAATCTTCACCACATCGGCACCAAAGTCGGCCAGTGTTTTGGCGGCAAAAGGTCCTGCGATGAGCTGGCCGAGTTCGACCACGCGCAGGCCGTCAAGAGGGGTTTGAGTTGTGCTTGGAGTCGCTGGATTTTTCATGCTTGGCATTGTGCCGAATGCATGCGAGGTGCGCACGCGTGTCTTCACGCAGGTGACAGCGCCAGCCGCCCATCGAGGCAGTTAGAACTCAGCGTGAAAGCGCAGCGCATACACATTGACCGGCCCACGGTCCGCGTTATATGCAGGGTTTTGGATGCGTTGGTAGTCGGTGGTGAGCCACGTGCCGCGCGTCATTTGAAAACTGTAGAAGGCTTCCAAAATTTGCTCTGGTTTGTAGCTCAGCGTTTGCGTGGTGCTGGCAGCGTCACCAATGAAATACGACATGCCGCCAGCCGCCAAGAAACCACGACGCTCGGGCGACAAGGTGTTGTGCATGAAGGCAACACCCACTGCATCGTCAGCTCGGCCCCACAACCCGCCTTTGAAAACCAAACCCGTTGAGAGTGAGCCATCGGCTTCGGTGAAGGCGTAGGTTTCGGTTTTGCCATCGGCCTTCATGGCGCGCAAGAAAAAGCCCACGCTGGTGTTGATCGCTTGCTCGATGTTGACGCCCAAGCCGTACTTGATTTTTTCGCCACCACGCACATCGACCAAAGCTTGCGGTGTGGTCTGCACGCCATATTGTGTTTGCAACCCATGCGTTGCGTCGCTGAAGCTCGCCAATTGCGCGCGGTTGCGCCACGCCAACACACGCACCTTGCCTGGCTGATCAGCCAATATGTGGCCGCGTTCAATTTCTACTTGGTCACCATAGTGTTTGCCAATGGCAAAGTCCACAGGCAACCCATTGGGGGTTTTAGGGCCGGTCATGCGGCCAAAGCGCAGCACCCAGTTGTCTTGGTACCACTCGCCCGCAAAACCCCAGCCAAAACCACGCGCATCCGCTGCATAGTCGTAGGAGGCATACGTCCAGTTACCCCAGTTCATGAACTGGGTGCGTGGGTCTTTGGCATAGGCGTTGTCGTCAAACACGTCGAGCGTAGAAAAGTTACCCGCCGTCAACACAAAGCGGTTTTTGTCGACTAGCCCTGCCATTTGGTTGAAATCGGGCTCGATCTGCTCTTGTTCGCCGCCGTGGTTCCAAGTTTGTCGCAAGAACAGTCGCTGGCGGTACAACTTGGGCGTGCTACCGCCCGCACGGGTGATCTCGCCATTGGTGAAGCCGCCTAGGCCCACCAAATTACCCGAGAACGGCACGCCTGCTGCCACCTCTGGGTTGAAATACAGCTCACCGTCTTGCCATGGGCGAAAGCCCCAGTGTGCGGTGGTGCTGAAGGTGTACATCTGCTCGCTTTGAGAAGACAAACTGTTAGCACCCGAATATGACGCGCGAAATGAATCGTGGTGCTGCCAGTTGTAGGTCAGCTGATAGCGAGCGCTGGTGTCTTCCATGTCAAACGTTTGGGCCTGTTGCGCCCACGCGCATACTGCAGCCAAGCTGCTCGTCACAAAAACTGCAAGTCGTTGGCGCGGAAATTGAAGCATCGAGTAGACAAAAAGACAAAGTGGATGTACTAGATCAGTCATTGTAGGAAGGCTTTGTGTCACTCCTGTGAACATTTATCAGACTCGAGCACATGATCGTGTAGCAAAAACTTCAAAAAAACTTAATACCTACGTCACGAAACAAACCAAAACTACCTAGGTCTATTTAACCAACTAGGAGTATCTCTCGTGAAAAAAAATGTAGCTTTGGCTTTGGCTATCGGCACGATCGCCGTATCAGTACAAGCACAATCGAACACCATCAAAACTGCTGGTAATTGGGAGTTTTATGGACGTGCGCACCTCGCCTTGGAAAATCAAGATGATGGCAGCAAATACAAACAAACCAACTTGTCTAGTAACTCGTCTCGCTTAGGTTTGCGTGGCGACAAAAGCTTTGGCGATTTGAAAGGCATCTGGCAAATTGAATCAGAAATTCAATTCAACCGCACAGAAGCTGTTGCTGGCACAGCACCTACAACCCAAGCAGCTGACAAAGCCGGAACGAATACATTTGCCTCTCGTGACACTTTCGCTGGTGTTGAAGGCAGCTTTGGTCAAGTCAAAGTAGGTAAATTTGACACCCCAATGAAAGTGGCCCGAGCAGCTGCAGACTTGTTTGGTGACCAATTGGGTGACATGCGCAACATCACTCGCGCAGGTGCGAAATTTGATGAACGTCCCAACAACATCATCCAATATCAATCGCCTGATATGAGTGGTGTGCGTTTGGCTTTAGCCTACTCACCGCAATCCACGGGTGTCGCAGACGTGAACACAACAACAGGCGTAGTTAAAGAGACTGCGATGACCAGCATGTCCGTTACCTACAACTCAGGCGATATGTCAGCTGCTCTGGCACAAGAAAGCTATCAAAAAGATCATGCAGATGGGAAACGTGATGCCGTACGCTTGGCCTTGTCATATAAGTTGATGAATGACCTCAAATTGGTCGGATTCTTCCAAGACGCTTCATACATGAAAGCTGCAAACGATGACCAAGGCAGCAAAGTGACAGGGTTTGGTGCTGAATATCAAATTATTCCTAATCACACAGTATTGCGTGCACATGTCATGGATCGCAAAGCCAACAAGGCTAACTCTGACTCAAAGATGACAGCCATCGGTATCGACCGCATCATCAGCAAAGAACTCCGCTTCTATGCGAACTACGCCATGGTGACAAACGGCTCTGCAGCAAAAGTTGCCCCTTGGTCTGAGGGTAAAGCAGATGGAAGCAAGGTAACTCCAAGTGCTAGTGGAACAGAGACAAAAGGCTTTGCTTTAGGGATGCGCTACGACTTCTAAAGTCACTCCCACGATCTTGGCTTGCAGCCAGCTACAAGCCAAGCTTCCAATTGAATTCTCTAAGGTAGGTGGTTATTCGCCTTTCACAGCCGCTTTTAAAAGCGGCTTTTTTATGCCTAGTTCACTTTTAACCCTTCTTACTGCGTGCTCCCGCATAAAATCTAAGGCTGCACAAAAGGAACACGCATGGGACGCACCCTTTACGACAAAATTTTTGATGAACACGTTGTTCACACCGAAGAGGACGGCACGTCCATCCTCTACATCGACCGCCACTTGGTTCACGAGGTGACCAGCCCCCAAGCGTTTGAGGGCATTCGCCAAGCGGGCCGCAAGGTCTGGCGCGTCAGCTCCATCGTCGCCACCGCTGACCACAACACCCCCACCACCGGCTGGGAGCTGGGCTACGACGGCATTGCCGACCCCATCAGCAAAGAGCAAATCACCACGCTGGACAGCAACATTGCCGAATTTGGCTCGGCCGCGTTCTTCCCCTTCATGTCCAAGCGCCAAGGCATCGTGCACGTGATTGGCCCTGAAAACGGCGCCACCCTGCCCGGCATGACCGTGGTGTGCGGCGACAGCCACACCTCCACCCACGGCGCGTTTGGCGCGCTGGCCCACGGCATCGGCACCTCTGAGGTCGAACACGTCATGGCCACGCAAACACTGCTGGCCAAAAAAGCCAAAAACATGTTGGTGAAAGTTGAAGGCCAAGTGGCCAAGGGCGTGACCGCCAAAGACATCGTGCTAGCCATCATCGGCAAAATCGGCACCGCTGGCGGTACGGGCTACACCATTGAGTTTGCAGGTTCGGCCATTCGTGCCTTGAGCATGGAAGGCCGCATGACCGTGTGCAACATGGCCATCGAAGGCGGCGCACGCGCTGGCTTGGTGGCGGTGGACGACAAAACCATCGAGTACGTGAAAGGCCGTTTACTCTCCCCAACGGGCGTGGAGTGGGACCAAGCCGTGGCGTACTGGAAAACTTTGCACTCTGACGCCGACGCCAAATTTGACGCGGTGGTGGAGTTGAAAGCCGAAGAGATCGAACCGCAAGTTACCTGGGGCACCTCGCCCGAAATGGTGCTGGGTGTGAGCGCCGTGGTGCCCGACCCCGACAAAGAAAAAGACCCGAACAAACGTGGCGCGATTGAGCGTGCCCTGACCTACATGGACCTCACACCCGGCAAGGCGCTGAGCGACATCCATGTGGACAAAGTGTTCATTGGCTCATGCACCAACAGCCGCATTGAAGACATGCGCGAAGCCGCTGCCGTGGTCAAAAAACTCGGCCAAAAAGTGGCGAGCAACATCAAGCAAGCCTTGGTCGTGCCTGGCTCGGGCTTGGTCAAAGAGCAAGCCGAAAAAGAAGGCCTGCACGAAATTTTCAAAGCCGCTGGCTTTGAGTGGCGTGAGCCCGGTTGCTCCATGTGCTTGGCCATGAACGCCGATCGCTTGGAGCCCGGCGAACGCTGCGCGTCCACCAGCAACCGCAACTTTGAAGGCCGTCAAGGCAATGGTGGTCGCACCCACTTGGTCAGCCCAGCCATGGCCGCCGCTGCGGCCATTCACGGCCACTTTGTGGACATTCGCAAATTCGCCTAAGAGAGACGCACATGCAGAAATTCACCCTCCACAAAGGCATCGTGGCCCCGATGGACCGCGAGAACGTCGACACCGACGCGATCATCCCAAAACAATTTTTGAAGTCCATCCGCAAAACCGGCTTTGGCCCCAACTTGTTTGACGAGTGGCGATACCTCGACCACGGCGAGCCTGGCGTGCCTGAGTCTGAACGCAAACCCAACCCCGACTTTGTACTCAACCAGCCGCGCTACAAGGGTGCCTCGGTCTTGTTAGCCCGCAAGAACTTTGGCTGTGGCTCGTCACGCGAACACGCACCTTGGGCGATTGACCAATACGGTTTTCGCGCCGTGATTGCGCCGAGCTTTGCCGACATCTTTTTCAACAACTGTTTCAAAAACGGCTTGTTGCCCATCGTGTTGCCCGAAGCCACCGTGGACTTGCTGTTCAACGAAGTGCACGCCTTCCCCGGCTATGAGTTGACGATTGATTTGGAACGCCAAGTCATCGTGCGCCCCCAAGGCGAAGAAATTCCGTTTGAGGTGCAGGCCTTCCGCAAATACTGCTTGCTCAACGGCTTTGACGACATTGGCCTGACCCTGCGCCACAAAGACAAAATTGCCGCCTTCGAAGCCGAGCGCTTGGCCACCAAGCCTTGGTTGGCACACACCGTGTAATTCAGAAAGAAAAGAAAAATGAAAATCGCAGTTTTGCCCGGCGACGGCATTGGTACCGAAATCGTCGCAGAAGCCGTCAAGGTCTTGAATGTCCTCGACTTGAAGTTTGAAATGGAATCGGCCTTGGTCGGCGGCGCCGCGTTTGACGCGCACGGCCACCCCCTGCCCGAAGCCACTTTGAAACTCGCCATGGATGCCGACGCCGTGTTGTTTGGCGCCGTGGGCGACTGGAAATACGACACACTCGACCGCCCCCTGCGCCCCGAGCAAGCCATTTTGGGCCTGCGCAAAAACATGGGCCTGTTTGCCAATTTCCGCCCCGCCATTTGCTACGAGCAGCTGGTGGGCGCATCGAGCTTGAAGCCTGAGCTGATTGCGGGCTTGGACATTTTGATCATCCGCGAACTCACGGGCGACATTTACTTTGGTCAGCCCCGTGGTCGCCGCACCGCCGTGGACGGCCACTTCCCCGGCGCGCTGGAAGCGTTTGACACCATGCGCTACAGCAAGCCCGAAATCGAGCGCATTGCGCATGTGGCTTTCCAAGCCGCGCAAAAGCGCAACAAAAAGGTCACCAGCGTGGACAAGGCCAACGTGCTCGAAACCTTCCAGCTCTGGAAAGACGTGGTCACCGAAGTGCACGCCCAATACCCCGACGTGGAGCTGCAACACATGTACGTGGACAACGCGGCCATGCAACTGGTCAAAGCGCCCAAGGCGTTTGACGTGGTGGTGACCGGCAATATGTTTGGCGACATCCTGAGCGACGAAGCCTCCATGCTCACCGGCTCCATCGGCATGTTGCCCTCGGCCTCGCTCAACAGCAAAAACCAAGGCCTGTACGAACCCAGCCACGGCAGCGCCCCCGACATCGCCGGCAAAGGCGTGGCTAACCCGCTGGCCACCATCTTGTCTGCGGCCATGATGCTGCGCTTCTCGCTCAATCAGCCCGAAGCCGCCGAGCGCATTGAAACCGCCGTCAAAGCCGTGCTGGCTCAAGGCCTGCGCACCCCCGACATTTACAGCGAAGGCACCACCAAAGTGGGCACCGCGCAAATGGGCGATGCGGTGGTGAAGGCGTTGCGTTAATTCGCTTCCTGTCCCACCCTAGAAAACGCGCCTTCGGGCGCGTTTTTCATTTCAGCGCACTGACTTGAACCTCTAAATTTGTCAGCCAGCCACAAGCCCCCATCCACTACAATAGTTGTCATGTTTCACGCCCGCTCGTTCTCTCTGAACTTCGCTGCCACCGCACTGGTGGCTGTTGGCGCGCGTGCAATCACCATCAAAACCACGACCATTAAGGGCTAATCAGCTCCGGTTCGTCGTGCGCCACCCCGGCCAGACGAGCCGGGCAAACAGTCAGGTCTGGCACTGTTTTCTACATTTGAAAAGGCGTTGAAAAATGAGCAAGTTAGTAGGTTTAGTCGGTTGGCGCGGCATGGTCGGCTCGGTGTTGATCGACCGCATGATTCAAGAGAAAGACTTCGATCTGATCGAACCCGTGTTCTTCTCCACGTCTAACGCTGGTGGCAAAGCCCCCGCGCAAGCCAAGAACGAAACCACGCTCCAAGACGCCAACAACATTGACGCACTGAAGCGTTGCGAAATCATCATCACTTGCCAAGGCGGCGACTACACCAAAGAGGTGTACCCCAAGCTGCGCGCAGCGGGCTGGAACGGCCACTGGATTGACGCAGCCTCTAGCCTGCGCATGGCAGACGATGCCGTGATCATCTTGGACCCCGTCAACCGCAACGTGATCGACAGCGCCTTGGGCAAAGGCGGCAAGAACTGGATCGGCGGCAACTGCACCGTGAGCTTGATGCTCATGGGCTTGGGCGGCTTGTTCCAACACAACCTGGTTGAGTGGGTCAGCGCGATGACTTACCAAGCGGCTTCAGGTGCAGGCGCACAAAACATGCGCGAGTTGCTCAGCCAGATGGGCGCTTTGCACGCCGCCGTCAAAGACGACTTGGCCAACCCCTCTTCTGCCATCTTGGACATCGACCGCAAAGTGTCAGCCACCATGCGCAGCGCCGAGTTCCCCACCAAAAACTTCCGCAATACCGCCTTGGCTGGCAGCTTGATCCCTTGGATCGACGTGCCTGTTGAACACGGCCAAAGCAAGGAAGAGTGGAAGGGCGGCGCTGAGTGCAACAAGATCTTGGGCAACCCAGCATTCCGCACAGCGGGTTCGATTCCTATCGACGGTTTGTGCGTGCGCATTGGCGCGATGCGCTGCCACTCACAAGGCTTGACCATCAAGCTGAAAAAAGACGTGCCGATGGACGAGATCGAAAGCATCTTGGCCAGTGCAAACGACTGGGTCAAAGTGGTGCCTAACGTGCGCGAAATCAGCGAACGTGACCTGACACCCGCAGCCGTGACCGGTACTTTGACAGTACCAGTGGGTCGCTTGCACAAAATGGCCATGGGCAACGACTACTTGGGCGCGTTCACCGTCGGTGACCAGCTCTTGTGGGGCGCTGCCGAGCCTTTGCGCCGCATGCTGCGCATCCTGCTCGAAGCGTAAAACAAAGTAATATCTCTGGGTATGAAAAAAGCCTACTGCTCTGCTTCCCATTTGTTCAAACGAACTGCGCTATGTGCCGCTTTATCACTGTCGGTTTTCGGCAGTGCGCAAGCGCTCACCTTGAGCCGACCCGTCGTACAAAGCAAGCAGGGCGAGGCTTTGCGCGTTGAGATTGATGTCAGCGAGATCACCATCGCTGAACAAATCGAGCTCGAAGCCAAAATCGCCAGCCCCGAGGTTTACAACGCGGCAAAGATGGATGTGCCGATGGTGAACGGCCAACCGCTCGATGTTCAGGTGCAACTGTTGCGCCGAGACCACGGTTGGCCCTATTTGAAGATCACCAGCAAACAGCCCGTCACCAGTAATTTCGTTGATTTGTTGATCGATTTGAGCTGGGCCACGGGTCGCATGCTGCGCGATGTCACGCTGTCGATCGACAACACGGGCAGCAAAAAACCCACTGCACCTTTGATGCCAAGCCTGAGCGAGCGCACAGCGACGCAGGTCGAAAAACCAGCGTCCAAGAGCAAAAGCGCAAGCGAACAAGACGGCAAGATCCTCGTCAAGCGAGGTGACACTGCCAGTGAGCTAGCAGCTGGCCAAACCCCAGAAGGCGTTTCGCTTGAGCAAATGTTGGTGGCGCTGCTTCGCAGTAACCCAGATGCGTTTGTCGAGTCCAATGTCAACCGCATGAAGGAAGGCGCTTTGCTCACCTTGCCTTCTGAAGCAGAAGCCAAAGCCGTTTCACGCGAAGACGCTCGCCGTGAAATTCAAGTGCAAGCCAAAGACTTTGAAGCCTACCGCGCTGAGCTGGCTGCACGCGCCCCTGGCGGAGTGGTCCCCAAAGTAGCGCGCGACAGCGCCGGCAAGCTTGAGGCAAAGGTCCAAAACAAGAATGACAAAGCCAACCAAGACAAGTTGACTTTGGCAAAACCCGGCAGCAAAGAATCGGTTGCCGAAGAAAAAATTGCACAACAACGTGAAGCTCAAGATGTAGCGAGCCGTGCAGCTGAACTCAGCCGCAACATTGCAGAACTAGGCAAAATTGCAGCGGCCACAGTGGGTGGTAACGCCAGTCCTGCCGCTGAGTCTGCGTCAACACCAGCATCTTCCACCGGCGTATTGCCCGTTGATGTGCCAGCGAGCGCCGCTGAGGCCAATGGCGAGTGGCTCAACGAACTACGTGACAACAGCCTCACGCCCATCGCTGCAGGCAGCTTGATCGCCTTGTTGGTGCTGATTGGCTTGTGGCGACGCAGTGCGCAAAAGAAAGAAGCAGACAACATTGAGGGCCTGCCTCCTCTCAACGTCAAGTTCAACCTTGACTTGCCCGACCATGATGCCCAAGAGCCTGTCGAGCGCGCCTACATCCACGATGTCGCCACGCACACACACGATGTGCACGAGCATCCCCATGACCACGCACACACAAGCCATGGGCATGATGAAGATGATCTGAAAGAAGAAGATCATCCACATCATGAAGCAACTAGCTTGCGTCCTACCTTAGAAATGCCCAATATTTCTTTGGATTTAGATCTCGACGAAGCAACAGCCGCTCCCGCCAGCCCCTACCAAGTACGCATGGACTTGGCTGACGAACTGTGGAACCTAGGCCAGCTGCACACCAGCAGAGCGCTCATGGAAGAAGTGGCGATGGAAGCCTCTGGCGAAGACGAGCAAAAAGCCCTCAAGTGGCTGGCTGAACGAGGCTAACCCTCATGCGCATTGCGATGGGCTTGAGCTACAACGGCCAAGCCTACGAAGGCTGGCAAAGCCAGTCCTCGGGTAAAACGGTACAAGACAAGCTTGAACAAGCGCTGTCCAAGTTCACCCAAACCCCTGTCTCTACATTGTGTGCAGGCCGCACCGATGCCGGTGTGCATGGCCTCATGCAAGTGATTCACTTTGACACTGAGCTCGAGCGTACGCCCTACTCGTGGGTGAGGGGCACCAACCGCTATTTGCCGCTCGACATTGCGGTGCAGTGGGCGCGTGAAATGCCCCGTGAATTTCACTGCCGTGGCAGCGCCATTGCGCGCCGCTATGCCTATGTGGTGCTGGAATCGGCCATTCGCCCCAGCGTCGAAGTGGGCCGCGTGGGCTGGGTATACCGCCCGCTCAACCTTGAAGCCATGCAAAAAGCCGCGCAGTATGTGATGGGCGAGCACGACTTCACCTCGTTTCGCGCCTCCAGCTGCCAAGCGCTCACGCCCGTCAAAACCATGACGCGCATCGACATCACCCGCAAAAGCACACAGCCCGGCTCGGCCGTGTGGCGCTTTGAGTTTGAGGCCAGCGCGTTTTTGCACCACATGATTCGCAACCTGATGGGCTGCTTTGTGAAGATCGGCAGTGGCGACAAACCGCCGGAGTGGATGGCCGAAGTGCTGGCCGCCCGCGACCGCGATGCCGCCGCCCCCACCTTCAGCCCCGATGGTTTGTATTTCTTGGGCCCCCGCTATGACGCACAGTGGGATTTGCCTGACCGTACCCCTGCGTATGATGGATTGCCATGAACCGCACGCGTATCAAAATTTGTGGACTCACCCGTGAGCAAGACGTCGACGCCGCCGTGGCCGCTGGCGTGGATGCCATTGGCTTTGTCATGTACGCACCTAGCCCCCGTGCCGTGACGGTGGAGCGTGCCGCCGAGCTGGCCTTGCGATTGCCCGCCTTCGTCACACCCGTGCTGCTGTTTGTGAATGAAACTGCTGAGGCCATTGCCCACGCCTGTGTGCAAGTGCCAGGCGCGTGGCTGCAGTTCCATGGCGATGAAACGCCCGATCACTGCCGCAAAATTGCCCGCACCTTAGGCCGCCGCTGGATTCGCGCTGCCCGCATCCCGCTAGAAACCCCTGAAGGCGAAGAACCTTTCGACCTTCTAAAATACGCCCAAGATTACTCAGACGCCCAAGCTGTGCTGCTCGACGCTCATGTTGACGGTTATGGCGGCGGCGGCAAAACATTCAATTGGTCACAGCTTCCTCCAAACGTCAACGCTCACCTCGTCTTGTCTGGTGGACTCAACGCTGCCAACGTGACCGATGGCATTCGCGCGCTGCGTAACCACGGCCATTCATTGGCAGTGGACGTGAGCTCTGGCGTGGAATCAGCCAAAGGCATCAAAGATGCTCACCTGATTCGCGAGTTTGTCCGAGCCGTGCGCGCCGCAGACGCCGAGCATCCGCTCTAAGCCCTCTCTCCCCTTTTTTGTTTTCAGCCCAACGCCTGTGGGCCATTTTTTCAAGGCATGTGTATGTCCACTTACCAACAACCCGACGCCAAGGGGCACTTTGGCATTTACGGCGGCAGCTTCATCAGCGAAACGCTCACCCACGCGATTGAAGAGCTCAAAGACGCGTACGCCAAATACCAACACGACCCCGAGTTCATCGCCGAGTTCAAAAAAGAGCTCGCGCACTTTGTGGGCCGCCCCTCACCCATCTACCACGCCGACCGCATGAGCCGCGAAATGGGCGGCGCGCAAATCTTCTTGAAGCGCGAAGACCTCAACCACACCGGCGCGCACAAAATCAACAACACCATTGGCCAAGCTTTGCTTGCCAAGCGCATGGGCAAGCCCCGCGTGATTGCAGAAACCGGCGCAGGCCAACACGGCGTGGCCACCGCCACCATTTGCGCACGCTACGGCTTGGAATGCGTGGTCTACATGGGCGCGGAAGACGTGAAACGCCAAAGCCCCAATGTGTACCGCATGAAGCTCTTGGGCGCGACCGTGGTACCCGTTGAATCAGGCAGCCGCACCCTCAAAGACGCGCTGAACGAAGCCATGCGCGACTGGGTGGCCAACGTAGATAACACCTTCTACATCATCGGTACGGTGGCTGGCCCACACCCCTACCCGATGATGGTGCGCGATTTCCAAAGCGTGATTGGCGAAGAGTGCCTCACGCAAATGCCAGACATGTTTAAGAGCCTGAAGATGGCAGAGCAACAACCCGATGCCGTGGTGGCCTGCGTTGGCGGCGGCAGCAACGCCATGGGCATCTTCTACCCCTACATCCCGTTCGAGAAAACGCGCCTCATTGGCGTCGAAGCAGCAGGCGAAGGCATGGACAGTGGCAAGCACTCCTGTTCGTTGCAGCTGGGTGCGCCCGGCGTGTTGCACGGCAACCGCACTTACATCTTGCAAGACGAGAACGGCCAAATCACCGAAACGCACAGCGTGAGCGCGGGCCTAGACTACCCGGGCGTGGGCCCCGAGCACGCTTTCCTCAAAGACATTGGCCGCGCCGAGTACGTGGGCATCACCGACAAGGAAGCGCTCGAAGCCTTCCATTACCTGTGCCGCACCGAGGGCATCATCCCCGCGCTCGAATCGAGCCACGCTTTGGCCTACGCCATGAAGCTGGCCAAGACCATGCGCGCTGACCAATCGATCTTGGTCAACCTCTCAGGTCGTGGCGACAAAGACATTGGCACCGTGGCCGATTTAAGCCAAGCCGACTTTTACTGTCGCCCCAGCTGCCGAGGCCAATCGGTCAAAGGTGGCGAGCAAACCATCCAAATCAAGAAGTGAGCGCACCATGAGTCGAATTGACGCCACCCTCTCCGCCCTCAAGGCCCAAGGCCGCAAAGCCCTCATTCCTTATGTGATGGCGGGCTTCCCCAAAGCCGACATCACCCCTGCTCTCATGCATGGCATGGTGAAAGCGGGCGCTAACATCATCGAACTCGGGGTCCCTTTTAGCGACCCCATGGCCGATGGCGCAGTGATTCAAAAAGCGGGCGAAACCGCGCTGAGCTTTGGTATTGGCACAGCCCAAGTGCTGGACATGGTGCGTGAATTCCGAAAGACAGACAACACCACCCCCGTGGTGCTCATGGGCTACGCCAACCCCGTGGAGTGCTACAACCTCAAGCACGGCGCTGATTCGTTCGTCAAAGACGCCTCCGCCGCTGGCGTGGACGGCGTGCTCATCGTGGACTACCCCCCTGAAGAGTGTGAAGAGTTCGCCGCCACCTTGCGTGCGCACCACATGGACTTGATCTTCTTGCTCGCGCCCACCAGCACCGACAAGCGCATGGACCAAGTGGCACGCGTGGCCAGCGGCTATGTGTACTACGTGTCCCTCAAGGGCGTGACCGGCGCAGGCAACCTCGACACTGATGCCGTGGAAGCCATGCTGCCGCGCATTCGCCAGCATGTGCACATCCCCGTGGGCGTGGGCTTTGGCATTCGCGATGCTGCCACCGCCAAAGCCGTGGGCCGCGTAGCCGATGCGGTGGTGATTGGCAGCCGCATCATCCAGCTGCTCGAAGCCGCACCGGCAGGTCAAGAAGTGGCTGCGGCGCAAGACTTTTTGGCGGGCATTCGTGAGGCTTTGGACGCTTAAGGCGCTCTGCCTAGCCACCACCACCCCGCCCGTTAAAATCACGGCATTCCAAAAGAATTGACGAAAGGCTCACCATGAGTTGGCTCGAAAAACTGCTTCCCCCAAAAATTCAACACACCGAACCCTCTGAGCGCCGCAGCGTGCCCGAAGGCGTGTGGGTGAAGTGCCCCAGCTGCGAGACCGTGCTCTACAAGAGCGACTTGCAAGCCAACCACAACGTGTGCCCCACTTGCAGCCACCACCACCGCATGAGCGCCCGCGATCGCTTGGACATGTTCCTCGACGCCGAAGGCCGCTACGAAGTGGGCCAAGAAGTGTTGCCCGTGGACGCCTTGAAATTCAAGGACAGCCGCAAGTACCCCGAGCGCATCAAAGAAGCCATGCAAAACACCGGCGAAACAGACGCCTTGGTGGTCATGGGCGGTGCGGTGCACAACATCAATGTGGTCGTGGCCTGTTTTGAATTCGACTTCATGGGCGGCTCGATGGGCTCTGTGGTGGGTGAGCGCTTTGTGCGCGGCGTGCACACTGCCATCGAACAAAAAGTACCTTTCATTTGCTTCACCGCCACCGGTGGCGCACGCATGCAAGAGGGCTTGCTCTCGCTCATGCAAATGGCCAAAACCAACGCCTCGCTCACTCGCTTGGCCAAAAAAGGTTTGCCCTACATCGCCGTGTTGACCGACCCCACCATGGGTGGCGTGTCAGCAGGTTTTGCGTTTGTGGGTGATGTGGTCATTGCCGAACCCAACGCCCTGATTGGCTTTGCCGGTCCGCGCGTGATTGAAAACACTGTACGCGTCACCTTACCCAAAGGCTTCCAGCGCGCCGAGTTCTTGCAAGAAAAAGGCGCAGTGGACATGATTTGCGATCGCCGCGAACTGCGCAAAACCATTGCCAGCACATTGGCCATGTTGCAGCGCCAACCTGCAGACGCTGTGGCTTGAAATATCATGTAGGCCTTGGTTGATGCACTTTGTAGCCTTGGATGATTGCATTGGGTGCTAGGCTAAGTTGGATGGGCCACCGCTGAAAAGCGGTGGCTTTTTTCTTGGGGGCTTTAACTTGAGCGCTTGCCCCAAATCACCAGCGCAATCCCGCCGAGCGTGGCCACCGAGGCCAACACAAACTGCTCATTCATCACCTCGCCCAGCAAAACAACCCCACCCAAAGCAGCGATCACGGGCACGCTCAGTTGAATCGTGGCGGCTTGCGTAGCCTTCAACGCGGGCAGTACCGAATACCAAAGCGCGTAGCCAAGGCCCGATGTGACCGCGCCCGAGGCCACGGCATAAACCAAGCCTTCGGCATCCCAGCTTGCATCTAAAACTGCGCTGACTTGCATCACTGCACTCAGCGCCAAAGCCAGCACCGCCGCACGCCAAAAGTTACCCGCTGTGACCAGCGTTGGGTCACCCGCGCCTTTGCCGCGCAACGAATACTCGCCCCACGCTGCACCGGCCAACACCATCAGCGCGGCACCCAGCAATGGGGGCGCGGCCAAACCCGGCAGCATCAATCCCACCAAACCCGCCAGCGCCAGCACAAGGCCCAGCCACTGCAAACGCGCCAAACGCTCACCCTGCCAAATGCCACGGCCAATCATCGTGGCCTGCACAGAGCCAAACAACAGCAATGCCCCCGTGGCCGCACTGAGACTGACATACGCCAACGAAAACCCCGCCGCATACACAAACAAAGCCAGCGCCGACCACCAATTGCCAGCGCCCGCGCGTCCCGCAGGCGCAAAGCGAACGATCAACCCAAGCACCACCGCACCCGACACCAAGCGGATCGATGTAAACGTGGCCGCATCAATCGTGGTGTGCTTCAACGCCATGCGGCAGAGCACCGAATTGCCGGCGAAGGCGATCATCGTCACGAGGGTGAGGCAAGCGGTACGCAGCAATGTGAAACGAGAAAGCATGAGATTGAATTGGTGTAGCTGTCGAACCGCTCAAGGGTAGTACGTGCGGCACTGCCTACAGGCCATAAACAGCTAGGGCTTCCACTTAAAATAAGCGGTTTGCTGCTTTTCACGTTGGAGGCAGCCCCTCTCCCTACTCACGCCTCTTTAGATGTCTAACAACAACACCCCCGCCACGCCCGAAGCCGCTCCCGTCGACGAAAACCAACTCATTGCCGAGCGCCGCGAAAAACTCAAGGTCATGCGCGAGCGTCAAGCTGCGGGCCAAGGCGTTGCCTTCCCCAACGATTTCAAACCCGCGCACCACGCAGCCACCTTGCACGAGTTGCATGGCGACAAGACCGCCGAGGTGTTGACCGAAGAAGGCCAGTTCGCCAAAGTGGCGGGCCGCATGATGCTCAAGCGCGTGATGGGCAAGGCCAGCTTTGCCACACTGCAAGACAGCACAGGCCGCATTCAGATTTACGTGACACGCGATGACGTGAGCGAAGACCTCTACGCCGATTTCAAACACTGGGATTTGGGCGACATCGTGGCATGCGAAGGCAGGCTGTTCAAAACCCGCACAGGCGAACTGTCGATCCACGCCACCAGCATCCGCATGCTGACCAAGAGCCTGCGCCCCATGCCCGATAAGTTCCACGGCGTGGCTGACCAAGAGATCAAATACCGCCAACGCTACGTCGATTTGATAACGGACGAGACCGCACGCAAACGCTTCATGGCACGCAGCAAAGCAGTCAGCGGCATTCGCGAGTTCATGGTGCAACACAACTTCCTCGAAGTTGAAACGCCCATGCTGCACCCCATCCCCGGCGGCGCCAACGCCAAGCCCTTCATCACCCACCACAACGCGCTCGACCAAGAGATGTACCTGCGTATTGCGCCAGAGTTGTACTTGAAACGCTTGATCGTGGGCGGCTTTGAGCGCGTGTTTGAGATCAACCGCAACTTCCGCAACGAAGGTATCTCGGTGCGTCACAACCCCGAGTTCACCATGATGGAGTTCTACGCCGCGTATTGGAACTACCAAGACCTGATGCACTTCACCGAAGAGCTGGTGCGCGACGCCGCCATGAAGGCGGCTGGTACTACGCTGCTCACCTACGGCGGCAAGCCAGTGGACTTGAGCCAGCCGTTTGAGCGCTTGACCATCCGTGAAGCTATTCTGAAGCACACCGAAGCGGGCGACAACGTGGACAACGCCACTTGGTTGATCAACGCCTTGCAAAAACTCGGTTTCAAAGAAGAGAAAGACAAACTCAGCACACGCAGCTTGGCCAGCTTGCAAGTGATGTACTTTGAAGAAACCGTGGAAGAAAAGCTGTGGCAGCCCACCTTCATCTGCGAACATCCCGTCGAGATTTCACCTTTGGCCCGCGCCAGCGACAGCAAGCCCGATGTGACTGAGCGCTTTGAGCTCTACATCACTGGCCGCGAGTTCGGCAACGGCTTTAGCGAGTTGAACGACGCCGAAGACCAAGCGGCGCGTTTCCACGCCCAAGTCGAAGCCAAAGACAGCGGCGACGACGAAGCCATGTTCTACGACCATGACTTTGTGCGCGCCCTCGAATACGGCATGCCACCCACCGGCGGCTGCGGCATTGGTATTGACCGCTTGATGATGTTGCTAACCGACAGCCCCAGCATCCGCGACGTCATTCTGTTCCCTGCTTTGCGCCGCGAAGCTTAAACAAGTAGCCCTAGCTTCCAACGCCTCCTAGTGAATTCACTAGGAGGCGTTTTTGTTTATGCTTGTGGCAATTTCTCACGAACACACACACACTGATGAAACTCTCTCGCATCTTCCTGTCCTGGTTGCTCATTGCCAGCTCCGGCTTAGCGACCGCACAAACCACATTTCCAACCAAACCCATTCGCGTGGTAATTGGTTTCCCAGCGGGTGGCCCCTTAGACCAGCATGCACGGCTGCTGAGCGAGCGTTTGCAACAGGTGCTAGGCCAACCCATCATCATTGACTACAAGAGCGGTGCAGGCGGCACAGTGGGCGCGCAAGACGTGATGAAAGCCGCACCCGATGGCTACACCCTCATGTTGGCCAACACGGGCGTCATGGTGATCAACCCTGCGCTGTACAGCAAGTTGCCTTATGGCACGCTGAAAGACTTTGTGCCCGTGGCACGCACCGCCATGCAACCGTTGGCCCTGTTGGTCAACCCTAACGTGCCTGTGAACAACCTCAAAGAATTCATCAGCTACGCACGCGCCAAGCCTGGGCAAATCAACTACGGCTCGGCGGGCAATGGCGGCATCAGCCACTTGGTGCCTGAGATGTTCAAAACAGCCACGGGTTTGTTCATGGTGCACATTCCCTATCGTGGCAGTGCACCTGCGTTCACCGACTTGATGGCGGGGCAAGTGCAGTTCATGGCCGAGTCCATTCCGCAAGCAGCAAACTATCACAAACAAGGCAAGGTCAAGGCCTTGGCCGTGACCAGCAAAGAGCGCAACCCCGCCCTACCCGATATACCCACGGTGATCGAGTCTGGCGTGCCCAACTTTGACGTGGTGGGCTTTTATGGCTTCTTAGCGCCTGCAGGCACACCACCCGATGTGGTAGCCAAGCTCAGCAACGCATTCCAACAAGTGCTGAACACACCGGAGGTGCGCAACAAAATGGTGACGCAAGGCGCAGACCCTGCTTTCTTAGGTCACGAGGCATTTGCGAAGTTTTTAAATGCAGAACTGCCGCGCTGGGCGGCAGTTGCAAAAGCGTCCGGCGCGAAGCTGGACTGATCAGCATAAGGCAGATTTACTGAGGCTGAAAACCGCTGCTCTTGATGAGCTTGGTCCACACTTGTGTGTATGCACGTTCGCGCTGCTCCAACTGATGTGAGTTCATGTAGCCCACGGTCAAGCCCATTTTGGTGAGCTGCTCATGCACATCAGACATGGCCAACACTTTGGACAAGGCTGAGCCAAAGTGGTTGATGGTGGCTTGTGGTGTGCCGGTGGGCGCGAAGATGCCGTAGTAAGGCATGTCCTCTAAGCCGCTCAGACCCAGCTCGGCAAAGGTAGGCACATCAGGCAATGCCGCTTGACGCTTAGCGCCCAATACCGCCACCACACGCACCTTACCTGCCTTGTGGTTCTCGATGAAGTCTGGCACAGAGCCCACACCAGCAGCGATTTGATTACCCAACATGTCGGCCATCATGGGTGCGCTGCCGCGATACGGTGCAGAGACCAAATCGAGCTTGAACTTGTCACCCACCACTTTCACCAAAAACTCTGGCGTGGAAGCTGGTGCAGGAATACCCACTGAACCTTTGCCGCCTTGGGCTTTCACCCATGCCACGTATTCGCTGAACGTTTTGGCAGGTGTGCCGCCCGACACAGCGTAGGCGTTCACAAAGGTGGCAAAACCCGCCACAGGGGCAAAGTCTTTCGCGGGCTCGTAGCCTGGGTTCTTAACCACCAAAGGCAAGATGGAAATGGTGTGGTCATGCGAGAGGAACAACACAGTGCCATCTGCAGGCGCTGCCTTCAAAGCCTGTGCTGCCAACTGGCCGCCCGCACCTGGTTTGTTCTCCACCACCACTGGGGCCCCCAACTCGTCTTTGAGTTTGTCAGCCAAGATGCGCGCCACCGCATCGGTGCCGCCACCTGGGGGGAAACCAACCATCAGCTTGATGGGTTTTGCGTTTTGTGCAGAAGCTAAGCCGCAGCTCAGGACCAAGGCTAAGAGGGCAAAGTGACGACGGGAAGGAAACATGGCTGAACTCCTAAAAGATCAAGTTTGGGTTGGGCTAGCTACTGGAGCTTCGCCATCTGGGCTTTGGGTGTGGTCTGGCTCAAGGTCCATACTTGGATTTTGGCCGAACTCGCCATCAGGCGAATTTTTGCGCGCATCACGTTCGCGCAGCTTTTCTTCTTTTTTCTTTTTTTTGGCTAATTCGCGTTGACGTTTTTCGTAGTTGTAGTTGGGCGTTGCCATTGCGGCTTTCGTGAAAAGTGGTGGACGTGTGTGCGGTTTAAGGCAACAAGTCCAAAGCCCGCAAATATGCGGGGTGAGTCATCAGCGCGTCCCAAGCTAGCGGCGAAGTTTTGGGCAGCAGTGCGCGACGGCGTTGTTCGCTCGCGTCACTGGCATGCCATTGGTTTTTAACGAGGCGTTCGGTCAGGCCTTCGAGCATCTCGTCCACCGCATGGCCATCGCCAATGCTTTGGTTGCACAAGAGCACAAGGTCGCAGCCTGCATTGAGTGCGGCCACTGCAGCCTCGGCAAAGCTGACCGAGCGGCCTTCGATGCGACGTGCGCCTTCCATCGACAAATCGTCGCTGAAGATCGCACCGTTGAAATGCAACCGACCACGCAAGATGTCTTGCAACCAGCGCGGCGAGAAGCCTGCGGGCAGTGCATCGACCTTGGGGTAGATGACGTGAGCGGGCATCACGCTGGTGAGCGTGGTGGTGAGCCATTGGTAAGGCAAGGCGCAGTCGTTGAGCACGGCCTTGAGGCTGCGCTTGTCCACAGGAATGTCTACATGCGAATCGGCTTTGACAAAGCCGTGGCCGGGAAAGTGTTTGCCGCAATTGGCCATGCCCGCTTGCAACAAACCATGCATGACGCTCTTAGCCAGCGCGGTCGCCACGCGGGGGTCGCGGTGGAATGAGCGATCACCAATCACGCCGCTTTCGCCGTGATCGAGGTCGAGCACGGGGGTGAAGCTGAAGTCCACACCGCAGGCACGCAGCTCGCTGGCGAGCACGTAGCCACTGGCCGTGGCGGCGTCCATCGCGGCCATGGCCCCGCTGCCAGGCTGGCCTTTTTTGTCTTTCATCCACAACTCGCCCAAGGCGCGCATGGGTGGGATGTGCGTGAAACCATCGTTGCGAAAGCGCTGCACGCGCCCGCCTTCGTGGTCTACGCAAATGAGCAAGTCAGAGCGCACGGCTTTGATGTCGGCGCATAGCTGGGTGAGCTGTTGGCGGTTGGCCCAGTTGCGGCCAAACAAAATCACGCCGCCTACCAGCGGGTGTTTGAGACGTTGACGGTCCACCGCCGTGAGCGTGGTGCCTGCAACGTCCAAGATAAGAGGGGCGTGGTGGGACATATCGTGTGTATTTCAGTTCTTTGTTTCAACCACCACGTAGCTGGTGGCATAGTCGCTTTCATCGCTCACGCTCACATGGGCGGTGAGGCCTTTGGCTTCAAACCATTCTTTGAGCACGCCGTGCAGCACGAGGGTGGGCTGGCCGCTGGGCAGCTTGGCCACTTCGCACAAGCGCCAGGTCATCGGCATGCGCATGCCCATGCCAATGGCTTTGCTGAACGCCTCTTTGGCCGAAAAGCGTGTGGCCACATAGCGCACACCGCGCTCGGGCCAGCGCTCGCTGCGGGCGCGATAGGTTTGCATTTCGGCATCACTCAGCACTTTTTGCGCAAAGCGTTCGCCGTGCTTTTCCAAAGACGCACGAATGCGGCGAATGTCGCAAATGTCTGTGCCGATGCCGTAAATCATGCAGGCATGCACGCGTTGTAGGCGCGAACAGTTTCTGTGTAGCCCATCTCCAGCGCATCGGCGATGAGGGCATGGCCAATCGACACCTCTTGCACACCGGGCACGGTGGTGAGGAAGGTGTGCAGGTTGTCGCGGTTCAAGTCGTGGCCGGCGTTGATGCCAAGGCCCACTGCCAAAGCCGCTTCGGCGGTGGCTTTGAAGGCAGCCAGCACCTCGGTTTGTTTGGGTGTGCCATAGGCCGAGGCATAGGTCTCGGTGTACAGCTCCACACGATCAGCGCCTACTGCTTTGGCGGCAGCCATCGCTTCTGGGATCGGATCCATAAAGAGACTCACGCGCGCACCCAAGGCTTTGGCTTCGGCAATCAGGGGCTTCAAGCGTTCGGCATCTTGCGGAAACGTCCAGCCGTGGTCGCTGGTGAACTGGCCTTCGCTATCGGGCACAAAGGTCACCTGATGGGGGCGTACTTGGCGCACAAAGTCCATGAGGTTGTGAAACGGGTTACCTTCAATGTTGAACTCGCGGTCAGGCCACGCTTTGAGCAAGGCCGCCAGATCATGCACATCGCCGGCGCGGATGTGGCGCTCATCAGGGCGCGGGTGCACGGTGATGCCCGCAGCGCCCGCCTCTAGGCACAGCGTGGCCGCACGCGTGACGCTGGGAATGCCCAAATGGCGCGTGTTACGCACCAAGGCCACTTTATTGAGGTTGACGGACAGCGCGGTGTGGGTGTGTTCAGACATGACGTGGTTCAAAGCGATTGCATGTCAATCATCATCTGGCGTGTGCGCAGTGTGTTGACCCCGCAATGGTAGTGCAGCAAGGCGCGTAGCTGACCCTGCAAGGCGTTGCGTTGCTCTGGGGGCATCTCGGCACACAAACGCAGCGTGGCGGTGAATGGTGCGTCTGTAGAGAGGCTGTCATGCAGCTGCAGCCACACGCTACCGGCTAGGCCTGTGCGGTCTTGCGCGTTGTGGGTGCGCAGGCCACCTTCGGCCACCAGCACATACAAGGCATCGGGCTGCAAAGGGCTGAGAGTAAGGGTTTGCGCATTGAGCTCGGGCAAAAAGCCAATGTCGCGCAACAGCAGCAGCTCAAAGGCACGCAGCGCAGGGGCAATCGTGCCCTCATGGCCAGAGGCCAGCACCTGCACCACTTGGCGGTACAGGTCGAACAAGCCAGGGTGCGGGTCGTCACGCGCCAGCAGGCGCAGCAGCAACTCGTTGATGTAGTAGCCCGACAGCAGCGCCTCACCCGTGGGCATGATGTGACCACCCACCCATTCAGCGCCCTTCAAAGTGCGAATTTCGGCATCGCCCGAATAGCTGACGTGCAGCGGCTGCAAAGGCAGCAACACGGGGCGAAAGTTAGAGGTAGGTTTTTTAGCGCCTTTGGCCACCAAGGCCACCCGACCAAAGTGGCGGGTGAAGGTTTCCAAAATCAGGCTGGACTCGCTCCAGTCGTAGCGGTGCACCACGAACGCAGGCTCGTCCTGAATGCGGGGAATGCCCCGCGACATCGTGAAGGTGCTGGACTTATTCGTAGCCAAAGCTACGCACCCGCGCTGCATCGTCGGCCCAACCCGAGCGCACTTTGACCCACAGCTCTAAAAACACCTTGGCATCGTAGATTTTTTCGAGCTCGGTGCGCGCTTCCATGCCCATGCGCTTCAAGCGCTCGCCCTTGTCACCAATGACCATGGCTTTGTGGCCTTCGCGCTCGACCACGATGGTGGCGGCAATACGCACCATGCGTTTGACGCCTTTGGTTTTGCCTTTTTCTTCTTCGAATTTGTCGATCACGACGGTCGATGTGTAGGGCAATTCGTCACCGGTGAGGCGGAACAATTTTTCGCGCACCATTTCAGCAGCCATGAACTTTTCGCTGCGGTCGGTCAGCTCGTCAGCGGCGTACATCCACGCTTGCTCGGGCAGGTATTTTTCGGCGATGCCCAAGAGGCGCTGCACGTCTTTGTCGTTCTTTGCCGACATGGGCACGATCTCAGCAAAGGGGTGACGGTCTTGCATGGATTGCAACCACTGCATGATCTCGTCACGGTTTTTCATCGAGTCGAGCTTGTTGGCAATCAAGATCGTGGGGATGCCTTTGGCCAACAAAGACAACACTTTCTCGTCAGCGGGCGTGAAGCTGCCCGCCTCGACCACCAAGAACACCACGTCCACATCGCCCACTGCCCCTTGCACGGCTTTGTTGAGCGACTTATTCAAGGCATTGCCGTGGATGGTTTGAAAACCGGGTGTGTCCACAAACACATATTGCGATGCACCTTGCGTATGCATGCCCGTGATGCGATGCCGCGTGGTTTGCGCTTTGCGTGAGGTGATGCTGATTTTTTGGCCGACCAAGGCATTGAGCAAGGTGGACTTGCCCACGTTAGGCTTGCCCACGATGGCAATCAGGCCGCAGCGCTGGTCCGCAGGTGCTACCACGGCTTGGCTAGCGACGACACGGTTGCCTTTGCTGGCAGCGAGCATGGCGTCGATGTCTTGCAGGGTTTGTGGTTTGTTGTCAGAGGAAGCCATTTATTTGAGTTCTTTAATCACTTGGAGCATGGCTGCTGCGGCGGCTTGCTCTCCGGCGCGGCGCGAGCCGCCAATGCCACGCTCGCAGCGGGCCAGTTCTGGAACTTCACATTCCACATCAAACGTTTGTTTGTGCGCGGCACCCAAAGTGCCCACCACTCGGTAAATGGGCAGCTTGAACTTGCGTGCTTGCAGCCATTCTTGCAATTCGGTTTTGGCGTCTTTGCCAACCGCTTGCATTTCAGGGTTGATTTCAACCTTGGCAAAAATGCGTTGAACCAACGCGTCAGCCGTGGCGTAACCCGCATCGAGGTACACCGCACCCAACACGGCCTCTAAGGCATCGGCCAAGATGGAGGGGCGCTTTTGGCCACCAGAGTTCATTTCGCCCTCGCCCAAGCGCAAGATGCCCGACAAGCCCAACTCGACAGCCAAGTGGTGCAAGGTATCTTGCTTGACCAAGTTGGCGCGCACGCGTGAGAGGTCGCCCTCGGGCAAGGTGTTCAACCGTTTGTAGAGCAAGTTGGCAATCGCCAAGTTGAGCACTGAGTCGCCCAAAAACTCCAAGCGTTCGTAGTGGTCAGCGCTGAAGCTGCGGTGCGTCAAGGCCTGCGTGAGCAACGCAGGGTTTTGAAACGTGTATTCCAAGCGGGCTTGGAGTGTCTCAATGATTTGTTGTTGAGACAGGCTCGGACGGACTGTGCGTGCGCGTGATGTCATTGAAATGCGCCGATGCGCGAGAGGCTGCCAAAGTTCATCCAGACAAAGAAGGCTTTGCCCACGATGTTTTTCTCTGGTACGAAGCCCCAGTAGCGCGAGTCGAGTGAGTTATCGCGGTTGTCGCCCATCATGAAGTAGTGACCTTCTGGCACTGTGCAGGTCACACCCTCGACGGTGTAGCGACAGTTGTCTTTGAACACAAAGTCATCAGCACCTGGAATGAATGCAGGGCGATCTTTGTCGTTCAACACGTTATGCGTACGCATGCCAGTCATCTCAGTTGGCTTGCTGCCCAGAGGCAACTTTTCTTCAAACTGGGTGATGTAACGCATGCTGTCTTGATCGAAGAAATCGGTGCGCGGCGTCTTAGCCACGGGTTGCCCATTGATGGTGAGCTGCTTGTTCAAGTAAGCCACTTCATCACCGGGAACGCCTACAACACGCTTGATGTAGTCCAAGCTAGGTTTGGGGGGGTAACGAAACACCATCACGTCGCCGCGCTGCACTGGGTTGCCCTCAGTGAGTTTGATATTGAGAACAGGCAAGCGCACGCCGTAGTGGTATTTGTTCACCAAGATCAAGTCGCCTACCAGCAAGGTGGGGATCATCGAACCCGATGGAATTTTGAACGGCTCAAATAAAAACGAGCGCAGCACAAACACCACGGCGATGACGGGGAACAAGCCCGCTGTCCAATCCAGCCACCAAGGCTGCATGTACAAACGTTCTTTGGCTTCAGCCACATTCACATCGGTTTGGGTGATACCTTGTGCATGCAACTCTGCTGTGCGTTTATCGGCTTGGGCTTGCAGCGCGTCAGCCGCAGCTTTGCGTTGTGGCAAGAAGTAGAACTGCTCGGCCAACCAGTAAATACCAGTCACCACGGTGGCCATGAACATGAGCAAGGCAAAGTTGCCTTCGATCATGCCCACATACCAAAAACCGGCGTAGCCCACAAAGGCGGCCAGCACAAATGCGGTCAACGTTGCCATCATTCCTCCACTTGCAAAATAGCCAAGAAGGCTTCTTGCGGCACTTCCACCGAGCCAATTTGCTTCATGCGTTTCTTACCTGCTTTTTGCTTCTCAAGCAGTTTGCGTTTACGGGTGATGTCACCCCCGTAGCATTTTGCCAGCACGTTCTTGCGCAGAGCCTTGATGGTTTCGCGCGCAATGATGTTGGAGCCGATGGCGGCTTGAATGGCCACGTCATACATCTGACGGCTGATGATCTCGCGCATCTTGGCCACTACCGCGCGGCCACGGTACTGAGACTGTGAGCGGTGCACGATGATGGACAAAGCATCCACCTTCTCGCCGTTGAGCAAGATGTCAACCTTCACCACGTCAGACGCGCGGTACTCTTTGAACTCATAGTCCATCGAGGCATAGCCGCGTGACACCGATTTGAGCTTGTCAAAGAAGTCGAGCACGATCTCGCCCAGCGGCATCTCGTAGGTCAGCATGACCTGACGACCGTGGTAGGCCATATTGATTTGCACACCACGCTTTTGGTTGGCTAGCGTCATCACGGGGCCCACATAGTCTTGCGGCATGTACAAGTGCACGGTCACGATGGGCTCGCGAATTTCGTGCAGCTTGCCTTGGTCAGGCATCTTGGATGGGTTTTCCACCATGATCACTTCATCACCGGGCATGACCACTTGGTACACCACGCTCGGCGCAGTCGTGATCAAGTCTTGGTCAAACTCGCGCTCCAAGCGCTCTTGCACGATTTCCATGTGCAAGAGCCCCAAGAAGCCGCAACGGAAACCAAAGCCCAAGGCTTGCGACACTTCTGGCTCGTATTGCAACGAGGCGTCATTGAGTTTGAGTTTTTCCAGCGCGTCGCGCAGGCCGTCGTATTGATTCGCTTCGGTGGGGTACAACCCAGCAAACACTTGGGGCTGAATTTCTTTAAAGCCAGGCAACGCTTCTTCGGCAGGGCCCAGGTTGTTAGGCAGCTTCTTTTCCAAAGTGATGGTGTCGCCCACTTTGGCCGCTTGCAGTTCTTTGATGCCAGCAATGATGTAGCCCACTTGACCGGCTTCGAGCGACTGACGTGGCTCGTTGGCGGGGGTAAACACACCCAAGTTATCGGCGTTATAGACGGCATTGGTCGCCATCATCTTGAAGCGTTCGCCTTTGGCCAAACGCCCATCGACCACGCGCACCAACATCACCACGCCGACGTAACTGTCGAACCAGCTGTCAATGATCATGGCGCGCAACGGTGCATCTTTGTTGCCTTTGGGGGGCGGCACTTTGGCCACAACGGCTTCTAAGATTTCTTCAATGCCCATGCCTGTTTTGGCGGAGCAAGGAATTGCATCGGTGGCATCAATGCCAATCACGTCTTCCACTTCGGCTTTGGCATTGTCTGGATCTGCGTTGGGCAAATCCATTTTGTTGAGCACAGGCACCACTTCCACACCGAGGTCGAGTGCGGTGTAGCAGTTCGCAACCGTTTGCGCTTCCACACCTTGCGACGCATCGACCACCAACAACGCACCTTCACATGCTGAGAGCGAACGCGACACCTCGTAGGAGAAGTCCACATGCCCCGGTGTGTCGATCAAATTCAGGTTGTAGACCTGTCCATCTTTCGCTTTGTATTGCAGCGCAGCGGTCTGCGCCTTGATAGTTATCCCACGCTCTTTCTCGATGTCCATCGAGTCGAGAACTTGCGCTTCCATGTCGCGCTCTTCTAGTCCGCCGCAACGTTGAATCAAGCGATCTGCGAGCGTTGATTTGCCGTGATCGATGTGGGCAATGATTGAAAAGTTTCTGATGTTGTTCATCAACGGGAGCACTTAAGTGATTGAATTCAAAGGGGCAGCGCCAAGAAAAAAGGGCGCGTCATCTGCTGACGCGCCCAGAACCAACAAGCAATGGCAACTGCATAAGTTGGGAGTTCATTGTAGGCAAAAACCCCGAATTGCACAGTGATCTAAACGCAACCACGGCCTCGTTGCGGGTTCGCAACATGAATCTATCCACAACTTATTAACAATTTGACAAAGGGGTTATGGGACAACTTGTGGGCGATCTGTGGAGCACCTGTGGAGTTGAGCAACCAATCCCGTATCGTGGAGTTTTTGGCTTGCGATATATCGCAAAAACGCATTCAACCCCCCGATTCTATACAAAAAGGGCTTGAACACATTTCTTAAGTTAGCAAGCGCCAACTTGAGAAATATTTTTCAAGCCCCAGATTCCCGACTTCCACAAAGGGGTTTAACGCGCAGGTCGAATCACCGTGTATTGCGCCCACTCACCGCGACGCACCAACAAACTCACAGGCTTGCTGCGATCCAATTTCGCCGTCAGCGTCTCTAGCACTTGCACATTGGGTGTTTCGATATTAGCCAACGCCAAAATCACATCGCCTTCTTGGATGCCAGCACGAGATGCAGGCTCAGCGACTGCATCCACGCGCACACCACCGCGCAATTTGAGTTCTTTTTTCTGCGCATCGGTTAACTCACTGACGGTCAAGCCCAGCACCTTGGCGACTGCGTCAGAGGATGACTTGTCGGGAGCAGATGCTTTTTTGACTGGCTTCTCCGATTCGAACTCACCCACCGTGATGTGCATCTCTTTGACACTGCCACGACGCCACACTTGAATAGCGCTACGTGTACCTGGTTTGGTATTGCCCACCATCCGTGGCAAGTCGCTCGACTTCTCAATGGTCTTACCTTCAAACTTCAAGATGATGTCACCCGGCTCTAAGCCTGCCTTCTCTGCAGGCGAGCCCTGCTCAACACCACGCACCAAGGCCCCTTGCGCCTTGGACAAACCTAAAGACTCAGCCACTTCTTTGCTGACTTGGTCAATTTGCACCCCCAAGCGCCCGCGTTGCACCTTGCCTGTGGCACGCAGTTGCTCGCTCACGCGCACCGCTTCGTCAATCGGGATGGCAAATGAGATGCCCATGAAACCACCTGAGCGCGAATAAATTTGACTGTTGATGCCTACCACCTCGCCACGCATGTTGATGAGTGGGCCACCAGAGTTGCCAGGGTTGATCGCCACATCGGTTTGAATGAACGGCAAGTAGTCACCCGTATCACGCTGCTTGGCACTCACGATGCCTGCCGTCACAGAGTTATCAAGACCAAACGGCGACCCAATCGCCATGACCCACTCGCCCACTTTGAGTCGGCTCACATCGCCAACCTTCACTGCGGGCAAGCCTGTGGCATCGATCTTCACCACAGCCACATCGGTTCGCTTGTCTGAACCCACGATACGGGCTTTGAATTCACGCTTGTCTGGCAAGGTGACCACCACTTGGTCCGCACCATCCACCACGTGTGCATTGGTCATCACAAAACCGTCTGCAGACAAGATGAAGCCGGACCCCACACCTTTGGGCTGAGCCTCTTCTGGCTGACCACGGTTAGGGCGTTGCTGTCGAGGCATATTGGGCGTCGGCAGCGGCACACCAAAGAATCGACGAAAGAACTCTTGCATCTCGGCATCGGGTTCGTTGCCTTGCACCTCGCGCGCAGCTGCTTTCTCTAGCGTGCGAATGTTCACCACAGAAGGCCCCACTTGTTCGACCAACTCTGTGAAATCGGGCAAACCCTTCACCACTTGCGCAGCAGCAGGTTGCACGACAACCAGCTGCAAGCCAACGCTCCACAAAGAGGCGCACAACAAACCGATAGAGATCGAACGTTTCATTGCCAACGGACGTGTCATTTTTCTTTCCTTCATCGCATAGCACCGCGTTGATACACAGCGCGACGTAAATTTTGCCAATGGTTGTCAGAGTCATGCATACCCAACCACAACCACTGTGGCTTGGCGTGCAGTGTGTCAGATGCGGGCAGCCATCGCAAAAGCAAGGCTTTTTGTACATCCCACATCACATGAACTTCACCCAAGGCGTCTTCATGGTTAGCACCTTGGTCATGCAAGCACCACACCTGCCCATCCCAAGTGAGCACGCCTAGCGCCTTCAGCGCGCGCCAACCTTGCCACACACCAGCTGCAGTTGCACTTGCGGCGATACACCAAACCCATGACAAGCCAAGGTTCAACGCCCAAGCCCACAACACCGCTGACGTCAGCACAGTCAACCCAGCGTAAAGCCAACACTGAAAAGCACAACGCCCCACCGGATAAGACACCGATGGGGCGTTGTGCATGAGGCTAAGACCTTAAACGCGTTTGAATACCAAGGCACCGTTGGTGCCGCCGAAGCCAAAGTTGTTCTTCAAAGCCACGTCGATCTTCATATCGCGCGCAGTATTGGCGCAGTAATCCAAGTCGCACTCGGGGTCTTGGTTGAAGATGTTGATGGTGGGTGGGCTCTTTTGGTGGTAAACGGCCAGCGCCGTGAACACGCTTTCGATACCGCCAGCACCACCCAACAAGTGGCCCGTCATCGACTTGGTGGAATTCACCACGGTCTTCTTGGCGTGATCGCCCAAGGCAGCCTTGATGGCGTTGGTTTCGTTCACATCACCCAATGGGGTGGAAGTGCCGTGGGCATTCAAGTAATCCACTTGATCAGGGCTCACGCCAGCGTTGCGCAGGGCGCTCAACATGGCGCGACGTGGGCCGTCCATGTTGGGGGCTGTCATGTGGCCCGCGTCAGCGCTCAAGCCATAGCCACCCAATTCGGCGTAAATTTTGGCGCCGCGTTTTTTGGCGTGTTCGTACTCTTCGAGCACCAACACACCTGCGCCCTCGCCCAGCACAAAACCGTCGCGGTCTTTGTCCCAAGGGCGTGAAGCAGTAGCGGGGTCGTCATTGCGGGTCGACAAAGCGCGCATGGAGGCAAAGCCACCCACGCCCAATGGCGACATGCAGGATTCAGCGCCGCCTGCAATCATCACGTCGGCATCGCCGTACTCAATGTGACGACCGGCTTCGCCGATGCTGTGCAAGCCTGTGGTACAGGCTGTGACCACGGCCAAGTTAGGGCCCTTAAAGCCGTAACGCATGGACACGTGACCAGAAATCATGTTGATGATGGACGCTGGCACAAAGAATGGGGAAATGCGACGCGCACCCTTATTCAGGTATTCGCTGTGCATGTCTTCGATGAGCGGCAAGCCGCCAATGCCAGAGCCAATCACGACGCCAATGCGCGTCGCTTCTTCTTCGCTCAAGGCCTCGCCAGTGGCGAGACCTGAGTCTTGGACCGCTTGCACCGCCGCAGCAATGCCGTAATGAATGAACTTGTCCATGGCACGCGCCTCTTTCGGGGCGATGTATTGGTCAAGGTCTAAATCTTTGACTTCACCGGCAAAGTGACAATTGATGCCAGACGCGTCGAAACGCGTGATGTTGGCAATGCCAGATTTACCAGCCAAAAGATTGGCCCAAGCGGTATCAACCGTGTTACCCACGGGGCTGATACAGCCAAGGCCGGTCACGACAACGCGACGACGGCTCATGCGAAATTTCCTAGCTTAATTAGGCTTTTTTGTGGGCCAACGCGTAGTCGATCGCGTTTTGCACGGTGTTGATTTTTTCAGCGTCTTCGTCTGGGATCTCGATGCCAAACTCGTCTTCCAACGCCATCACCAATTCCACTGTGTCCAGGGAGTCAGCGCCCAAATCAGCCACGAAGGCTTTTTCATTGGTCACTTGGGACTCTTCAACGCCGAGTTGTTCAGCAATGATTTTTTTGACACGTGTTTCGATATCGCTCATGGATTCCCTCTAAGGGTTGTTAAATAAGGTTGTTATTTTAACCGGACAACCTAACCGTATTGATTTTGTTCGCAGGCTACTATTTCAATGGCTTTACGCCATGAACATACCGCCATTGACGTGCAATTCTTGTCCCGTCACATAGCTGGCTTTTTCGCCTGCCAAGTAAGCCACGGCATGCGCCACATCAGAGGGCTTACCCAAGTGGCCCAATGGAATTTGACCCAGCAAAGCTTTTTGTTGCTCTTCTGGCAATGCGGCGGTCATGTCGGTTTCGATGAAGCCTGGGGCCACGCAGTTGACGGTGATGCCACGGCTGCCCAGCTCACGCGCCAAAGCGCGGGTCATGCCGGCCACGCCAGCTTTGGCCGCTGCGTAGTTGGCTTGACCAGGGTTACCCGATGCGCCCACCACGCTGGTGATGCTGATGATGCGGCCATAGCGTTGCTTCATCATGGGACGAATCACAGCGCGCG
Source organism: Limnohabitans sp. MORI2 (assembly GCF_027925025.1). NCBI lineage: Bacteria > Pseudomonadati > Pseudomonadota > Betaproteobacteria > Burkholderiales > Comamonadaceae > Limnohabitans > Limnohabitans sp. MORI2. The sequence continues at coordinate 2,085,435 of NZ_AP027058.1, forward strand.
ACACGCGGAACACGGCTTTGAGGTTGGTGTCGAGCACAGCGTCCCAGTCGTCATCTTTCATGCGCATGGCCAAGGTGTCGCGGGTGATGCCAGCGTTGTTGACCAACACATGCAATGCGCCGTGGTCTTTGACGATTTGATCAATCAAGGCTTCCACAGCCGCGCCGTCATTCACATTCAAGTTCGCACCACGGCAACCTGCGTGGGCAGACAAGGCTTGAGAAATTTTGGCTGCGCCATCATCCGATGTAGCCGTACCAATGACGAGGTAGCCTTCGTTGGCGAGTTGCTGGGCAATCGAAGCACCGATGCCGCGCGAAGCGCCGGTCACCAAGGCCACGTGTTGTTTGTTTTCAGACATCTTGTTTCCTATCAGGCCAGAGCCGCTTTGACTTCGGCCAAAGAAGCGGGATCGAATAAAGGCAAACCATTGAGCTCAGCGTCAATGCGCTTGGCCATGCCAGCCAACACCTTGCCTGGGCCGCACTCGACCAAAGTGGTCACACCACGGGCTTTGATCGCGCCCACACATTCGACCCAACGCACAGGGCCAAAGGCTTGGCGATACAGCGCATCGCGAATGCGGTCAGCATCAGTTTCCACCGTCACGTCAATGTTGTTGACCACGGGAATCTGCGCAGCGGCAAATGTGGTGGCTGCCAGTTTTTCTTTCAGGCGTTCCGCCGCAGGCTTCATCAAGCTGGAGTGGAAAGGCGCAGACACGGGCAAAGGCAAGGCGCGTTTCGCACCATTGGCTTTGAGCACTTCACAGGCTTTTTCAACCGCCGCTTTGCTGCCTGCAATCACGGTTTGGCCGGGGTCGTTGAAGTTCACAGCCTCCACCACTTCAGCAGAACCTGCGCCAAACGTGGCTTGCGCCTCGGCGCAACCGGCAATCACTTTGTCAGCAGGCAAGCCAAGAATAGCGGCCATGGCACCTGTGCCCACGGGCACCGCTTCTTGCATGGCTTGGGCGCGGAAACGCACCAGCGGCGCTGCTTGAGCCAGCGTCAATACGCCAGAAGCGACCAAAGCTGAGTACTCACCCAAAGAGTGCCCCGCCACCACTGCAGGCTTGGCACCGCCTTCGGACAACCACACGCGGTAAGCGGCCACAGCAGCCACCAACATGACGGGCTGAGTGTTGGTCGTCAAAGCCAGAGCTTCTTTAGGGCCTTCGTGAATGAGCTTGCCAATGTCTTCGCCCATGGCGTCAGACGCCTCGGCCAAAGTTTGGGCAACCACAGGGTTATCGCCCCAAGCGTCAAGCATGCCGACGGATTGCGAGCCTTGACCTGGAAATACAAATGCAAATGAAGTCATAACGTGTTTAGAAGTTTGTCACTGCAAGCCTTGCGCAGGCTTACAGCTTGACGAGAACAGCACCCCAAGTGAAGCCACCACCCACGCCTTCGAGCATGAGGTTTTGACCTTTCTTCACTTGGCCGGAGCGCACTGCTTTGTCCAATGCCAAAGGAATGGACGCTGCAGACGTGTTGCCGTGGTCGTGCACCGTCAACACCACCTTGTCCATGGAGAGCTTGAGCTTTTTAGCCGTGCTTTGGATGATGCGGATATTGGCTTGGTGCGGAATCAACCAATCAATGTCGCTGTCTTGCAAGCCAGCTTTATCGAGCACATTGCGGGCAGCACCTTCGAGCAAGCCTACGGCCAGCTTGAACACGGCTTGACCGTCCATTTGCAACATGGGCGTACCCAAAATTTCACCGTTTTTCACATGGCCGGGCACGCACAAGATGCCCACATGTTTGCCATCGGCATGGATGTCAGTGGCCAACACGCCGGGCGTTTCAGAAGCCTCAAGCACCACAGCACCCGCACCATCACCAAACAACACACAAGTCGTGCGGTCTTGGAAATTGAGCAAACGCGAGAAAAGTTCTGAACCCACCACCAACGCACGTTTGACGTTGCCCGCACGAATCATGGCGTCAGCCACGGTCAGTGCATAAATAAAGCCGCTGCACACTGCTTGCACGTCAAACGCGGGAGCGCCAGCAATACCGGCCGCGTCTTCGTCCAACTGCGCCAGCTTGTGCTGCAAGATAGCGGCAGTAGAGGGAAACACCATATCGGGCGTGGACGTGGCCACGATGATGAGGTCAATGTCTTGGGGGCGACGACCAGCTGCGTCTAAAGCTTGCTTGCAAGCTTCAAAGGCCAAGTCGCTGCTGCTCACGTCAGCGCCAGCAAAGTGGCGGGCACGGATGCCTGTGCGCTCAACAATCCATTCGTCAGAGCTTTCCACACCCAGTGTGGCCAGTTCCGCAACCAAGTCTGCGTTGGTCAACCGGCGAGGAGGAAGAAAACTACCAGTGCCAGTGATTCGGGAGAAAAGGGTCATTAATCAGGAGGCTCAGGCCGAGGCGTCTGATTGTCCTAGGGCTAACAAAGGAGCCGCATGGGCAATGCGAGAACGCACACGTTCGAGCAAGTTATGGTGGGCTGCATCATACGCGCGGTTCAAAGCAGTACCAAAGGCCACATCATCGGCTGATCCATGGCTCTTAAAAACAATGCCATTGAGACCCAGCAGCGCAGCACCGTTGTAGCGACGGTGATCCACCTTATCCTTAAAGTCAGAAAGAACAGGATAAGCAAAGATGGCTGCAATTTTCGTAAAGATATTGTGTGTAAACGAATTTTTAAGCGTTTCACTGATCTTATGCGCCAGGCCCTCGCTGGCTTTCAAGGCCACATTGCCGACAAAGCCATCGCACACAATCAAATTGACCGTGCCTTGGTAAATGTCTGTACCTTCCACATTCCCAAAGAAGTTCAAATCACCGGAGTTCGCAGCAGTTCGCAGCAGTTCACCTGTTTTTTTGATGACTTCGTTGCCTTTGATATCTTCTTCGCCAATGTTCAACAGGCCAACCGTGGGGCTTTCGATGTTGTCGAGCACTGACACCAAGGCTGAGCCCATGACCGCAAATTGCAACAAATGCTGCGGCGTGCAATCCACATTGGCACCCAAATCGAGCATGGTTGTGCCGCCGCCTTTGAAGTCGGGCATGCGGCCCGCAATAGCTGGACGATCGATACCGTCAATAGTTTTTAGAAGATAGCGTGCGATCGCCATTAATGCACCCGTGTTGCCAGCAGATACCACCGCTTGAGCAGCACCTGTCTTGACTTGTTCAATCGCCACACGCATGGACGAGTCTTTTTTGCGGCGCAAGGCGACTTCGATGGGGTCATCCATAGCCACCACTTCGGAAGCTGCGACTACTTGAGCACGGGGATGCGAGAAAGACGATAGCGCATCGGGCAGGCCAACCAACAAAAGCTTGGCGTCTGGGTGCGTGTCTAAGAAACGGCGACAGGCCACCAGCGTGACACGCGGGCCATGGTCGCCACCCATGCAATCAACAGCCAGAGTGGTCATGCAGGTTTCTTCTCGTCAAAAAAACAAAAGCCCGAGGCGCCAAAGACAGCCACGGGCCAATGAGGTATGAAGTAATTAGGCTTCAGACTTGGTCTTCAACACTTTGCGACCACGGTAAAAACCGTTGGGGCTGATGTGATGACGCAAGTGAACTTCACCAGTTGTTGGCTCAACGGCTGTACCGGGAGCTGTCAACGCTGCGTGAGAGTTGTGCATGCCGCGCTTGGAAGGAGATTTTTTGTTTTGCTGAACAGCCATGATTGGCTCCTGAAACTAAATATGGGTTAACCGTTGGGCCACAAACCAACTCAGGGTCAGCGTGACACGAAGCCTAAGATTATAGCCCAACTCACCCGCTCTTAGTGCTTACGTGTTTTGAGCGATGCCAGCACGGCAAATGGGTTGGGTTTGGCTTCAGCCAAGATGGCCTCTTCCTCTTTTGAAGTTGGCGCCTGCTCACTCAGACAAGTCGGATGCATGGGCACCAACGGCAAAGCCATCAACAACTCATCTTCGATCAAGGCCAACACATCGAAGTGATCTTCTAACACCAACAAATCCTCTTCGGACTCATCATCTTCGGCCACCGCCGTGGCCTCATCGGCCACGAAACGGAAATCTTGCTCGATCAGCAACTCGACCGGCACGGGGTGCAAGCAACGCTGACAGGTCAGCGGCACGTTGGCTTTGGCTTCCAGATGGAGCCAAATCGCATCTTTACCACTGGCATCTGGTTGCACGGCCCCTTCAACGGACCAAATAACTTGGCCTGTCACATCGCCCACACAGTCTTCAGCCAAGCGCTCAAACTCAACCACGGGAGTTTCGCCCTCAAGACGCATTTGCGCTTTGGCAAAGGCTTTGACATCAAGGCTTCGGAGGTTCTTTGGTTTTTGCATGTGCGGCAGTGTAAGAGAATCCACCCATGTCCCAAGCCTCCCACGTCATCTCACGCCCCCTCATTTTGGGCTCCACCTCGAAATACCGCCGCGAACTGCTACAACGCCTGCGTGTGCCATTTGACGTGGTCAGCCCCGAAGTGGACGAAACCCCCCACCCCCACGAAGCCCCAAGCGACTTGGCCATGCGCCTCGCTTTGGCCAAAGCGCAAGCTGTGGCGGCACAGCACCCCAACGCCGTGGTGATTGGCTCCGACCAAGTCGCCGATTTGAACGGCGAGCCACTGGGCAAACCCGGCACCCACGAACGCGCCGTACTGCAACTGCAAAAAATGCGCGGCCAAACCGTGGTGTTTCAAACCGCCGTGTCCGTGGTGTGCCAAGCCAGCGGCTTTGCGCAAACTGAACTCGCGCAAATCAAAGTGCGCTTTCGCGACTTGAGCGATGCCGAAATCGAAGCCTACCTTCGCGCCGAAGAACCGTACGACTGCGCTGGCAGCGCCAAAAGCGAAGGACTAGGCATTGCCCTGCTCGACGCCATCGACAACGACGACCCCACCGCCCTCATTGGCCTGCCCATGATTCGCACCGCCCGCTTGCTACGCGCCGCTGGCGTTGACTTGCTGGGAGCTTTGCAAAAATGACCGCGAACAAAGGCACCCTCTACCTCGTCCCCACCCCACTGGACTTTGGCTGCGACACCCAAGCGCCCATCACCGATGTGCTGCCGCAAGAGACTTTGCGCGTGGCTGCGGGCGTGACCCACTGGATCACGGAAAACGCCAAAAGCACCCGCGCGTTTTTAAAGCGCGTCGACGCCCAAGTTCCGCTTGCCAAAACGATTCAAGAAAACACCATCACCGAGCTGCCACGCGAGGTTCACAAAAAAGGCGATCACACCAGTGGCTTTGACGCCAAACCCCTGCTCAAGGCTGCATTGGCGGGTCACGATGTGGGCTTGGTCAGCGAAGCGGGCATGCCTGCCGTGGCTGACCCCGGTTCGTCGGTGGTTCGTGCTGCGCACGAACTAGGGATTCGTGTCGTGCCTTTGATCGGGCCTGTGTCGTTGCTACTGGCCTTGGCGGCCAGCGGTTTGAACGGTCAAAACTTTGCGTTTGTGGGCTACTTGCCGCAAGACGCTGCAGCCCGCACGCAGCGCTTGCGCGAGTTAGAAAACCTCGCAGCCAAACACGGGCAAACCCAACTGTTCATTGAAACACCCTACCGAAACCAAGCCCTGTGGGACGCGCTGGTGAATGGCCTGCAAGGCAACACCCGGTTGGCACGCGCCAGCGGCTTGACCCTGGCCAGCATGCAAGTGCACTGCAAAACTGTGCAAGCCTGGCGCAGTGCAAGCAAGGTGCAAATCTCAGGAGAGCCAACCGTGTTTTTGATTGGCAAATAACGCGCACAGGCACCATGAAAAAGGCTCCTTTCGGAGCCTTTTTCTGTTGCAGCCATGCGTGAAAGTCGCTAGCCATCTCTGAAATATCAAAGCAAATCAGCGAACTTGAGGCATCGTTTGTAACGCACGCACCGCCCCCTCGCCCATTGCCGCGCCAAAGCGCTTGGCCAAACGCTCGGCCACGTTTTCGTGACGGGTGTAGTCAATCACGTCTTCGGCTTTCACAATTTCGCGGGCCACATAGTCAAGGTTACCCAAGCCGTCAGCCAAACCAAGTTCCACCGCTTGCTCACCGCTCCAGAACAAACCGCTGAACAACTCTGGCGTTTCTTTCAAACGCTTGCCGCGTCCATCGCGCACCACCTGAATGAACTGCTTGTGAATTTGGTCTAACAACGTTTGCGCGTGAGCACGCTGGGGTTTGGTTTGCGGGCTGAACGGGTCCAAGAAACCTTTGTTTACGCCAGCGGTCATCAAGCGGCGTTCCACGCCGAGCTTGTCCATCAAACCGGTGAAGCCAAAACCGTCCATCAGCACACCAATGCTGCCCACGATGCTGGCCTTGTCCACATAAATTTCGTCGGCGGCTACAGCGATGTAATACGCCGCTGAGGCGCATGATTCTTCCACCACAGCGTACACAGGCTTTTTGTGCTTTTCTTTCAAGCGACGGATTTCGTCGTTGATGATGCCCGCTTGCACAGGGCTACCGCCAGGTGAATTGATTTGCAACACCACGGCTTGCGAGCCTTCGTCTTCAAACGCGGCTCGCAAAGCGGTCACGACCCACTCGGCACTGGCATCGGCGCCATCGGCGATTTCGCCTTTGATGGCCACCACTGCGGTATGTGGCTGGCTAGGGTTAGAGCCACCCATGCCGCCTTTGTGAGCACCTGTCCACAGCAACACGATGATCAAAGCCAACCATGCAAAGCGGAAAAAGATGCGCCAGCGGCGGTTGGCGCGTTGCTCGGCCAACGTGGCAAACGCCAAGCGCTCGAGGGTGTCGCGCTCCCAAGCCGTTTTGTGGCTGGGTTTTTCATGGTTTTCGTGATGTTCTGACATGACAGTGATTTTGGAGATTAATCTAGAAATTCGAAAGGTTTCAAGTTGTACGCAGTATGCCAGTGGACAACGCCATCGGCCTCGCTCAATTCAATTTTGACCAAGCCCCCTCGGCAAGGCCCACCTGCACACTCACCCGTGTCAGGCGCGTACTCGGCACCGTGGGTGGCGCACAGCAGCCAGCGTCCTGAGGCATCAAAAAACTGGTCTGGCTGAAAGTCCATTTCCATCGCCACATGGGTGCAGCGGTTGAGGTAGGCGTGGGGCTGACCTTCAAAGCGAATGGCAAACGCACGGCAGGTTTGTCCGGCATACACCACGTCAAACGGCACAGCGCGGCCACCTTCAGCCAAATCGGCGCTGTTGCAAAGAGGAATGATGGGCGAAGCGAGGTCAGTCATGGCGGTCAAGCGTGGGCTAACAACCAGTCGTGCAACTCCTTCACAGAGTGCGCGACAAAGCGTGGATTCAGGGGTTCAAACTGGCCGTGGTCGTGTGCGCCGTAGCTCACACCCACGCTGGCGCAGCCTGCATTCACGGCCATTTGCAGGTCGTGTGTGGTGTCACCAATCATCAAGGTGCGCTCGGGCTCCACCCCAAACTCGCGCATCAGCTCGTGCAACATCCGTGGGTGAGGTTTGCCTGCCGTTTCGTCTGCGGTGCGCGAACCATCGAACACGCCTTTGAGTTCGGCGGTGTGCAAAGCGTCATCCAAGCCTCGGCGGCTTTTGCCCGTGGCCACGGCCAGCCAGTGGTGGCGCTCCCGCAAAGCGGCCAGCAAAGGCAAGACGCCATCAAACAAGGCGATGTCATTGGCGTGCTTCATGTAGTGAAAGCGGTAGCGCTCGCCCAACAGCGGGTATTTGTCTTGCGGCACATCGGGCGCGGCATGCGCCAGCGCAGGCATAAGGGCCATGCCAATCACATACGAAGCCGCTTCTTGGGTGGGCTTGACGCCACCCACATCCACCACCGCATCTTGAATGCAACGGGTGATGATTTGCGTGGAGTCAAACAGCGTGCCGTCCCAATCGAAGGCAATCAAATCAAACTGGCGTGGGCGTGTGCTCATACGTCGAGGTGCGGTTGATGAATGGGAGGTTGCACGCCGTCCACAAAGCTTTTCAACTCGGGCGGCAACGGGGCCTGCAAACTCACAGGGCGATGGCTTTGCGGGTGCTGGAACTTGAGCTGCCACGCATGCAAGAACATGCGCTTGAGTCCCATCTTCTGCAAAAGTTTGTTGTGCTCGAAGTCGCCGTATTTGTCGTCACCCGCAATTGGGTGACCTTGGCTGGCCAAGTGCACGCGAATTTGGTGGGTGCGGCCCGTTTTGATGGTCACTTCCAGCAGCGTGTACGGGCCCACTGTGCGTGCCACACGCACGAGCGTGATGGAGCGCATGCCGTTCGGGTCGTCCTTGCCCACCACTTTGACGCGGCGCTCGCCCTCGCCCACCCCATTTGGAATGGTGTACTTCATCAAAGGCGAGTCAATCACCTTCTTGTTCGATGGCCACAAACCCAGCACCAAAGCCAAATAGGTTTTGCCCGTTTCGCGATCACGGAACTGGTCTTGCAAGTTTTTAAGGGCACTGCGTTTTTTGGCCACCAACAGCACGCCTGAGGTTTCGCGGTCCAAACGATGAACCAACTCAAGGTTGGCCAAAGCAGGTCGGGCGCGACGCAGTTGCTCAATCACGCCAAAGCTCACACCACTGCCGCCGTGCACGGCCACGCCAGCGGGTTTGTCGATGGCCATCAAGGCCTCGTCTTCCATCAGAACGGGGAATTCACGGGCTGGGGCCGGTGCTTCGGCTTTGGCCTGCACTTGGGCGGACACGCGCACGGGCGGCAAACGCACCAAATCGCCCGCTTCCACGCGCTGCTCTGCCGAGGCCCGACCTTTGTTGACCCGAACCTCGCCGGAGCGAATGATGCGGTAGACGTGGGTTTTCGGCACGCCCTTCAAGTGGCGCATCAGAAAGTTATCGAGGCGCTGACCCGCCGAGTCTTCATCGACTGTGAGAGTTTTGACCGAGGGGGTGGGGGTGGGGTTTGAAACCCCTATAATGTGATTCACCAGCGTTTTGCTCTAAGTGCTTGATTTAACACAGATTAGACCATGTACTGACGAACGCGGTAAGGTCGATGCCCCTTTTGTGCTCGAGACGCAGACACCGTACCCAAGAGACGGTGTGGCACTCGCCCCAGAAGTTGAGCCGACGCTTAAGAAAACACTGAAACGGAATACCCCAAGTTGTGGAGGCTCTTTTTGAAAAGCCTTCATGACGGATCACTGCGAGAAGCAAAAACGATGGTTGTGGCAATGTTGATGTTGATGGAACTCTGCACAGAGTGGCTTTTGCCACCAACTGTGTGCAGCGTTGCGCGTCGCACCCTTGCCAGCTGGACCAGCCCTGTCTCCCCTGCACCGGCTCATCAAGCCACGCACACGACCACAGGACAACCGCGACTTCTTGCCCTTATCCACGCGCCCAACCACCACACCACTGCGCTTCTTTGAGCACAGTGGCTGCGGTTTCAGCGGCAATTCCCTTCGTTTTCTAGCGTCCCTCTGGCATCGTTGGCCCGTCATGGGCCTGTGATGTTTTACGTGAAGGAGCCGCATCATGAAACGGATGCTTATCAATGCAACCCAGTCGGAAGAACGCCGCCTGGCCATCGTCGACGGTCAAAAACTGCTCGACTATGAAATCGAAATCGAAGGTCGCGAACAACGCAAAGGCAATATTTACAAAGCCATCGTGACCCGCGTCGAGCCCTCGCTCGAAGCCTGCTTTGTGGACTACGGCGAAGACCGCCACGGATTCTTGCCCTTCAAAGAAATCTCCAAGCAGTACTTTGCTGAAGGCGTCTCGCCGAGCCAAGCTCGCATTCAAGACGTCATCAAAGAAGGCCAAGAGCTCTTGGTGCAAGTGGAAAAAGAAGAGCGTGGCAACAAAGGCGCGGCGCTCACCACCTTCATCAGCTTGGCTGGCCGCTATGTGGTGCTCATGCCCAACAACCCACGTGGTGGTGGCGTTAGCCGCCGTATCGAGGGCGACGACCGCGCTGAACTCAAAGAAGCGATGGACCAACTGGAATACCCCAAGGGCATGTCCATCATCGCGCGCACTGCTGGCATTGGCCGCAGCGCCCCTGAGTTGCAATGGGACTTGAACTACTTGCTCAAGCTCTGGAGCGCCATCGACGGCGCCAAGGGTGCCAAAGGCGCATTCTTGATTTACCAAGAATCCAGCCTCGTCATTCGCGCCATCCGCGATTACTTCAACCATGACATCGGCGACATCTTGATCGACACCGATGACATCTATGAGCAAGCGCACCAGTTCATGGCCCACGTCATGCCTGAGCACGCTGCCCGTGTGAAGCGCTACAGCGACGAAACCCCGTTGTTCAGCCGCTTCCAAATCGAACACCAAATCGAATCGGCCTATGCCCGCACCGTCAACCTGCCCTCGGGCGGCGCGATTGTGATTGACCACACCGAAGCCTTGGTGTCGGTGGACGTCAACTCGGCCCGTGCCATCAAAGGTGGCGACATCGAAGAAACCGCCACCCGCACCAACCTCGAAGCCGCCGACGAAGTGGCCCGCCAAATGCGCTTGCGCGACTTGGGTGGCCTCATCGTCATCGACTTCATTGACATGGACGAAAGCAAGAACCGACGCGAAGTGGAAAACCGCTTGCGCGAAGCCTTGCGCCATGACCGTGCCCGCGTGCAGTTTGGCACCATCAGCAAATTCGGCTTGATGGAAATGAGCCGCCAACGCTTACGCCCAGCGCTTAGCGAAGGCGCGTCCATCCCCTGCCCACGCTGCGGTGGCTCAGGCCACGTGCGCGACACCGAAAGCTCGGCACTGCAAATCTTGCGCATCATCCAAGAAGAGGCCATGAAGGACAACACCGCCGCCGTGCACGCCCAAGTGCCGGTGGAAGTGGCCTCGTTCTTGTTGAACGAAAAACGTACCGAAATTGCGAAGATCGAAATTCAACAACGCTTGAACGTCTTGCTCGTGCCGAACAAGACGCTCGAAACCCCCAACTACAAGTTGGAGCGCTTGAAGCACGACGACCCACGTTTGGACAAGATCGAAGCCAGCTACAAAATGGCCGAGGAGTTCGAAGATCCAACCGCCGTGACACGTCGCTCGCAAGAGCCAACCAACAAGCAAACGCCCGTCATCAAAGGCGTGTTACCCGATGCACCCGCACCGGCCCACGAACCCAAGCCCGCGGCACCTGCCAAAGCACACGCCAAGGCCAAGCATGCGGACAAGAAAGAAGCCAAATCTGGCGGCTTGTGGGGCTGGTTCACATCGCTCTTCAGCAGCGATGACGACAAAAAAGCCAAACCCGTCGCTGGCGACAAAAAGCCAGGCGAACGCGGCGAGCGCCGTGATGGCCGCAACGCCAATGGCCGAGGCGGCCGTGGTGGTCGCGGTGGCCGTGGTGGTGACCGCGCCGAACGCGGTGAGCGTCAAGAAGGCCGCAACGAACGCAACGCTGAAAGCGTGGAAGCCCGTGGCGAACGTCCCGCACGCGGTGAACGTGCTGAGCGTGGTGAAGGCACTCGCAACGAAGGTCGCGGCCCACGCCAAGACCGCAACCGCGGTGGTCGTGGTGAGCCACGCAACACCGAAGGCCAAGCAGCGCTCGACAACAACGCTTCTCCAGAAGCCCAAGCCGAAGCACGTGCCAAAGCACGCAACGAGCGCATCGCCCGCGAAGAACGCAGTGAAAACGGCGAACAACGCAGTGAAGGTGGCCAAGGCCGTCGTGAACGCAGCCCACGCGGCGAGCGCAACGACAACCGACGAGAACGCGCCCCTCGCGCTGACGAGAACGGCACACAAGAAGTCTTGCCACTCGACAACGCAGCAGCCGTGGAAGGCCAAGCACCGCAAACCGACGAGAACGGTGGCGAGCGTCGTGAGCGCCGCTCACGCGACCGCTACGGCCGTGACCGCCGCGAGCGTGGCGACCGCGCACCGCGTGAAGAAGGTGCAGCAGAACACGCCGATCAGGCCCATGCTGCTGAGCACGACCACGCTTCACAAGAGCAAGCCCCTCAAGAAGCCCGCGAGCCACGTGAACCACGTCAACCGCGTGAGCCTCGTGGTGAGCGTCAAGATCGTACCCCACGTCATACAGCGCGCGACGAAGCACCACAAGCTGAACCTTCAACGCAAGCCCCTGCACGCACGGGCATGCCACGCATTCAAGCGTTCACCTTGCCCGTGGCCGACATGCAAGCCGTGGCCCAAAGCAGTGGCTTAGAGTGGATCAACTCCAACCCTGAGCGCATCGCTGCTGTACAAGCCGCCATCGCCGCCGAACCCAAACCTGTGCATGTGCCTCGCGAGCGCAAGCCTTTGGTGATCGTGGATGAAGGCCCCTTGGTGTTGGTTGAGACCCGCAAGGATCTATAAACTACCCACGGGGTGGTGAACCCCAAAAGAAAACGGCCTAGAGAAATCTAGGCCGTTTTTGTTTGTTGCGTCGACGCGCTGCTTGTGCGTCTCTTACTGCACCGCAAGTGCAGCCACTTTATGCCACCACCTCCGCTGCTCGCTTCCAGCACAACTGGGCGCGTCCCGCGTCTTCTTTTTGCTCAGCCAATTGGGCCAAAGTGCGCCACGCTTGGCGTTGCATGTCTGCGTTGGTGAGTTGGGGGGCAGCTTGCTCCAGCATTTGCTGCGCTTTGCCCCACAGCGCATGATGCCAACACACCATGCCTGCCAAATACTGCAACTCCACCCAACGTGGGTAAGTTTGACGCGCACGGTCAATGCTGGCCAGCCACTCGGGATCGGTGGGCAACATCAACAAAGCACGGGCCAAGGTTTGCGCCACACGCTCGCGAATGGCGGGCGCGCAGCTGTCGGGCTGCTGCACCATGCGGTTCCACAAGGGCGTCAGCCAAGGCATGACAGCTGTGGCTTCACCACTGAGTTTGAGCATGCGCTGCGCTGCATGCAGCACCACTTCAGGTTGTGAGCGTTCGCTGGTCTCTAACCCCTCCCACGCGCGTTGCAGCTGGGCGCTGTCGTGCGCGTCGTTCAAGCTGGCCACAGCCAGCTCACGCAACAGGCTTTGGCCGGCGGCATCGGAGAACGCACCGTGCTTGGCCAACAAGCGCGTCGTTTCAAGCGCCGTCGCATGTTGCTGGTTCAAGCGTGCGGCTTTGAGACGCATGCGCAAAGCCAACATGCGGCGTGCAGCGCCGTGGCGTAAACCATCCAACCATCGCATCGCCTCGGGCGCATCGCGATCGCTCATGGCCCAACGCGCTGCAGCAAGGTAGGCGGACTCCATGGTTTCTTCCACCGTCTCACCCGCTTCGTCTCGGTTCATGGCCATCACAGCTTGCAAGTGCGTCACACGTGTGTCGCGATCACGCAAGGCGTGTGCGCTTTCAGCAGCTACCAAATGAGCCACCGCACGCAGTTGATGCGCATGACGTGGCGCAGGGTCATCTGCTGTGCGCACCGAAGCGAGCAATTCTTCCAAGGCCAAAGCTTTTTCAGCCGACTTCACAGCACGCACATAGCGACCGCTCCACAACTCAGACAAAGCGTCGAGCAACGCAGCATGCATGGCGCGCTCTTTTTGTTGCAAGCGCCAGCGGCGGGCTTGATGCGGCAATTCAAACAAGGCCGACATGGCACGCCATGCCAAGTGCAGCATGACAAACAACACCACCAACACCAACAACACCAAATTCAGCGACAGGTCGACACGGTAAGGCGACCAAAACACTGTGACCGTGCTTTGGTTGCCACCAGCCAACAAGGCCGAAGCGACGGCAACACCAAACAAGCCCACCAACCAAAGAGCGGCTTTCATATCAGCGCCCCGCTGCAGCTGTGGTGAGTGCCGCGATGGTGTCGTCCACGCGCGGAATCTCGATTTGTTTGGATTGCGCCAGCACCTCGCGCGCCAACGCCAAGGTGGTTTGGCCTTGGCGGGTTTGCATGTCGAAGTAACGCACCAAGTCATCGTTGGCTTGCTTCATGTCGGACTGCACCGCATCAAAGTGGCGAGCCAACAAACCCAAGCGGGCATTGAGCAAACGCAGCTTCAAGTTTTCGCGCACAAAGTAGCTTTGGTCTGGGGCGAGCATGCTGGCCTCTGGTTTGTCGATGCGGCTCACACGAATGAGGCTTTGCGCATCACTCCAAATGTCAGACCACACCTTCTCCCACCAGCTCATGCTGATGGCTTTGGCCCAACTGGTGGCAGGCACGGGTTGCGCTACTTTGGGTTGAGGTACGTTGCCCACGGCATTGAGCAAGGGCAAGGTATCCACCACACGCACCAGCTCGTCGAGCTTGAACAGCAACGCAGGCGTATCCGCCACGGCTGTGGCTTTGATGCGTTCAATGTCACGGGTGACAGCACGCAGCACGGGGGCAAGGCGCGGCTGCGCGACTTTGGTCAAACGTTGCTCGGCTGAATTGAGTGCAGCCAACAAAGGCTGCACGCTGCCCGTGAGCTGGGCTTGTTGCTGCGCCAAGCGGATGGCTGACTCGATGTCGACCACCAAGTTTTCGTCGCGTGAGCGTGAGAGGCTTTGCATCAGCTCTTCGAGCTGGCTGCGTTGCAGAGCCACTTCGCTGAGCTTGGCATCGGTCACCGACAAACGGGCGGCGGTTTCGCGTGCCAGTTCTTCGGCTTGTTTGGACGTCACACGCGCTTCCACAGCTTGACTACCCGTGTCAGCACTTTGGCGTGCCAGTTGTTCTTGAATGCCTGAGAGCTTGGCCCACATCAGGCCCGAACCGACCACACCTAAGACGGCCAACACGCCAATGCTGCGCATGAGCCACTGACTATGGCCCGCTGCGTTCGGAGCTTGCGCGAGATCGCTGACGTTGGCCAACGGTTCGGTGGTAGGCCCCAAGGGCGGGAGATTGGAAGTGTCGTCGTGATCTGGCTTCATGCCAGACATTCTAATGAGCCAAGCACATGGGCCACGCTGGGGCGAGACAGGTGAATTCCCCCAAAGCCCAAGGCCTGCGCGGCTTGGGCAATGCGCTCATGCGTCACGATGCAACGTGCGGTTGACCAGTCTTGCTGAGGACACAGCTGTGCGAGGTGTTGAATCGCTTGCGAGCTGCTGAAACACCACACGCTGCCATCGACGGCGGCTTCACGGCATTGCGCGATTTGTTCGGCAGACCACAGCGGCACTCGGCGTTCATACGCCACCACAAAGTGCACCGAGGCACCCGCAGCTTGCAACTGCTGCGCGAGCCAATCGCGTCCCGTCCCGTTTGCCGATTCGTCACTCTTAGCGGCATCACGCACATCATGGCCTCGCACAATCAACACGGGTTGCTTGGTTTGAACTTGCGAAGCCACCCGTGCCCACAGGGCTTCCGAGTCAAACTGCATGGCATCTGCGCTGGGACTGTCAATGCAAGCCTCCGGCACACCCGCCTGTAGCAAGGCTTTGTGCGTGCCAGGGCCTGTGGCCCAACAGCGGGGCGCATGGGCCCATGTTGCACGCGCGGCATCGCCCGCATGAGAGCGCATGTGGTCGGGTTGACGTTCAAAAAAATAACGCACGGCTTGGGCGCTGACAAACATCACCGCTTGCCACTGAGGCCATTGCGCCCAAGCTTGCAAAGTGGGTTCTGCATGGTGTGCAGGCCCGACGTCAATCAATGGCAACACAAGGGCTTCATACCCTGCCGTTTGCACCGCCTCGCGCCATGCGGAGGCATCGCCTGCGGGGCGGGTGATGACAACGCGCATGGTCGTCATGCAGTTCAGTGCGCGCCTTGCTCTCGCAAACGCGTCGCCACCAGCAAGCCCAACTCTTCCGCCTGTTGGCGAGCATTCGCTGCGGCCAAATCTATCGCCTGCGCCACTTCAGCCCGAAGCAACACAGGCTCACCCGATGGGTCGCCCCACGCAGCACGCAAATGCAATGTGCCATTGGCAAACGTGGCGTGCGCGGCCAGCGGCATGGAGCAGCTACCGCCCATGGCGCGGCTCACCGCACGCTCGGCCGTCACGGTCAGCCACGTGGCGGCATCGGCCAGTGGGGCCAAAGCTTGGGCCACATCGGCGCGATTGCTGCGCACTTCAATGCCCAACGCACCCTGCCCTGCAGCGGGCAACATTTCGGTGGTTTCAAAAATGTGGCGAATGCGTTCACCCAAGCCCAAACGCTTCAAGCCCGCAGCGGCCAACACAATGCCGTCGTACTGGCCTTCGTCGAGCTTGCGCAAACGGGTATCGAGGTTGCCACGCAGGGGTTCAATCTTCAAATCGGGGCGCATGGCGCGCAGCAGCACGGTACGGCGCAGGCTAGACGTGCCCACTACCGCGCCTTGCGGCAAATCATTGAGGTGTGCGTATTTGGACGACACCCAGGCATCACGCGGGTCTTCGCGTTCCATCACGCAAGCCAAATCAAAGCCTTCGGGCAAATCCATCGGCACGTCTTTGAGCGAATGCACGGCCAAGTTGGCGCGGCCTTCTTCGAGCGCCACTTCGAGTTCTTTCACAAACAAGCCCTTGCCGCCTACCTTGCTGAGACTGCGGTCCAAAATTTGGTCGCCCTGCGTGGTCATGCCCAACAGCGTCACGCTGTGGCCCTGGGCCTTGAGCAAGGCCTGCACATGCTCGGCCTGCCACATGGCCAAACGGCTTTCGCGGGTGGCGATGGTCAAGAAAACAGGGGATGTGAGGGCAGTAGACAAAACAAAACTCGCTTTTCTGGGACCACGCGGTACGTGGCGAAATCAATTGCGGCAAATGTTAGCAGGCGTATCTCTGCAATGACCGCGCCGATCTTGCAATAAGCAAACAGGAAAGCTGAGTCCCCCCAGCAGCAAGCGGCTGCCAGCCCGATAAAATCTAGCCTATATGACAAACCAACTCGACAAAAAATCCCAAGCCTGGTCCGCCCTGTTTTCTGAACCCATGAGCGAGTTGGTCAAGCGCTACACCGCCAGCGTGTTCTTTGACAAGCGCTTGTGGCAAGCCGACATCACTGGCAGCTTGGCACACGCCGAAATGCTGGCTCATCAAGGCATCATCGGCAAAGACGACCATGCAGCCATTCAAAAAGGCATGGCGCAAATTTGGGCCGAAATTGAAAGCGGCCAGTTCGAGTGGAAGCTCGACCTCGAAGACGTTCACCTCAACATCGAAGCGCGCCTCACCCAACTCGTGGGCGATGCGGGCAAACGCCTGCACACCGGCCGCAGCCGCAACGACCAAGTAGCCACCGACGTGCGCCTGTGGTTGCGAGGCGAGATGGACCTGATCATCGACTTGCTAGTTGACTTGCAAAAGTCACTCGTCGAAGTGGCCGAGAAAAACGTCGACGTCATCTTGCCCGGTTTCACTCACTTGCAAGTGGCGCAGCCCGTGAGCTTTGCACACCACTTGCTGGCCTACGTCGAAATGTTCAGCCGCGATGCCGAGCGCTTCAGCGATGTGCGCCGCCGCACCAACCGCTTGCCCCTCGGATCAGCCGCCTTGGCAGGTACCACCTACCCGTTTGACCGCGAACGCGTGGCCCGCACCCTAGGCATGGTGGACGAGCACGGCCACCCACAGGTTTGCCAAAACAGCCTGGACGGCGTGAGCGACCGCGACTTTGCCATCGAGTTCACCGCCGCCGCTTCGCTGTGCATGGTGCACATCAGCCGCATGTCCGAAGAGTTGATTTTGTGGATGAGCCAAAACTTTGGCTTCATCAAAATTGCCGACCGCTTCACCACCGGCTCGTCGATCATGCCGCAGAAGAAAAACCCTGACGTGCCCGAACTCGCACGCGGCAAAACTGGCCGTGTGGTGGGCCACTTGATGGGCCTGATCACCCTGATGAAGGGCCAGCCACTGGCCTACAACAAAGACAACCAAGAAGACAAAGAGCCTTTGTTTGACACGGTGGACACGCTCAAAGACACGCTGCGCATCTTCAGCGAAATGGTGGGTGGCCAAGTCAACCCAGCTACGGGCCACAAAGAAGGCGGCATCACCGTCAACGCCCAAGCCATGGAAGACGCGGCCAAAAAAGGCTTTGCCACCGCCACCGACTTGGCCGACTACTTGGTCAAAAAAGGTCAACCCTTCCGCGATGCGCATGAGACTGTTGCGCACGCGGTGAAGGCAGCTGCCAGCCACAACTGCGACTTGTCGGAGTTGCCACTGGAAGTGCTGAAAAGCTTTCACCCAGCCATCGAAAAAGATGTGTACGACTGCCTGAGCCTGCATGGCTCGCTCAATGCACGCAACACTTTGGGCGGCACTGCACCTGTGCAAGTGCGGGCGCAGATTGAGCGTCATCACAAACGTCTTGCCTGACATGCCCGAAGTCAAAGATCAGCGCAGCGCCCTCCACGCCATCGCGATCTTTGAAGCGACCAAAGGCTTGGCCGCGTTGGCGGGTTTGATTGGCGTGCTCGACTTGCTGCACCACGATGCGCGTGCGGCCATGATGACACTCATTGGCCGCTTCGGCCTCGACCCCACCGCCCATTACCCCTCGCTGTTACTGCATTACGCTGATTTGCTTCCAGAGACCGATGTGCCAATGCTCGTCGCGCTGGGCTCGGCCTACATTACGCTGCGCTTCATTGAAGCCACGGGCTTGTGGCTTTGTAAAGTGTGGGGCGAATACTTGGGCGCACTGTCGGGCGGCATCTACATTCCGTTTGAAGTGGTGCACTGGGTGCGCGAGCCTTCGTGGTTGAATGCCTTCATCGTCGTGTTGAATGCCGTCATCGTGGGCTACCTCACGCATGCTTTGTGGCGACGCCATCAACAAAATCAAACGCATGACTGACATTCTCACCATCACCCTCAACCCCGCCTTGGATGTGTTGACCACCATCGACAAAGTGAGCGACACACACAAGATGCGTTGCGGTCCCACGCTCAAACACCCTGGGGGTGGCGGCGTCAACGTGGCGCGCGTGCTGCACCGCTTGGGTGCAAACTGCGTGGCTTTGTATTTGGCAGGCGGTGTGACAGGAGAACGCCACCACAAGCTGATGAGCGCCGAAAAGGTGCGCTGCCATGTGATGCCCATCACGCAGGAGACTCGCGAAAGTTTTACCGCACACGAAACCTCAAGCGGCAACGACTTTCGCTTTGTGCTTCCCGGCCCCAATGTGTCTGCCACCGAATACGAAGCTTGCTTTGACTATGTAGCACAGCACATGCCCAAGAAGTTTTTGGTCATCAGCGGAGGCTTAGCGCCTGGCGTGCCTGAGAACTTTTATGCCCGCTTGGCCAGCTTGGCGAAACAACACGGTGTGCGCGTGGTGCTAGATGCCAACGGCCCCGCATTGGCCGAAGCACTGAAGGTAGGCGTGTATTTATTCAAACCGAGCTTGCGTGAACTGCGCGAGCTCACGGGCCACCCCTTACCGGATGAAGCCAGCCAAATGGCGGCCGCTCAAGAACTGATTCAAAGTGGACAGGCCGCCGTTGTGGCCATTTCATTGGGCTCTGAGGGGGCGATGGTGGTCAGTGCCACCGAGCATTGGCGAGCACAAGCCCTCCAGGTCGATGTGCAAACCACTGTGGGCGCAGGCGACAGTTTTGTCGCTGGCATGGTGTGGGCCCTGGCGCGAGGCGATAGCTTGCTCAAAGCGTTTCAATTCGCCATGGCATCTGGCGCAGCCGCTTTGCTGGCCCCCGGCACATCACTCAGTCAGGCTGCAGATGTGCACAGATTAGTTCCAGAATTGATGGTGAGTTCATAAGATTTGACAAATAAATCTTTATGACTCATAAAATGAGCAAATGCTCATTGAATATCAGAAATTAATACAAATTAATCGCCATGAATTTGCTCGGCTTGTGAGCCTCTTCGGTCTTTTCGTATGTCAAAGCATTCATGCCGCAGAAGACCTAGAGATTTCCAAATGGTCTTATCAGCTTGGCGTAGACACATGGCAATTGAACGCTTCCGTTGCGCAAGACCCTGCGCCATGGAATGCACAAAACACGAATCTGTTACTCCCCAATGCCGCGACCAAGTGGCGCTATGCCGACACATCGCCCTATGCGGCCGTCATCGGCAATCAATACATTCAAAACAACACATTTTTCAGCCTGAAAGCGAAAGCAGATCAAACCAAAGGGCTCCGCGTCGATGAAGCCATGGTGCAACACGACATCTCCCCGTCTTTTGGCGTTCGAGCCGGGGTTGTGAATTACAAAACAAGTTGGTGCCGAACCTACGAGCCAGACAACGGATGGATACGTGAGGTGGAAACCGTTTGTTTGACAAAGAGCTTGCGTGATGTCACTGGCGGTGCCCCCGGGGCTCAAGCATTCACTAGCACCCGATGGGGCAACTACTTGGTTCAAAACCAAATTGGCCTCTACCGACCGCTGGCGTTCAACTATGCACCACGAGAATTTGGCAACTACACCCCGAGCCCCAACTTTCAAGTGACGCAAAATCACAAGCTGGGATTCAACATCAATGTGCTGCATTTGGACAAAGCCTTTGAGACACGCTTGTCCTACATTCGTGCCAATCAACGCGCCACATTGCCCGAGGAAAACATACGTGGCACAGCGCCACAAACATCAGATCTTTGGTACCTCGGTGTTGCAGCCCCGATCACGAATAGGCTGCATGTGCGACTCACGCAATTCATGCAACACCAAAACATTGAATGCTGGTCACAGCTAGAGTCAGATCCTTGGTGCAACACGCGCGTCACACAGCAAAAAACTGCCACAGCCTTAGAGTTGTCCTATCGAGCGACCTCCGCTGACTTGTGGTCCATTGGCATGAGCGAAACCAAGTTTGATACCGATCGGCGTTTTTACACCGCACAACGCACATTCGCAGCCCAGGACGCTCCGTTTTACATTCGAACCCGACAGTTCAGTGCAGCCTGGCGGCACGACTGGCCAAACGGCATGTTTGGCATTGCCCAAGTTTTATGGGCAAGGCAAAAAAATGGCTTTGACGACATGGACTTTTCATCCCACGGCAATGGGCTTGGACTTCGAATGGGCTATCAGTACTAGCGTGTAATTTTTTTCATCTCAGCTGTCGCACTCTTCACAGGGCGTCTTGCCAACCTCGAGCTACCATCGGTTTCAAATTTAGGAGACCTGTTCATGCCCGTGATTACCAACATTGAAGACCTGCGCGTTTTGGCCGAAAAGCGTGTGCCCCGCATGTTCTACGACTACGCCGATTCCGGCAGCTGGACCGAGGGCACTTACCGCGCCAACGAAGCGGACTTTCAAAAAATCAAGCTGCGCCAGCGCGTGGCGGTGAACATGGAAAACCGCACGACCGCCACCAAGATGGCGGGCTTGGATGTGAAGATGCCCGTGGCTATTGCGCCCGTGGGTCTCACCGGCATGCAAAGCGCCGATGGCGAAATCAAAGCCGCACGCGCTGCCGAAAAATTTGGCATTCCTTTCATTTTGTCCACGATGAGCATTTGCTCGATGGAAGACGTGGCGGCGCACACCACCGCGCCTTTCATGTACCAGCTCTACATGATGCGCGACCGCGAAGCCATGGCCAACATGATTGAGCGCGCGCGCAAAGCCAAGTGCAGCGCCTTGGTGCTCACCCTCGATTTGCAAGTGATTGGCCAGCGCCACAAAGACCTGAAAAACGGCCTGACCGCGCCCCCTAGCCCCACCATCGCCAACATCATCAACCTCATGACCAAGCCCCGCTGGTGTTTGGGCATGGCGACCACACGCCGCCACACCTTTGGCAACTTGGTGGGCCACGTCAAAGGCGTGAGCAATATGAAGTCGCTCTCCTCCTGGACCAACGAACAGTTTGACCCTCGCCTCTCGTGGGAAGACGTGGCTTGGGTCAAAGCGCAATGGGGCGGCAAGCTCATCTTGAAAGGCATTCAAGACGTGGAAGACGCGGTGCTGGCCGCACGCAGCGGCGCTGACGCGATTGTGGTGAGCAACCACGGTGGCCGTCAGTTGGACGGTGCGCAGTCGAGCATCGAAGCGCTGCCCGCCATCGTGGCTGCCGTGGGCGACCAAATTGAGGTGTGGATGGACGGCGGCATTCGCTCCGGTCAAGACGTGCTCAAGGCTTGGGCCTTGGGCGCACGCGGCACACTCATTGGCCGCGCCATGGTCTATGGCTTGGGCGCTATGGGCGAAGAAGGCGTGAGCAAGGCGCTGCAAATCATCCACAAAGAGTTGGACGTGACCATGGCTTTCTGCGGCCACACCAACATCCAAAACGTGGACAAGGGCATCTTGATTCCCGGCACGTTTCCCGTCGCCTAAGTCAAGCTTGAGCTAAGTCAGCGCGGCCCCTGCGGGGTCGGGGATACTTGGGGGATGACTGACACCACATCCCCCTCTTCCACCGGCGTCAGTGCTTGGTGGCGCGCCCTGAGTATTTTTCTGGCCCTCGTCGTCTTGCTCGGTTGGGCCTTGGGCGCCAGCATGTACGAGCAGTTCAAAGCGCAAATTCATCACCTTGAAGCCAAGCTGGTGGAGATTCCGCAAGTGCGTGAAGTGGCCGTGTTGCTTGACGACGCGCAAGCCCCCGCCATGCTGATGACTTACGACCCAAAAAATCAAAAGCTGCAAGTCCAGCGTTTGAACGATGTGAAAGAGGGCCGTGAACAAGCCCTGCACGTGTGGGCGCTGACCGAGGGTGATGCGCCGCGCATGTTGGGCGTGCTCACCAACAAATACAAAACACAGCAGCTTGAAGTGCCAGCGCAAGCCTTAGAAGGCGCGCAAAGCTTGGCCATCAGCGTGGAAAACAAAGACAACGGCCCACGCGATGGCAAGCCGCGCCAGCCTTTGCTCTTCAAAGGCTGGTTGGTGCAAAAAGCAATTTAAAGTTTCTCGCTCCAAGGCACACCACCCGTGGCCCAATCGTGACGCGGAATGTCAAAGAACAACACGTCCACACTCTCGGGCTTGCTGCCCAGCTTGTCAGCACATGCTTGGGTGATGGCTTGGGCCAGTTGTTTTTTCTGCTCGGGCGTGCGGCCCTCGATGAGTTCAACGCGGATGGTGGGCATGGGTTCTCCTTGGTTTGAAAGTGGCTGCGATTATGAGTGAAGCCCTCACCCGCCGCATTGCCCACCTCGACATGGACGCGTTTTACGCCTCGGTCGAGTTGCTGCGCTATCCGCAGCTCAAGGGCTTGCCCGTGGTGATTGGCGGAGGACGGCGCAAGGTGGACGACATGCTGGGTCGGCTGCGTGCCGAGCAGCCCGACTACAACTGGTCTGAAGACAAGCTGCACGAAATTCCGCTGGACTTTTTCCCGCGCATCTCGGGCTACACAGGGCGCGGCGTCATCACCACGGCCACCTATGCGGCGCGGCAGTTTGGCGTGGGCTCGGCCATGGGGGTCATGAAAGCGGCCAAGCTGTGCCCCGATGCGATATTGCTGCCCGTGGACTTTGATCAATACCGCCATTACTCGCAACGCTTCAAAAACATCATCACCGACATCGCGCCCGTGATGGAAAACCGTGGCGTGGACGAGGTGTACATCGACTTCACCCACGTGCCCGGCGGCCAGCGCGAGGGCGGGCGTGTGTTGGCGCGGCTGATTCAAAAAGCCATCTATGACGACACGGGCCTCACCTGTTCGGTGGGCGTGGCCCCCAACAAACTGCTGGCCAAGATGGCGAGTGAGTTCAACAAGCCGAACGGCATTTCCATCGTGCAGCCCGAGGATTTGCAAAGCATGATCTGGCCCCTGCCCTGCCGCAAGATCAACGGCATTGGCCCCAAGGCCGAGGCCAAGCTAGCCGCGCATGACATACACACCATTGGCGAGTTGGCGCAGCGCGACCGCGTGTGGCTGATGCAGCACTTTGGCAAAAGCTATGGCGCGTGGCTGTTTGACGCCGCCCACGGCAAAGACGACCGCCCCGTGGAAACCGAAAGCGAGCCCGTGAGCCTGAGCCGCGAAACCACCTTTGAGCGCGACTTGCACGCCGTGGCCGACCGTGAAGAGCTAGGCCGCATCTTCACCCGCTTGTGCGAGCAAGTGGCGAGTGACCTCAAGCGCAAAGGCTATGTGGGCAAGACCATTGGCATCAAGCTGCGCTATGACAACTTTCAAAGCGTGACGCGTGACCAAACGCTGGACCACTACATTGACCAAGCCGACGCCATTCGGGCCACAGCGGGGCTGTGCTTGAAGCGTGTGGACCTCAAGCGCCGCTTGCGTTTGCTAGGTGTGCGTGTGGGCTCGCTGATGAAGCATGAAGACTGGCAAGCGCAGGGGCAACAAGCCCACGAAAGCCCGCAACACCCCTATACCGAATCGTTGTTTGGGGATAACCAAACCTCAAATTGAGAAATGGTTTGCGTGCGCCAAAATAGCAAAACCAACAAAACTAGGGTTTGATCTATGCGCATGCTGACTTCACTTTTTCTTCGGCTAGGAACCTGCGCACTGCTGCTGGCCGGCAGCGCCCATGCTGCCTGCCTAGGCGAGCAAAACACCACCCAAACTTATTCTTTCGAAGTCGTGCCTCAATTCACTGCGGCCAAGGTCTACAGCTCTTGGTCGCCCTTGCTGCAACGCATTGGCCAAGACACAGGGCTTTGCTTTGATCTGCGCGTGGCCCCCACCATTCCTGAGTTTGAGCAACGTTTGCTCAAAGGCGACCCGCAGTTTGTGTACCTCAACCCCTATCACGCGGTGCTGGGCTATCAAAAGCGCAAGTACCAGCCCTTGCTGGCCGACAGCGAAGATTTGCTCACCGGCATTTTGGTGGTGCGTGCAGACAGCCCCATCAAAACCCTGGACGACCTCAAAGGCAAAACGGTGTCGTTCCCTGCACCCAATGCGTTTGCCGCATCGTTGCTGATTCGTGCTGAACTGGCCAAGCGCAAAGTCAATACGAACACCATGTTTGTCAAAACCCACAGCAATGTGTATCGCTCCGTCATCAGCCAAGACGCCGCTGCGGGTGGCGGCGTGAACAACACGCTCGACAACGAGGCGCCAGAAGTTCGCCAACAGTTGCGCGTGCTGTTCGAAACCCCCGCCTACACACCCCACCCCATTGCCACGCTGCCCACAGTACCCGCTGCGGTACGTGAACGCTTTTTGAAGGCCATGCTCAAGCTCACCCAAGACGAAGAAGGGCGCAAGCTGCTGGATGCCATCAACCTCAACAAGCCACAAGCCGTGACCTACGCCAAGCACTACAAGCCTTTGGAGTCGCTGCAGCTGGAAAAGTTTTTGGTGCTGACAGGACAGTAACATGCTACACCGCCTGAGCGCCGCCGAGTGGAAAAGCATCAAACCCGCCTTGCTGATTGGGCTGGCCTTGGCGCTGCTGCAAATCGGCTCGGGCGTGGCAGCGTACTACCAATCCAAAAGCTTGCTGTGGGAAGGTAAATACCAAACCGCACACAACCTCTCGGTTGGGCTGGTGGTGGCAGTGGCCGACCAAATGGTGGTCAAAGACTACGCCACCGTGGAGTCCCGGATTTTGCAAACCATGTCCAACGCCGAGGTGGCGTCGGTCATGCTCACCGACATGTCGGGGCGTGTGCTGTCCGCCCTCAAACGCGACCCTGGCCAAAAGCCACGCTTGCTGTTTGACCCGTATTGGATTCCTACCCCCGACAGCCATGAAGAAGTCATCCAATCGCGCGATGACGCTTACATCACCACTTGGGCCAAGGTCAACTTAGGCTCTGACCTCGGCTGGGTGAAGCTGCAAACCTACAACCAACTCGACAGCGCCGACTTGGGCAGCTTGCGCCAGCAAACGTTTTGGTTGTCGGTGCTGTCGGTGTTTTCGGGCATCGTGATTTTGAGTGTGTTTTTGTGGCGCGCGTATTTCACAGTGGTCAAGCGCGGGCATGTGGCCGAAGCCAAGCTCGACGAGGCGACCAAGCGCTTGGTGCAGTCTGAAAAGCTCGCCTCACTGGGCGAGTTGGCGGCGGGCGTGGCTCACGAAATCAACAACCCGGTGGGCTATGTGTCATCCAACCTCACCAGCTTGCAAAAGTATTTGACCGTCTACGAAAAAGTGTTGGATGCGCCAGAGGCCAACACCGACGACATGTTGGCGGTGAAGAAAAAACACAAATACGACTTCATACGCGAAGACCTACAAAACTTGGTGAAAGAAACGCAAGAGGGCGTGGGCCGCGTCAAGGCCATCATCCAAGACCTGAAAGACTACGCCCGCACCAATGTGGCCTCGCATTACGTGGCATCTGACCTTCACGTGGGTCTCAAGTCCAGCCTCAACATCGCGCGCAACCAACTGAAAAACCGTGCCGATGTGCGCCTCAGTCTTGGCAATTTGCCTTTGGTGGAATGCACGCCTTCACAGATTGACCAAGTGTTTTTAAACCTCATCGTCAATGCAGCGCAAGCGATGCCTGAGGGCAAAATGGGCTTGATCGACATTCGCACCGATTGCAATGAACGCGAAGTTTGGATCGAGGTACAAGACAACGGCCCGGGCATACCCGCTGAGATTTTGCAAAAAATCTTTGACCCCTTCTTCACCACCAAAGACCCAGGCACGGGCACGGGCTTAGGCTTGTCGGTGTCGCTGAACATCGTGGAGCAACACCAAGGCAAGCTCGACGTCAACAGCACCGTGGGTGTGGGCACCACTTTCAGAATCACCCTTCCCATCAAACGCCCTGTGGCCAAAGGATCAGCATGAGCGAGAGCAACGAATCATTGGACGCCAGCCAATACAAGGTGCTGTGTGTAGACGATGAGCCCCACATCTTGTCGGCGCTACGCCGCATGTTGTCACTCGAAGGCTTTGAAGTATTTACCGCAGACAGTGGTGCACAAGCCCTTGAGCTGCTCGCCAAACAACCGGTGAACGTGATCATCTCGGACATGCAAATGCCTGGCATGAATGGCAAAGAGTTGCTAGAAAAAGTCCGAGCGCAATGGCCACAAACCATGCGCCTCATGCTCACAGGTGCATCTGATGTGTCAGGCGCGATTGACGCCATCAATCAAGGCGCCATTTATCGATACACGGCCAAACCGTGGAACGACGAAGAACTGTTGGGCACCATCAAATCTGCGATTGCGTTTGGTACCTTGGCCAATGAACATGACCGCTTGGAGGCGCTGACCGAAGCGCAAAAAGAATCACTCAATGAAATGGTGGACACGCTGGAGTCACGCGTGCAAGAACGCACCAAAGATTTACGTGCGGCATACGTGGCATCGATCAAAGCGTTCTCTAACTTGCTAGAGCTGCGTCGTGCTGATTTGTTGCCGCACTCGCGCCGTGTGGCCACGCTGTCCATGAAGATGGCCAAGTTGGCTGGGCTGAGTGATGACGAATGTCAGTCGGTGTACATCGCGGGCTTGCTGCACGACATCGGAAAAATCGGCCTGAGTGACCGCGTGCTCAACACCAAATTCATCGAACTACCACTGGCCGATGCCAAGGTCTATCGCACACACACCACTATGGGCGAGCAAACGCTCAACACCCTCGACGACATGCAAGGCGTATCAGCCATCATTCGTTCGCACCACGAATACTTCAACGGCACGGGTTTTCCAGATGGCTTGTCGGGCAACAACATCCCCATTGGCGCACGCATCGTGGCGATTGTGGAAGCCTACGAAGAGTTGCAATCAGGTGACTACGCCAAGAGCGAAAGCAGCCCCGCCGATGCCGTGCGTGTGATTTTGAGCAACAAGGGGACGCTGTTTTGCCCTGAGATGACCGATGCGTTTGTGAAAGCGCTGCGCAGCTGATCACTGCCGCGCCGTGCGCACATTGGCTGGCATGGCTTGCGGGTGGCTGGTACGCCAAGGGTTGATGTCCAAACCACCGCGTCGTGTGTAACGCGCATACACCTCTAAGCGCAATGGTTTGCACTGGCGCGTGATGTCCATGAAGATGCGTTCCACGCATTGCTCATGAAACTCGTTGTGATTTCTAAAGCTCACGATGTAACGCAGCAAACCCGCTTGGTCAATTTGCGGGCCGGTGTAGCTGATGCGGACACTGCCCCAATCAGGTTGACCCGTGACCAAGCAATTGCTTTTGAGCAAATTGCTGGTGAGGGTTTCAGTCACAGGCGCTTCGTTGAAGTTGGCAATGAGCAAGGCTGGGTTGGGCTGGTATTCATCGCAGTCCAAATCTAAACGGTCGAGGTTTTGACCGTCCAACTCGTGCACGGGTTCACGGTCAAAGTTTTCGGGCAACACCAGTTGCACGCTCACAGGGGCCTTGACAACTTGTCCGTGCCAAATGGCGGCGCTCAGATCGTCGCGCAAACGCTGCTGCAACTCGGCCACATCGGCAATGCGCGTGTTGTTAAAACTGTTCAGGTAGAGCTTGAACGACTTGCTTTCAATGATGTGTGTGGACTCTGCAGGCACCATGAAACGCGCCAGTGCCACTTGCGGCTTGCCTTTGGGGTTCAACCAACTGAGCTCGTAGCCAGTCCAAAAATCAGCGCCAAAAAATGGCGGCTGGGCGGGGACGCCGATTTCGTCGCGTTTGGTTTGGCGCGGAATTGGGAACAACAACGACGCGTCGTATTGATCCACATACGCCGAGGTTTTGCCGAGTTGTGATTGTTCGGGGGTGTTCATAGGGCGTTCAGAGTTTGCGGCGGAAAACTTTGCGATCAGGCTCTGAAGCGGCAGCATCAAAAGCGTAGCCTTCAAGATCAAAGCCTTCCAAGTCTTTGGGCGTTTTAGCTTGGGTAGTGATGGCGTAACGCGCCATCAAGCCGCGTGCGCGCTTGGCGTTGAAGCTGATGACCTTGTACTTGCCCCCTTTGTAGTCTTCAAACACGCACTCAACCACACGGGCCTTGAGCGTTTTGCGATCGACCGCTTTGAAATACTCTTGTGAGGCTAGGTTGATGAGAATGGGTTCTTTCTCGCCTTGCAGTCGCTCGTTCAAATAAGCCGCAATGTCAGCCCCCCAAAATTTGTAGAGGTTGTTACCGCGTGCATTGGCTAAGCTGGTGCCCATTTCCAAGCGATAAGGTTGCATCAAGTCCAAAGGGCGCAACACACCATACAAGCCACTCAAGATGGCCAGATGGTTTTGTGCCCAATCGAGTTGTTTGGGCTTGAGTGTTTTGGCATCCAAGCCCTCGTACACATCGCCATTGAAAGCCAACACGGCTGGTTTTGAATTTTTAGCAGTGAACTTTGGCGACCACGCTTGGTAACGCGTCACATTCAAAGCAGCCAAGGCATCGCTCAAGCTCATCAAACTGGCAATGTCATGTGGCGTTTTGTCTTTGAGCACGGCAATCAGCTCAGCCGACTGCTTAGTAAACATGGGTTGTGTATGCGGCACATCACCTGCCGGTGTGTCGTAGTCAAGGGCTTTGGCGGGGGAAAGTACAAACAACATGGCACAAAAAAAGGCTTCACGAAGAAGCCTGAATTATGAAGGGCATCGAAAATGCCTGGACAAGCTCAGGGAGACTTGAACTCAACACCAAAGAACTCACTGATGCCCATCGGGCTTAACTCAAAGCCAACCACATCAGCTCGCGTGGCTTTGAATTGTGTGGTGTGTGCTATGGTGAACCATGGTGCCTGCGCTTTGAAGATTTTTTGCGCCCGTTCGTACAAACGTGTCCGATCTTCGATGCGTGTGGTTTGACTGGCTTGAACCACCAAATCGTTGTAGGCCATATGACAAAACTTGGCCACATTGCTCCCTCTGACGGCATGACACCCCAACAAGGTGTTCAAGAAATTGTCTGGATCGCCGTTGTCACTGGTCCAACCATACAAAGCCATCTGGTGCGCACCGGCTTGCATCCCTTTGGAATACACGGCCCAGTCAGGACTTTTGATCACCAATCTGACGCCCACTTGTGCCAGATCTTCTTGAATCAACTTAGCCACGGCCGCTGCATCTGGGTTGTAAGGTCGTGCCACAGGCATGGCCCACAACTCAGCCTGAAAACCTTGGGCATAGCCCGCCTCAGCCAGCAGACGGACAGCCCGTGCGGGGTTGTACTCGTCATCGTCCACCTCGCGGTTATAACTCCATTGGATCGGTGGAAACGGATTCACAGCAGGAACGGCCGTGTGGTTATAGACCGCGCGCAATATTTTTCTTTTGTTGATCGCCATGTTCAAGGCACGTCGAACACGCACATCATCAAAAGGTTTTTTCTCTGTGTTGTAGGCCAAATACCCCACATTCAATCCTGTTTGACTCAGCAACTTGAGCTTGTGGCTACGCATGATTTTTTGCAAATCCACAGGCGGTGGGTAAGCCAAAATTTGGCAGGCATCCGACTCTAAATGTGCCAGCCGTATTTCAGAATTCGGCTCAATCAGAAACACCAAGGATTGAACCTTGCCACGCCCTCCCCAGTAGGCATCGAAGGCCTTGAACTCAATGGTCTTATTTTTCGTGTAACTGATGAACTGAAACGGACCTGTGCCAATCGGTTTCTCATCCAAACGCTCAGGCGTTCCCTTCAGCAACATGGCTTGTGCATATTCTTGCGAATAGATGCTCGCCCACGGCATGGCCAAATTCGCTAACAACGGAGCCATGGGTTTGCTGAGTTGAATGACCACGGTGTAGGGGTCTTCTTTGTCAACCGATGCCAACACCTGCCCCATGTTCATGTCGTTGAAATACGGGTGTCGGTCGCTGCTGATTTTGAAAAATGGATGGGCTGGATTCCACTGACGATGGATTGAAAACAACACATCATCCGCATTCAAATCACGCGAGGGTGTGAAATCGTCTGAGGCATGCCACTTCACGCCTTTGCGCAAAAAAAACTTATACGTCAGCCCGTCGTCTGAAATCGACCAACGCTCCGCCAGTGCTGGACGAATTTGTGTCGTCCCTTTCTTGAATGCGACCAACCCCTCATACATTTGTGTGGTCACGTCCACCGATGTGGTGTTGGTGTTGAAAATGGGAGACAAAGTCTCTGGATCGCCCTCGGAACAAAACGTCAATGTTTTGGCCTCGACGGCAGCCATGGTCAAACTCAACACCATGCATATGGCGATGCCGCAAATACGTCCCATGGAAACCCCTTGTTAAACATAAAAGGCTATTTTTTCAAAGTTACACCTCAAATCTTCAGAGTGGCGCTCGCAACCTTGCCTACCTACACCCTAGGTAAAATGGTGTATTCCCGATTTCGGCCCAACGGCAGCCTTGGCGCTTGCCGTTTTTATTTGTCTAGACCCCTATGAGCAACGCATCCGCCACCCCACTCGAACAACCCGGTTTGAACAGCTTATCTAAGTCGTTCGAACCCGCCGCCCTTGAAGCCCACTGGGGCCCCGAGTGGGAAAAACGCGGCTACGGCGTGGCCGGCTACCGTGGCACGTCAGCACCCAACACCGAGGCCAGCGCTGCCGGCAAAAACTTCGCCATCCAGTTGCCCCCACCTAACGTGACCGGCACGCTGCACATGGGCCATGCGTTCAACCAAACCATCATGGACTCGCTCACGCGCTACCACCGCATGCGTGGCTTCAACACCGCCTGGATTCCCGGCACCGACCACGCGGGCATTGCCACGCAGATCGTGGTGGAACGCCAGCTGCAAGGCCAAGGCATCAGCCGCCACGACATGGGCCCCACGCCCGCCGAAGCGCGCAAGAACTTTGTGAGCAAGGTCTGGGAATGGAAAGAGCAATCGGGCAACACCATCACCCAGCAGATGCGCCGCATGGGCGACAGCGTGGACTGGAGCCGCGAGTACTTCACCATGGACGACAAGCTCTCCAAGGTAGTGACCGAGACCTTTGTGAAGCTCTACGAGCAAGGCCTGATCTACCGCGGCAAGCGCCTAGTGAACTGGGACCCGGTGCTGATGAGCGCGGTGTCTGACCTGGAAGTCGAGAGCGAGGAAGAAGACGGCTCGATGTGGCACATCCGCTATGACCTGGCCGATGGAAGCGGATCATTGACCGTAGCCACCACCCGACCCGAAACCCTGCTGGGCGACGTGGCCGTGATGGTCCACCCAGAAGACGAGCGCTACAAACACCTGATCGGCAAGCAAGTGAACCTGCCGCTGTGCGGCCGCACCATTCCCGTGATTGCGGACGAGTATGTGGACAAGGAATTCGGCACGGGCGTGGTCAAGGTCACCCCCGCGCACGACACCAACGACTATGCCGTGGCTGTTCGCCACAACCTGCCAATGGTTTGCGTATTAACGCTGGACGCGAAGATCGTCCATAAAGACGCACAACTTCAACAAATTCATGACAGCTTGAGAAGCACACTCAGCCGTGCATATGACTTGCATGAAGCTCGCAACTTCATCCCAGCGCACCTGCAAGGGCTTGATCGTTTCGAGGCACGTAAACGTATCGTCTCAGACCTCGAAGCCGCAGGCCAGTTGGTCGAGGTGAAGAAACATAAGCTCATGGTGCCGCGCTGCGCCCGCACCGGCCAGGTGATCGAGCCCATGCTGACCGACCAGTGGTTCGTCGCCATGAACCAAGTCGGCAAAGGCGATGCCACCGGCAAGAGCATCGCGCAAAAAGCCATCGACGCCGTGCAAAGCGGCCAGGTATCTTTCGTACCCGAGAACTGGGTCAACACCTACAACCAGTGGATGAACAACATCCAGGACTGGTGTATCTCGCGCCAGCTGTGGTGGGGCCATCAGATCCCGGCCTGGTACGACGAAGACGGCAATGTTTACGTTGCTCGCGATGAAGCCGAAGCACAGGCCAAGGCGGGTGCGGGCAAAACCTTGAAGCGTGACGAAGACGTACTCGACACTTGGTACTCCAGCGCATTGGTGCCTTTCAGCACTGTAGGCTGGCCAGTAGCTGGCGAGGGTGTCGGGACTGGACGCAGCGACATTGCGAGCGAAGAGAGTGGGAGCAAGGCCGGTTCCGGCACCCTCGCCAGCGGCTCCACGGATTACGACCTGTACCTGCCATCCTCTGTGCTGGTCACCGGCTACGACATCATCTTCTTCTGGGTCGCCCGCATGATCATGATGACCACGCACTTCACAGGGCGTGTGCCGTTCAAACATGTGTACATCCACGGCCTGGTGCTCGACGCCCAAGGCAAGAAGATGAGCAAGTCAGAGGGCAACGTGCTCGACCCTGTGGACTTGATCGACGGCATCACACTTGAGCCTCTGCTCGAAAAACGTACCCAAGGTTTGCGCAAGCCCGAGACCGCACCCAAGGTGCGCAAGCAAACTGAAAAAGAATTCCCAGAAGGCATTCCGGCCTACGGTGCAGATGCGCTGCGCTTCACGTTCGCGGCACTTGCCACGTTGGGTCGTTCGATCAACTTCGACAGCAAGCGCTGCGAGGGCTACCGCAACTTCTGCAACAAGCTGTGGAACGCCACCCGCTTTGTGCTGATGAACTGCGAAGGTCAAGACTGCGGCCTCAAAGAACACACCAAAGAAGAATGCAGCGTGGGTGGCTCAGCCCATGGGTACTTGACGTTCAGCCAAGCCGACCGATGGATTGTGTCCAAGCTGCAGCGTGTGGAAGCCGAAGTGGCAGAAGGCTTTGCAGCTTATCGCTTAGACAACGTGGCCAACACGATTTACGACTTCGTGTGGAACGAGTTCTGCGATTGGTATTTAGAAATCGCTAAGGTGCAAATCAATGTGGGCGATGACTCGCAAAAACGTGCAACGCGCCGCACATTGATTCGCACACTCGAAACCATTTTGCGTTTGGCCCACCCCATCACCCCTTTCATCACCGAAGAGCTGTGGCAAACCGTGGCGGTGGTGGCGGGTCGCAAAGCGGCTGACGACACATCAGCGTCCATCAGCATCGCAGCCTACCCTGTGAGCCAGCCTGAGCGCATTGACGAGCAAGCTGAGGCCTATGTCGCCCGCGTGAAATCGCTGGTCGATGCCTGCCGCAACTTGCGTGGCGAAATGGGCGTGTCACCCGCCACGCGGATGCCTTTGTTTGCGCTGGCTGGCAGCGCCGAAGAACATGCCTTCATGCAAAGCGTCGCGCCAGTGTTGCAAGCCTTGGCCAAGCTCAGCGAAGTCAAGGTGTTTGACAGTGAAGCCGAATGGTCGGCCGCTGCACAAGCCGCACCTGTGGCCGTGATTGGTGAGTTGCGTGTGTGCTTGTTCATCGAAGTGGACGTAGCCGCCGAGAAAATTCGCTTGGGCAAAGAAGTCGAGCGCTTGCAAAACGAAATTGAAAAAGCCGGCTCTAAGTTGAAGAACGAAGCCTTTGTCGCCAAAGCCCCACCTGCGGTGATTGAAGAAGCCAAAAAACGCGTGGCCGACTTCACAGCCACTTTGACCAAGGTGCAGGAGCAACTTGTCAAGCTGCAGAAATAAAGCGCCGCTAAACTTGCCAAAACTATTAATTTCTCGCATATGACCAAAGCTCTCACCAAAGCCGTTTTCCCTGTTGCAGGCATGGGCACACGCTTCTTGCCCGCCACCAAAGCCAGCCCCAAAGAAATGCTGACCGTGGTGGACAAACCGCTCATCCAATACGCCGTGGAAGAGGCTTATGAAGCTGGCATTCGTGAAATGATCTTCGTCACAGGCCGCAGCAAGCGCGCCATTGAAGACCACTTTGACATGGCCTACGAGTTGGAAACTGAACTCGAAGCCGCAGGCAAGCAAGCCTTGCTCGACATTGTGCGCAGCGTGCAACCCGACGACATGCAATGCGTCTACGTGCGCCAAGCACGCGCGCTGGGCTTAGGCCATGCCGTGTTGTGTGCCGAACACTTGGTGGGTGACGAGCCCTTTGCCGTTTTGCTGGCTGATGACTTGATGCGTGGCAAGCCAGGTGGTCCAGGTGTGTTGAAGCAAATGGCCGATGTGTTTGCACGCACACAGTCTTCTGTGCTGGCCGTGCAAGAAGTGCCTTTGGAGCATGTGCACCGCTATGGCGTGGTCGCGGGCAAAGACTTGGGCAATGGCTTGGTTGACATCCAACAAATGGTCGAAAAGCCCAAAGCCGAAGTGGCCCCCTCTCGCACCACGGTGGCTGGTCGCTACATCTTGACACCAGCCGTGTTCGAACGCATTCGCGCAGGTGGCCGAGGTGTGCAAGGTGAGATTCAACTCACCGACGGCATTGCAGGTTTGTTGGCCACCGAAAAAGTGTTGGCCTACGCCTACGAAGGCAAGCGGTACGACTGCGGCAGCAAAGTAGGCTTCTTACAAGCCAGCGTTGAGCTCGCCTTGCAACACGCCGAAGTCGGCGCAGAGTTTCGCGATTACTTGAAGCAACTCAACGTCGCCTGACTTAGCGACGCTTAATTCAGCGTCGCTTCAAGATATGAACAAAGTCGCTGCCCTCGGTGGTTTGCGACAACAGTTCATTTCCAGTCTGCTTGGCAAAGGCCGCAAAGTCGCGAACCGAGCCTGTGTCGGTGGACACCACTCTCAGCACTTGGCCACTGGCCATCGCCGTCAATGCCTTTTTGGCTTTCAAAATAGGCAAGGGGCAATTCAACCCGCGTGTGTCAATTTCTACATCGAAGTTCATGCGGGAAACACTCCAGTCGACAAGTAGCGGTCACCTCGGTCACACACGATGAAAGCGATCGTCGCGTTCTCAACCTGCTGGGCAATTTGCATCGCCACCCAGCAAGCACCCGCCGCTGAAATGCCAGCAAAAATGCCTTCTTCGCGGGCCAAGCGGCGGCACATGTCTTCGGCATCGTCTTGGCTCACGTAAACCAACTCATCCACGTTGCTAGCGTCGTAAATCTTTGGCAAATACTCTTGCGGCCATTTGCGAATGCCAGGAATGCGCGAGCCCTCTGAGGGCTGCGCGCCGATGATGCGAATGGCAGGGTTTTTCTCTTTCAAAAAGCGCGACACACCGGTGATGGTGCCCGTCGTACCCATGGCGCTCACGAAGTGCGTGATGCGGCCCTGCGTTTGCTCCCACAGCTCTGGGCCTGTGGTTTCGTAATGGATGCGTGGGTTGTCTTCGTTGGCAAACTGATCGAGCATTCGCCCTTTGCCTTCTTTTTGCATACGCTCAGCCAAGTCGCGGGCGTATTCCATACCACCGCTCTTAGGCGTCAAGATCAGGTCTGCACCAAACGCCTTCATGGTTTGGGCACGCTCAATCGACAAGTCCTCCGGCATGATGAGCACCATGCGATAGCCCTTGATGGCAGCCGCCATCGCCAACGCAATCCCCGTGTTGCCTGAGGTCGCCTCAATCAAGGTGTCCCCAGGCTTGATATCGCCACGCTCTTGCGCGCGCTGAATCATCGACAACGCAGGACGGTCTTTCACAGAGCCAGCCGGGTTGTTGCCCTCTAGCTTGCCCAAAACGATGTTGCCGCGCTTGGCATTGTCAGTTGCGCCAATGCGCTGCAAGGCCACCAGCGGTGTTTTGCCAATGGCGCCTTCAATCGTGGGATAAATCGGATGTGAGCTCATAAGGCATTACTGTGCCATAAGTCTTATGCCTTGCTTCACACCCCATTCATTGACACCCAAAAATCCTCATTTTTTGAATGGGTCAAACAAAGCGTAGGTTTGATCGATGATCGGCTGATTGGCCAACGCCGCTTCCTGCTTGAATTTTCGAAATTCTTTGATGAATTGAAGGGGCGACTGTTTGGTATGTAGCTTGAACTGCCTGTTCAGCTCAAGCAATGACAAACCTGATTGCGCCAGCAAGTCATTCAAAGAAATGGGCGAATCAATGTTTTGGTCAATCCAAACCAGCAATTTTTCAAATCTATTTTTATTTTCAGTCGGTTGATCCAACTGAGCATCAGCGGAGGTTGGTGCAAGCTGCGCCAACAATTGTTTATACGATTGCGTCATAAAAAGATCACCCAGCAACTCGCAACATGCGCGTTACCAAAGATTTTTATGAATCGCTCCAAAGTTTTATTACCGTACATTTCAAAACGTAACTAAGGTTGTAATGATCGGCAATATGTACTTAAATTGAATCACTCAAACAATCATGTACTTCTGAGCTTTCAGAGCCGCTTGAGTACGGTTCAACACTTTTAATTCACGAAAAATCTGATTGATGTGGATCTTCACAGTCTGCTCACTGATTGAGAGTCGATCTGCAATGATCTTATTGGGATGACCGTTGGCAATGAGTTCCAAGACCTCGCGTTGTCGCGCTGTCAAACGAAACTCCAACCCTTCCTGCGCTGCCGCATTCAACTGCAGACTCGGCATATCCATCAGTGCTTTGACTTCATCACAAATGAATTGACTAACGTTGTTTTTAGAAATAAAGGCTGAAGCACCTGAGCGAAGTGCTTTTTTCTTCCATTCACTTTCGTCGAGCCCAGAAATCGCCACCACATGCTTGACGTTTGCCTGAGACTTGAATAACGCAATGGCATCTTCGCCACTGATGCCGTGTAAAAGAATATCAAGCACCACCACCAAATCGTGGTCACTCAGTCTTTGCAGAATTTCAAGGCCTTCAGTTGCATCAGCTGCAAGCTCTACAGCAACCTGTAACTTAGCAAATTCAGAACAAAATTTATCGCCTAAAGCATCTCTGTAAACGGGATGATCATCAACTATCAGAAGTGCTTTTTTACGCATATGGATTAATTTTTCTTCGATGCTAATCAATCACATGCTGATGAACAATAGTCAATCTGTTGTACGACAAATAGACTAAAGATTTGAGCACTTTTTAAATACTTGGGATAGATCTAATGTGCTATGGCAATATTTTCAAAAAATAGATATGTTGATACCCAGATTGTGAGCAATGGATGGACACACGTCCAGCTGGCTTACCAACTGCGTGCCTTTAGTTTTCCAAAGAGCTGCCACAGCGACGTGCCATGCCCCACACCCTCAACACGACTGATTTCAATAACTTTTCGTCTAGCCAGATCGCAAAACAAAAATCTGCCTACATTGTTAAAACAGCCCGTTCGGTGACTGTGACCAACATTCTGGCTCCGCTATTTGCACTCCTACTTTTTTATGACGACGCGGATCCTCTTAAGTTAACCATTTGGCTGGCTTACATGGCGGTTGCTACGTTCATCCGAACTTGGTTCACTGCAAAACTCGAATACCAAGAAGAAAAAATCGACAACCCCAATAAAGACTTGGCGGTTGTCACATTCGGTGTGGCACTGATCGGTTTTGGTTGGGGACTCGGCTGGATTTTGTTGGTCCCAGACTTAGACACGATGAATCGCATGATTTATCTCTACGTCACAGCAGGCGGCATGTTCAACGCGATGTTTGGCTACTGCGTTCACTGGCCCACTTTCTACAGTTTCATCATTCCAACCATGGTGCCTGCGATTTCGACTGTCTTGTGGAATCGTGATATTTTTCCATGGCCTTTTGCGATCGGAATTTCGATCTTGTTCATCTGCGTCATCAAAATCGCCAAGAACTTTTCGAAAACATTTGAAGAGTCTGTGCGACTCAGACTACGCAACGAAAAACTCTATCAAGAACTCTCCGTTGAAAGGGATCAGTCGATTGCAGCCAACGTGGCAAAGTCAAATTTTGTAGCGTCAGCAAGCCACGATCTTCGCCAGCCCATGTATGCGGTGAACATGTATCTAGATTCACTGAATACCGATGCGATGCCACCGACAGAAAAAGCCACCATCAGCAAAATCAAGAACAGCGTCGTCACGCTCAATGAAATGTTCGAAGCCTTGTTGAACATCAGCAAGTTGGACAGCATGAGCTTCAGATCCACCAATCAGCCGTTTGAAATCGAACGATTGGTTGAATCGCTCAAAGCGGTTGTTAAACCTCATGCGCTGCATAAGCAACTCAAAATTCAATTCAACATAGGCCCTAAATATGCCGTTGGAGATGAGGCCTTGCTGAGTCAAATGTTGCTGAACTTGATCAACAACGCGATCCACTACACAGATCAAGGCGAAGTCGTTGTCAATTTTTTCAGCTATGCCAACTGTTTACACATATCCGTGACGGATACAGGGTGTGGCATTTCGCTTGATGACCAGTCACGAATTTTTCAAGAGTTTTTCCGCGTCGACAAAACACGCGATCATCACGACGGATTAGGGCTAGGTCTATCGATTGTGAGCAGGCTTTGCAAATTGATTGGCGCTGAGATTTCTATCGATTCAAAAATCGACCATGGCACAGTCTTTACCGTGTCGACTAAATTTCCTGTTTCAGAGCAGATTGACGTTTTAGATGAACACCCCTATCGCACACAAAGAAAAAAGATTTCTTCTGCATCCATTCTGGGGAAAACCATTGCAGTGATCGAGGATGATCCGGTTGTGTTGGAGGCTTACGCGCAAGCCTTAACAACACGGGGGGCCATCGTCATCAAAGTCGCTTTAGAGCGAGATGCCTTCGCCAATCAAATGGCACTACTTGACGCAAGCACCATCGACTTCATCATCAGCGACTACCGTTTAAAAACAAGCTCAGGTGCTGAAATGATCAGCAAGCTCAGGGAGCTTTACAACGAAGAAATACCCGCCATGATTGTCACGGCCGACACCTCGCCGTCGCATATCCAATATTTCTCAGAACTCAACATCCCCGTGCTACACAAGCCCGTGAGCTTCCAACAAGTGATTGCCGTTGTTGAGTCCAAGTTCTCGGAAATCTCCCAGTAGCCCTCGACAGCCGATACCCGCACTCAGCGCTATCTCTCAAGACCTAAGGCATTCTGTCGATACCTTACTAGACACGGTCTTGCGCTACCCCAAACTCTCCCACCCCATCCGGATTCACCAGCATGACACAAGTTTTTTCACAGCAGGCCAATACGCCAAAAAATCTGTGGCATAATCTTGGTCTTCTCTCCCGTGCCCGGGTGGTGAAATTGGTAGACGCAGGGGACTCAAAATCCCCCGCCGCGAGGCGTGCCGGTTCGATTCCGGCCCCGGGCACCATCGGTATCTCTTACCGTCCTGACTCGATAACGCGCCATCAATCCTATGCATGACGACGAGTTTTCCAACATAGTCAGAAGTGGCACAGAGCACTCTGTTTCGGTTTCCGAACACACAGGCAACGCCAAGACCCCAAAAAACATTGTCACGTCTCACGAAGAAGAGACCGAGGCGCGCAAACGTGCGTTCGAGCAAAAAGCACTCGCCGAGCTAGAAGCAAAAAAAGCTTTAGCAGACGCATTGGCTGAGCACACCGAACACATAGCGACTGAAACATCCGCTGACGACAACATCCAAAAAATCACGGCTGATCAAACGGCACAAAATCGTCAGACCATTGCCAACAGTGGAGCGGCAGCGCCCAATGTGCAAAGCGTCTCAACGGACGTGATAGATGCCAACATTCAAAACATTGGCACGGACAACATCCAAGCGAATATTCAGAACATTGCGGCTGACAAAGGCATTCAAGCCAATCGCCAAAATATCCCCACCGATGTCATTGGCGCCAACGTGCAAAACATTGCGATTGATGGCGTCGCCACCAACAAACAAGCCTTGGAGGCAAGTGGTTTCAGCGCTAACAACCAAGCCGTTGGACAAGACACACTTGGTGTGAATCGCCAAGGTATCGGCAACGATCCAGCCGCTGCGCCAAACTTGCAGGCACTGCCAGCAGATGAGTCGATCAACAATCGTCAAACGCTGCCAAATGATGGCACAGCAGATAACCGCCAAGGCATCCAAAGCACCCCCCATTCATCGAATGAGCAAGGAATTGCCAAGCTCGCCATTCAAGACAACAAGCAGCCCCTGCCTCAAGAGAACTTGGCCACCAACAACCAAGTGCTTGAAACCCCTGCGGGCATTGGCCCCAACAACCAACCCATCGCCACAGACGCAGCCATCTTGAACCGACAGGCTGCGCCTGAAAATGCGCCGCCTGGCATCAATCGCCAAGGCGTTGACAACGGCAAGATTGAGTCACATTTCGAGCAACTTCCCTCTGACACAGTTGAGCGTAAGAAGGTCGATTTCCCCAGCGGAAGTAGCGCCAGCGGCGTTGCACAAAACACAGCTGCAGCAGCCAAAGCCTCCACGGCTAAAGCGCAAGTCAAGCCTGCCGCAGCACCACGCGCCCCTGCGACCGAGGCAGAAAAGCTGCAAGCCAAGCTCAAGCGCGAGCAAATCAACGACGCCTTTCATGGCCGCTTGGCGGGTATCAAACACAACGTGGACGCACTCAACAGCCGCCTCACCGACTTCGAAGAAAAAGTACACAAAGAAGATACCCAGCTCGACAAAGGCAACCCAGATGACTTCAAGGTGGATTTGGGCTAAGCACTGTCGCCCAGATGCCACAGATTTGTCGTCCGCCTGATTAGGATCCAGCCTGCCTCAACCGCAGGCTTTTTTGTTTCTGGAGTTTTCTGTGAGCCACTTATTTTCTGAATTCACCCTCACCTCGCCTCGTGGCCCGCTGACTCTGGCTAACCGCGCCATCGTGGCTCCCATGTGCCAATACTCGGCAGAAAACGGCCATGCCACCGACTGGCACTTGGCGCATTGGGCCAACCTGCTCAACAGCGGCGCAGCCATGTTCATCATCGAGGCCACTGCGGTGGTGCCAGAGGGGCGCATCACACCCCTATGCTTAGGCTTGTGGGGTGACGCCACAGCAGCAGCCTTGCAAGACAAATTGCATCGCGCACGCAAGCTCGCGCCCCATGTGCCAGTGTGTATTCAGCTTGCGCACGCAGGGCGCAAAGCATCTAGCGCAGCGCCTTGGCAA
Source organism: Limnohabitans sp. MORI2 (assembly GCF_027925025.1). Lineage (NCBI taxonomy): Bacteria > Pseudomonadati > Pseudomonadota > Betaproteobacteria > Burkholderiales > Comamonadaceae > Limnohabitans > Limnohabitans sp. MORI2. The sequence continues at coordinate 2,126,847 of NZ_AP027058.1, forward strand.
GGTGGGCAGTTACTGCCTATGGATCAAGGCGGTTGGTCCACCGTTGGCCCGTCAGCCATTCCTCATCTGCCCCAAGAAACTGCGCCGCATGAGTTAGACGCACAAGGCCTAGAGTGCATCAAACAAGCGTTTGCCAAAGCTGCCCAACGCGCCGAAGCTATGGGCATTGAAGCCATCGAACTGCATGGCGCACACGGCTATTTGTTGCATCAGTTTTTGTCCCCCATCGCCAACCATCGCACCGATGCCTATGGTGGCAACTTTGACAACCGCACACGTTTCCCCATGGAAGTGTTTGAAGCTGTGCGCGCGGTTTACAAAGGCACGCTGGGCATGCGCATCTCCGCCTCAGACTGGGTGGAGAACGGTTGGACGCCCGAGGAAACAGCCGACTTCTCGCTGCGTTTGAAACTCGCAGGCGCAGACTTTGTGCACATCTCTTCGGGTGGCGTGGCCGCACAACAAAAAATCGCCATTGGCCCTGACTACCAAGTGCCGTTTGCCAAACTAGTCAAGCAAAAGACAGGCATGCCCACCATCACCGTGGGCCTCATCACCGAACCGCAGCAAGCCGAAAACATCTTGGCGCGCGGCGATGCGGATTTGATTGCCCTCGCTCGCGCCTTCCTCTACAAACCCCGTTGGGTGTGGGAAGCAGCTGCCGCTTTGAACGGCAAAGTGCAAGCCAGCCCGCAGTACTGGCGATGCATGCCGCGCGAAGCACAAGGCATTTTTGAGTCCGTGCACATGGGGCAGCGCTAAGCGCCAACGATAGAACACGAACAGGAGACATGACATGAAACATCTCACACGCCGCAACCTCAACGCAGCGCTGTTGGCGACCAGCGTCATCAGCGCAAGCACCTTCATCGCGCCCCTGGTCGCACACGCGCAATCCGACGCCTACCCCAGCAAGCCCATCACCTTGGTGGTGCCCAACCCACCCGGCGGCTTGGTGGACACATCGGCACGCTTGGTGAGCGAGCCCTTGTCTCGCGTGACAGGTCAATCTGTGGTGGTGGACAACAAGCCAGGCGGCAGCGGCAACTTGGCCTACTCCAACGTGGCACGCAGCGCGAAAGATGGCTACACCGTGTTGGTGTCGTACTCGGGCTATCACATTGCCAACCCAATCCTGATGGACAAACTCCCTTGGGACTTGAAAGACCTCACACCCATCGGCCTCATCACAGTGGCCACCAACGTGATTGCGGTACACCCTTCCGTGCCTGCGAACAACTTGAAAGAGTTCATCGCATGGGCCAAACAAAACCCAGGCAAGCTCAACTACGCCTCGCAGGGCAATGGCTCGGTGTCTCACATCGGCACGGAAATCTTCAAACAACAAACTGGCATTGAAATGACGCACGTCCCTTACAAGGGTTCAGGTCAAGCCATTCAAGATGTGCTGGCGGGCCAAGTGCAGGTGTTCATCACCACGCCACCGTCTGTGATGGGCCATGTGCAAAGCGGGAAGCTCAAAGCATTGGCGGTAACGGGCAAAACACGCCATCCACAAATGCCACAAGTGCCCACGGTGTCAGAGGCGGGCTTGAGTGGTTTTGAGTTGGAGTCGTGGGTGGCCTTGTACGTGCCCAGCGGCACCCCAAAAGACGTGGTGCAAAAGCTATCGGCCGACGTCAAGCGCAGCATGGAGCAAGCCGAAACCAAGCAACGCGCCGATGCTGCAGGTGTGGAAGTGCGCTACCTCTCACCTGAGAACACCACCAAGCTGCTAGAGCGCGACACCGTCAGCTGGGCCAAGGCTATCAAGGCAGGCAACATCAAGTTCGACTAAGTAACCCATCCTCCACTTTCGCGTAGCGCAGCTGCAAACGCAGCTCGCGCTTCATGCGTGTGTTCACCATGCGGCGTGATTCGCCCATGAAACTCAGCTGCATGGCGGGCAGCTCGGTTTGCGCCTGTGCACGGCTGATGCGCGGTGGTTTGGCTAAACCATATAAATCAGCCGCCATGTCAAAGTAGTCGCCCATCAACAACTGGCAGTCGTCGTTCACGTTGTAAACGCGTTGAGGCTTGCCACGCCACAGCGCCAGCTGGCAGGCACGGGCCAAGTCGTTGGCGTGGATGTGGTTGGTGAACACATCCTCTTCTCGGGCAAGTACCGGTGTACCGCGCATCAGGCGTTCACGCGGCGTGCCGCCCTCGCGGTCAGGCGCATAGATACCCGGAATGCGCAGCACACTCACCCGCACCGCGCTCGAACGCAAACGCCCCACATGGCGCACACGTGCTTCGGCATCCACACGCCGCTGCGCTCTGGGCGTGATGGGTTTGACCGTGCGGCTCTCACTCACCCACTCACCCGCGCAGTCGCCATACACACCGCTGGTTGAGCCATAGACCAAGCTCAGCGGTGCGGTGCGGCGCATCAACAAGCGGGTCAACGCCAAAGTGCGCGGGTCGGTGCTGCCTTGCAATGGCGGGGGCGCCAAATACAACACCCGTGTGGCCCAACCGGCCAAGCGTTGCAAGCTGGCTGGCACATCCAAATTACCCACCACAGGCGTTACGCCTTGGGCGCGCAAAGCGGCCACGCGCTCGGGGCTAGAGGTGAGAGCCACGACACGCACATGGCGCTGCACGCGCACCACGCGTTGCCCCACATCACCGCAACCGATGATGAGCAAACGCTCGCGTTTGAAGCGAGAGGGCAAAGCGCCGAGGGGGGATTGATTGGAAGGCAAAATACACCCTATAAAAGTTCAAGGATACCCAAAGATGAGTTTCAACATCACGGTCCAACCTAGTGGCCGCGCATTCACCGCCACCTCTGACGAAACCTTGCTGGCCGCTGGCCTGCGCCAAGGCATTGGCCTGCCCTACGGCTGCAAAGACGGCGCGTGCGGCTCGTGCAAATGCAAAAAGATTTCGGGTGAAGTCACCCACGGCAACCACCAAGAAAAAGCGCTGAGCGCTGAAGAAGCCGCCAATGGCTTTGTGCTCACCTGCTGCGCCACCGCGCACAGCGATGTGGTGCTGGAGTCGCGCCAAGTGGTGGAAGAAGGCGCCTTCCCCATCAAGAAGATGCCCGTGCGCGTGATGTCGCTGGAGAAGGCCTCACACGATGTGATGATCGTCAAACTGCAACTGCCCGCCACTGACCCGATGAAATTCCATGCCGGTCAGTACGTCGACTTCTTGCTGCGCGATGGCGATCGCCGCAGCTACTCCATGGCGAATGCACCGCACACATTTGTCGAAGGTGCACCCGCGATTGAACTGCACATCCGCCACATGCCCGGCGGCAAGTTCACCGACCACGTGTTTGGTGCGATGAAGGAAAAAGAAATCCAACGCATCGAAGGCCCACAAGGCAGCTTCTTCTTGCGTGAAGACTCAGACAAGCCTTTGGTGTTCTTGGCCTCTGGCACTGGCTTTGCGCCCATCAAAGCCATCTTGGAGCACATGCAACACTTGGGGCTCAGACGCCCTGTGTCGCTCTACTGGGGTGGCCGCCGCCCTGCGGACCTGTACATGAACGACTGGGTGCAAGCGCAAGCGGCTGTCATGCCAAACCTCACCTACATCCCCGTGGTGTCAGACGCCTTGCCGGAAGATAACTGGACGGGTCGCACAGGCTTTGTGCATGCTGCCGTATTGCAAGACCACGCCGATCTCAGCGGCCATCAGGTGTATGCCTGCGGCGCACCGATCGTGGTGGACTCAGCACGCACCGCCTACACACAAGCGGGTTTGCCAGCGGACGAGTTCTACGCCGACTCGTTCACCTCTGCGGCCGACAAAGCCTAAACACGAGAAAACTATGCAGAACCCTCACACATTTCCTCGCCGCCAACTGCTTTGTCTCTTGCCTGCTTTGCTGAGCTTGGGTGCAGGGTTTTGCATCTCCAGCGCTCATGCGCAAAGTTTCCCCAGCAAACCAATTCGTTGGATCGTGGTCGCACCTGCTGGCTCGTCACTCGACGTCATTGCACGCGCGATGCAAGACAAGCTCAAAGACAGCTTGGGACAAGCCGTTGTGATTGAAAACAAGCCGCAAGCTGGTGGCACCTTGGGCACCAACGAGGTGGCCAAGTCCGCACCGGATGGCTACACATGGGTGATGTCCTACAACGGCCCCTTGTCATTTGCGCCTTATCTTTATCCCAAGCTGCCTTATCAGCCTCTCAAAGACTTGCAGCCGGTGATGATCACAACCTCACAGCCCAATGTCATTGCCGTCAACGCCCAGCTGCCCGTCAGCACCATGCGTGAAGCGATTGCCTTGATGAAAAAGTCACCAGGCACCTACAACTTCGCATCGGTCGGCAATGGCAGCTCCTCACACCTCACGATGGAATACATCAAGGCTGTGACCAACACCTATGCGGTGCACATTCCCTTCAACGGTAGCCCCCCTGCCGTGATGGCCACCATGTCTGGCGAAACCCAGTTCATGGCCTCTGTTCCCACAGTGATCGCGCCCCAAGTCAAGCAAGGGCGTTTGAAGTATTTGGCCGTCACCAGCGCACAACGCTACCCCTTGTTACCGGATGTACCCACCGTGGCTGAAAGCGGCGTTCCAGAGCTCAAAGGCTTTGAAGCTTTGGCATGGAACGGCGTGCTGGTGGCTGCGGGCACCCCGCGTGATGTGGTGGATCGCATCAACACGGCCTTGAACACTGCGATCCACGACAGCGCTGTGAAAGATCGCCTCAAAGGTGCAGGCCTTGAACCCATTGGAGGGTCGCCTGAACAATTCACCAAACTCATTCACGATGAGTCGGTGAAATGGGCCCCCATCATCAAACGCTCCGGCGCACGCATCGATTGATCCGCATGTCCACCCCTGCACACCCCCACCTCGAAGTCAAAGACATTGAGGCATTTCGCCCCATGCACTGGCTGGCCTTGGCATGGAAAGACATGGAACGCTGCCCCACCGCAGGCGTCACCCACGGCTTGATTTTGGCTTTGGTGGCGGGTGGTTTGTTTTGGTTTGCACGTCACGACTTTTGGTGGATTGCGGCCATGTTGTCTGTGAGCATGATCATTGCACCGCTGCTAGCCACGGGCTTGTACGACATCAGCCGTCGCCTAGAACGCGGCGAAGAAGCAACGCTCACCGACGCTTTTCGCATTTGGACCTGTGGCGACAAGCGCTTGATCCAGTTTGGTTTGTTGCTTGCAGTCTCAAGTGCGGGCTGGCTGGTCTGCTCGGCAGCGCTGATTCAGTGGATGCTGCCCGCCAGTGTGCACACCCCTGCCGATTTTGTGCGTTTGGTTGTGTTGCAGCCGCAATTCGGATTGTTTGAGCTGTGGGTCATCATGGGGGCGTTGCTCGCTGCGCCGATGTTTGCCTCCACCTTGGTCACCATTCCTTTGTTGATGGATCACCCCAGCCTAACCTTGCAACAAGCCGTGCAAACCAGCTGGCGTGTGGTGGCCATGAACCCAGTGGCTATGGCTTGCTGGGCGGGTATTTTGTGTTTATTCACGGCGCTGGGCATTGGCTCCGCGTTTTTGGGTTTGTTAGGCGTTGTCCCCATGTTGGGCCACGCCAGTTGGCATGCTTACCGTGACTTGGTGGCTTACGACCCCACGGTGCACTGATTTTTATGACAGAAGAACAATTTGCCCAATTTGGGCTGACCTTTGGCGTGGGCGGCTTCATGCTGTACATGCTATTCATCATCTACCAGCTTGCACGCGAATCGAAAGCGGGCAAGTTCGGCACGTTTGTGCTGTTTTTGGTGTTGGCGTTTGGCATGGTGGGCTTCATTGCCAAACAAGTGTTGATTTGGATGATGGAGGGCTAAACCCTCCTCACCGACACAGGCTTATTCACCCAGATAGGCTTCACGCACTTTAGGGTCGTGCAACATGTCGTGTGCATTACCACTGAGGGTGATCAAACCCGACTCCATCACATAGCCACGGTCGGCAATTTGCAGTGCACGGCTGGCGTTTTGTTCCACCAACAAAATCGTCACACCTTGAGCGGACACATCTTGAATCACTTCAAAGATTTTGTCCACCATGATGGGTGACAAGCCCATCGATGGTTCATCGAGCAACAGCACTTTGGGGCGACTCATCAACGCACGGCCCATGGCCAACATTTGTTGCTCACCACCTGACATGGTGCCTGCCAATTGATCACGGCGTTCTTTGAGACGCGGGAAGGTGGTGAACACGCGCTCGATGTCATCGGCAATGGCTGCATTGTCATCACGGATGTAGGCGCCCATTTGCAAGTTTTCCACAATGGTCATGCGCGTGAACACACCGCGGCCTTCGGGCACCATGGCGAGGCCTTGTTGCACCAAATCCCAAGGGCCTTGACCGTCAATGGTTTTGCCGTTCAGCTGAATATGACCGCCACCCAAGGGCAGCAGACCCGTGATGGCTTTCATGGTGGTCGTTTTACCTGCGCCATTGGAGCCAATGAGCGAGACCAGCTCACCCTCGCGCACCTCTAGGCTCACGCCTTTGACGGCTTGAATGCCGCCGTAGGCGACCTTCACATCCTGGACGCTCAAGAGCACGCTTGCGTTGTTGTGTTTCATGTCAGTGCCCTCCCGTGCCGAGATAGGCTTCAATCACTTGCGGGTTGCGCTGCACGTCAGCAGGTGTGCCTTGCGCAATGACTTTGCCGTAGTCGAGCACGGTCACGCGGTCACACAAGCCCATGACCAACTTCACATCATGTTCAATCAAGAGCACTGTGCGATGGTCACTGCGAATCTTGTCGATCAGCTCACGCAGCTGTACTTTTTCGGTGGCGTTCATGCCAGCCGCAGGCTCATCAAGCGCGATGAGTTGCGGGTCGGTCGCCAAAGCGCGTGCAATTTCTAAGCGACGTTGGTCGCCGTAACTCAGCGTGCGCGCTTTGTAGTCGGCCAAGCTGGCAATGCCCACGTAGTCAAGTAGTTCGCGGGCACGTTGTTCAATCGCCAACTCTTCCGCTTTGAATGTTGCCGTTCTGAAAATTGCACCCAACAAGCCCGAGTGCGTGCGCACATGGCGTCCCACCATCACGTTTTCTAGAGCCGTCATGTCAGCAAACAAACGGATGTTTTGAAAGGTACGCGCAATACCGGCTTGGGCCACACGGTGCACCTCGGTGGGTTCATACGGCTGGCCCGCCAATTCAAAGCGACCACTGTCGGGGGTGTACAAACCTGTGATGACATTGAAAAACGTGGTTTTACCTGCGCCGTTAGGACCAATCAATCCATACACTTGGCCACGCTCAATCTGCATACGCACGTCGGTCAAGGCTTGCAAACCACCAAAGCGCTTGGAGATGCCGGAGACATTCAACACGAGGTCGCTCATCGCGCACCTCCTTGTGGGTTGAGGTTTTTGCCATGTTCAGGTGTGGGCCACAAACCGCGTGGCCGCCAGAGCATGACGGTAATCATGGCCAAAGCAATCAGCAGTTGGCGCAAGATGGCGGCATCCAAACGCCCATCGGTCATGGCTTGCAAGGGGCTGGCCACATAGCGCAACACCTCGGGCAACGCAGCCAACAGCACGGCTCCTAGGATGACGCCAGGCAGATGTCCCAAGCCTCCCAGCACCACCATGGCCACAATCATCACTGACTCCATGAGGCTGAACGACTCAGGCGACACAAAGCCTTGGAAGGCCGCAAACATGGCCCCCGAAATACCGCCAAATGTGGCACCCATGCCAAAGGCTAAGAGCTTCAAATTGCGGGTATTCAGGCCCATCGCTTTGGCAGCAATTTCGTCTTCACGAATCGCCATCCATGCACGGCCAATGCGTGAGTACTCCAAACGATGCGAGATGATCACACTCAACACCACCAAGGCGAGGAACAGGTAGTAGTACAAAGTCACCGATGGCAACTCGATAAAACCCAAATCCAAACGCTTAGACAAGGGATAACCAAACACACTCACCGCATCAATCTGGCCCAAGCCTTTGGGGCCATTGGTGAGATTGACAGGATGGTCCATGTTGTTGAGGAACACGCGGATGATTTCGCCAAAGCCCAAGGTAACGATGGCCAGATAGTCGCCCCGCAGCTTCAGAGTAGGCGCACCCAGCAGCACACCAAACAAGCCCGCCAAACCAGCTGCCAAAGGCAACACGAGCCACAAGCTCATGTGCAAGCCTTCGGGGAACATGGCGGCAATCCACGGAAACACATCCGTCAAATGCGGCGAAGCCAAGAGGCCAAACATATAGGCCCCCACCGCAAAGAAAGCCACATAGCCCAAATCAAGCAAACCGGCGTAACCCACCACGATGTTCAGACCCAGCGCAAGCAACACATACAGCAACGACATATCGGCAATGCGCACCCACGCGTTGCCGAAACTTTGCAGAAGCAAGGGCAACGCCAACAACACGGCGGCCATCAGCCAACGATTAGAAAAGAGTTTGTGTGTCATGGTGATCAAGCCCTATCAGCCACGCGTTCGCCTAACAGGCCCGAGGGGCGCAGCGTCAGTGTGACGATCAACACAATGAATGCGAGGATGTCGGTGTAGTGACTCCCCAGCACACCACCGGTGAGCTCGCCCAAATAGCCCGAGCCAATCGACTCAATCAAGCCCAGCAACACACCGCCAAGCACCGCACCACCCAAATTGCCAATACCGCCAAACACTGCAGCGGTAAACGCTTTGAGGCCCGGCAAAAAGCCCATGGCATGGTGGGCCGTGCCGTAGTTCATGGCCCACATCACACCTGCAATCGTGGCCAGCACTGCGCCGATGATGAAGGTAGCTGAAATCACCACATCGGGTTTGACGCCCATGAGGCTGGCCACGCGTGGGTTCTCGGCTGTGGCGCGCATCGCACGGCCCAACTTGGTACGGTTCACCAACCATGACAACACCGCCAAGGCCACCACGGTCAAACCCAAAATCATCAACTGCGTGGGCGTGATGACAGCCTCACCAATTTCAAACGGCGTGGTGGGCAACAGCGTGGGAAAGGGTTTGTAGTTGGGCTTCCACACAATCATGGCCAGGGTTTGCAGCAAGATGGACATGCCAATTGCGGTGATGAGCGGGGCCAGCTTAGGGGCGTTGCGTAGCGGACGATAAGCAATTTTTTCAATCGCGTAGTTCAGGGCCGCTGCTGCGATAGAGGCCAACACCATGGCAATCAAGAGAAGCACCCAGCCTGGTGTGTCGGGCATGAGAGGCTGCAATATCCCAACCACCGACCAACTACACAAGGCCCCCACCATCAACACCTCACCGTGCGCAAAGTTGATGAGGTTGATGATGCCGTACACCATGGTGTAGCCCAGTGCCACCAGCGCGTACATGCTACCGAGCACCAAGCCATTGATGACTTGTTGAAGCAAAACGTCCATTTGTTATTGACCTGCTTGTTTGTTCTTGTCGCGCAAGTGGCGCAATTTGTCGGCGATTTTGATCTCTAAGCCACGCTCGACAGGTCGGTAAAAGCCCGTACCTTCTAAGCCTTGTGGCATGTAGTTCTCGCCTGCGGCAAAGCCGTCTTCTTCGTCGTGCGCGTAGCGGTAGCCCTTGCCCCAATCCATGTCTTTCATCATCTTGGTGGGGGCGTTGCGCAGGTGCATGGGCACGGGGCGGCTGCCGTCTTTTTTTACCAGGGCTTTGGCTTCGTTGTAAGCCTTGTACACGGCGTTGGACTTGGGCGCCACGGCCAAATACACCACACACTCGGCCAGCGCCAGCTCGCCTTCGGGCGAGCCTAAACGCTCGTACACCTCGGCCGCGTCGAGTGCCAAGCGCAAGGCGCGGGGGTCAGCCAAACCAATATCTTCAGCAGCCATGCGAATGAGGCGACGAGCCATGTAGCGCGGATCGGCCCCACCGTCCAACATACGGACCAGCCAATACAGCGCGGCATCGGGATCGGAGCCACGCACCGATTTATGCAGGGCACTGATGGTGTCGTAAAACTGTTCGCCGCCTTTGTCGTAGCGGCGCATGCGCTCGCCCAAGACTTTGAGGAGCCATTCGTCGGTGATTTCGTTGTGCTTTTCGCGCGTCGCCGCCACTGCCAAGGTTTCAAGCGTGTTGAGCAAGCGACGTGCGTCGCCATCGGCATAGGCAATGAGCCGTTGCAGCGCCGCGTCTTGCAGGGCAGGCACCGCGCCAATGGCTTGTGCTTTGGCAATGATTTGGCGCAAGTCGTCTACGCTTAAGGACTGCAACACATACACCGCTGCACGCGAGAGCAAGGCCGAGTTCACCTCAAACGATGGGTTTTCGGTGGTCGCGCCAATGAAAGTGAACAGGCCTGATTCGACGTGTGGCAAGAAAGCGTCTTGCTGGCTCTTGTTAAAGCGGTGCACCTCATCCACAAACATGATGGTGCGTTTGGGGTCGAGCGAATCGCGAGCCGTTTGGGCCAGCTCCACCGCTTCGCGGATTTCTTTCACACCACCCAACACCGCGCTGATGGACAAAAACTGCGCGTCAAACGCATCGGCCATCAAGCGCGCGATGGTGGTTTTACCCACGCCCGGCGGCCCCCACAGAATGCAGCTGTGCGGCTGGCCCGACTCAAACGCCACGCGCAGCGCCATGCCCTCGCCCAGCAAATGCTGCTGGCCAATGACCTCACCCAAGTTGCGAGGGCGCAGACGTTCAGCGAGAGGAATGTGAGTGGCAATCAAGTTATTGGCTTCTCAAAGTGTGCGGGAAGTGTAGCCATCTACAGCTAAGCATCCGATGGGATGCTTAGTCCGCCAAAGCAATCAGAACCTATAATTAACTAGCATTAATTTATTAAGTTTAAATAAAAAATGAAAACGCAAGATCACTGGACGGTGATCAAATTTGGCATCCGCTCCAAGCTCATCGCCTTGTTCGTGGTCATCAAAGTCGTGCCGCTCATCTTGCTCGCGTACTTGGCTTGGCAAGGGGTGGAACAACTGGGACAGAGTCTGACCCAAGAAACCGATCAGCTCGCTGAAGAAGTCAAAACCACGGTGGCGGACATGAGCGCCCGTTTTGCCAAGGAGTCCGTACGCGCCTTGGACGACCGCGCACGAGAAGAACTCGAACGCCTCACAACAGATACAGCACGTGCAGTCGCCGATTTTTTGTATGACCGTGACCGCGACATTTTGTTGGCGGCGGCTTTGCCAACCAACGAGCAACAGTACAAGACCTTTCTTGAAACAAGAACCCGCTTCACCACCGAAATTGGCGCTTGGAAACTTGCATCTGATGGTCAAAGTTGGGAGCCAACAAACAAAATCGAGCCCACGTTTGAACTTGCGTCATCGCAGAACGCAGAAAACTTGCAAGACTTTCACTCTCGTCCGCCTGAAGCAGTGAACCGCAACAACCCCAGCCCGCTTTATTACGAATTGACGTTTGTCGATTTGAACGGGCAAGAAATCATCAAAGCTACACAAGGCAACGTGCTGCCGAAAGAGCTGCGAGATGTCTCACAAAAAGCCAACACATGGAGCAAAGCCGAAACGTATTTCAGCGCCCTCAAAAGCTTGAAGCCTGGGCAAATTTATGTTTCAGAGGTCATCGGCCCCTATGTTCCCTCTCGCTTGATTGGCCCTGTCACGCCGCACCATGCCAAACAAGCTGGTATCCCCTACGAGCCAGAGAAAGAAGCTTTTGCCGGGCAGGAGAACCCCTACGGAAAACCCTTTCAGGGCATCGTGCGCTGGGCGACACCCGTGGTCAAAGACCATGTCATCACTGGCTATGTGACGATGGCGCTCAACCACACGCACATTCGCAGCTTCACAGACAACCTCACCCCCACGCCCGAGCGTTACACCGCTGTGCCCGATGCCAGCAGCGGCAACTACGCTTTCATGTGGGACCACAAAGATCGCAACATCGCACACCCCCGCCACCACTCCATCACTGGTTTTGACCCTGATACGGGCGAGTACGCGACGCCATGGTTGGAAAACAGCATTTACCAACAGTGGAAGGCGAGCAAACAACCCCTCACCGATTTTTTGCGCAACATCCGTACGTTTGATAACCAAAGCCGTGACAAGAAACCCGCCAAAGAACTCACGCGCGCTGGCTTGCTAGGACTGGACTGTCGCTACCTCAACTTTGCACCGCAGTGCCAAGGCTGGCATGACTTAACGCAATACGGCGGATCAGGTTCTTTTCTGATTTTGTGGTCTGGCGTTTGGAAGCGAACGACTGCTGCAGCGATTCCTTATTTCACGGGCCAATATGCCAACTCACCCCGAGGGTTTGGCTACGTCACGATTGGTGCGAATGTAGAAGACTTCCATGCACCAGCTGTTGCAACAACTGAGTTAATCAACAACAAAGTCACTGAATTCACTGAGCGGCTCAAGCGTAAGCAAGCTGGGTTGCAGGAAATGATTGAGCGCTCGGTCAACTACACCGCGGCAGACCTCTCTGGCTCAACTATGGTGATGTTGATTCTTGTGCTGGTCGTTGCCATTTGGTTAGCCTCAGTCCTCACACGACGCGTCACCGACTTGGTCGGAGGTCTGGCACGCATCGAAGCGGGCGACTTGTCCTTTCGTTTTGAACGCGGTGCCAACGATGAGCTCGGGCATTTGAACCACTCACTCAACCACATGGCAGACAGCGTGCAATCCTCTTTAGAGCAAAGCGAAGCTGCGCGTCGTCAAGCTGAAGAGAACAGCCAAATGAAAAGCGATTTCGTGGCGAATGTGTCGCATGAGTTGCGAACACCACTCAATGGCATTTTGGGATTTTCAGAAATCATCTTGGAAGACGCCAAAGACTCTGAAACGCGTGAATTCGCTCAGACCATCCATCAAAGTGGTCAGCACTTGTTATCTGTCGTCAATGACATGCTGGATGTGGCGAAGATTGAAGCAGGTCACATGACACTCGAGTGTGTCGCGGTTGATGTTCGCACCCTGCTTGACGAAGTGGCTCTGTTGCACACCAACTGCGCGATTCAAAAAGGCCTGCAATTGAACGCTCAACTCGCGGACAACTTACCTGAGCGCATGTACACGGACCCCACGCGGTTGCGTCAAGTCATCAACAACTTGCTCAGTAACGCAGTGAAATTCACCAATGCGGGAAACATCACGCTAACCGCCGATTGGATGGGTGAAGCCTTGGTGGTGGGTGTCCGAGATACAGGGCCGGGCATCGCCCCTCATGTGCAAGAAGTGGTGTTTGAGAGGTTCCGTCAAGCCACCTCATTTGTCACACGCGAACATGGCGGCACAGGCTTGGGTTTGGCTTTGGTTCGCGAGTTTGTGAAGCTCATGGGCGGCACACTAAAGCTGACTTCAGAAATCGGTGTCGGCTCTTATTTTGAGTTTTCTATTCCTGAACTCAAGCAAGCTCATCAGGTAGGACACGCAGCAAGTCTTGGCCACTGATGGGTTTCACCAACAAGTCGTCGAAACCTGCGGCCATGATGCTTTGCCGCTCAGACTCCATGGCGTGCGCTGTGTATGCCACCACCTTTAAGCCGATCAATGCTGGGGTGTTGCGAATAATTTGACAGACCTCTTTGCCATCCATCACGGGCATGCTGATATCCAGCAATACCGAATCGAACTGCCCTGCTAGCAACATTTCCAGCGCCACTCTGCCGCCATCCGCTTCTTCCACATGCATGCCACGGCGTTTGAGCAACGCCACAGCAAGCTTGCGATTGACCGCGTTATCGTCGACGACCAGAACTTTTCTCATGGCTTTGCGTATCTCTTTACTTATCTTTAAGTACGAGTTTATAACTCATAAAAATCAACGCAATTAATAAATTTCTTTATATTTAAAACATGTAAGCACTAAAGTATTAAATTATTTATTCGACATGCATGAACTGCGTTCTTCGCAGCGCTCGGCGAGTCTCACTGACGAATCACACTCACGCCCTTGGGCAACGCAAAGTTGAACTGCGCAGCACCAAAGTTCGCAGGGTTCACTTCAAAACGCTCAAAGCTCAAGACAGACCGCTGCCCCATGGCATCAAAAATCTCAAGCTTGCTAAGGCTGACCTGTGCACCGTCCGTGCGCAAACCGATGCGCACCGATTGGATGGTGCTCTCGCGGTTCTTGGGTGTGGCTTGCACCCATTGCAGGCCATCGGCATCCGCCTGCGCTTCGAGGCTGAACTCTTTTTGCAACGCACTCAAGTCTGCGGCGGTAGCGACCAAAGCCGCAGGTGTACTGCCCAACGCTTGCGCTTGTTTACGTGCCGTCACTTGCTCGAGGTCGGCGTCGTACAACCACAATGTTTGACCATCGGCCACGATGACTTGCGGGAAAGGTTTGAGGTAATCAAACCGAAAACGTGTGGGGCGCATGAACGAGAACTGGCCCGTTGAAGTTTTGCTGCGCACTGTGGTTTGCCCTGCTTTTGCGGGTGGTGTGACCACTTGCGTGAAATCAGCACGGCCACTCTTGGTGGATTTCAAAAACGTTTCCAATGTGTCCAAGCCATTGGCACAGGCCATACTGGCGCTCAGTGCCAGCGCCGCGAAAGCCACACACTTATTCATCACGCTTGGGCACCAAAATCTCGCGTTGACCATTGCTGCTCATGGCGCTGACCATGCCCGCTTTTTCCATGTCTTCCACCAAACGGGCGGCACGGTTATAGCCAATTTTCAAATGGCGCTGCACGAGCGAAATACTGGCCTTGCGGTTCTTCAACACCACCTCAACGGCTTGGTCATACATGGGGTCTTTTTCAGCGGGCACATCGCCAAACAAATCAGGGCCTGAAGCGTTACCGTCACCATCGACTGTGCCACCTTCAAGCACACCCTCAATGTAGTCAGGCTCGCCTTGGCTCTTGAGGTACTCGACCACACGGTGGACTTCTTCATCACTCACAAACGCACCGTGCACACGCACCGGAAAGCCCGTGCCACTGGCCATATAAAGCATGTCACCCATACCCAAAAGCGCTTCAGCGCCCATTTGGTCAAGGATGGTGCGGCTGTCAATTTTGGAGCCCACAGAGAACGCAATACGTGAAGGGATGTTGGCCTTGATGAGGCCCGTGATCACATCTACGCTGGGGCGTTGTGTGGCAAGAATCAAGTGAATACCCGCCGCGCGCGCCTTTTGTGCCAAGCGTGCAATGAGCTCTTCAATCTTCTTGCCCACCACCATCATCAAGTCGGCCAACTCGTCAATCACCACCACGATGTGTGGCAAGCGTTGCAGCGGTTCAGGTTGCTCGGGCGTGAGGCTGAATGGGTTGTAGATGAACTCTTCGCGCGACGCTGCTTCGTCAATCTTGGCGTTGTAGCCCGCGAGGTTGCGCACGCCCAGCTTACTCATGAGCTTGTAGCGTTTTTCCATTTCGCCCACGCACCAATTGAGGCCGTGTGCGGCTTGGCGCATGTCGGTGACCACAGGGGCCAGCAAATGCGGAATGCCTTCGTACACCGACATTTCCAACATCTTGGGGTCGATCATGAGCAAGCGCACATCGCGTGCTTCGGCCTTGTAGAGCAAGGACAAAATCATCGCGTTGATACCCACCGATTTACCCGAACCCGTGGTACCCGCCACCAACACGTGCGGCATCTTGGCAAGGTCGGCCACCACGGGGTTGCCCACAATGTCTTTGCCCAAACCCATCGTCAACATCGACTTGGACTCGTTGTAAATGTCGGAACCCAAAATCTCGCTCAGGCGAATCGACTGGCGTTTGGCATTGGGCAATTCCAGCGCCATGTAGTTTTTGCCAGGGATGGTCTCCACCACGCGGATCGACACCAGCGAGAGTGAACGCGCCAAATCTTTGGCGAGGTTCAACACTTGCGAACCCTTCACACCCGTCGCCGGCTCAATTTCGTAGCGGGTAATCACAGGCCCGGGAGACGCCGCCACCACGCGGACTTCAACGCCGAAGTCTTTGAGCTTTTTCTCAATCAAACGGCTGGTCATTTCCAGCGTTTCGGGTGACACGGTGTCTTGTCGGGTCAGTGGGTCATCCAACAAATCAACCTGCGGCAAACGCGAATCGGTGGCTATGTCCGTGAACAAGGTTTTCTGGCGCTCTTTGGCCACGCGCGCGCTCTTGGGTACTTCAATAATTTCTGGCTCAATGTGAACCACGATGGGCGGATGCTCTTTGATTTCTACACGCTCTTCCAACACCACTTCTTCACGTTCACGGGCAGCTACCAAACCGTAAGCCACGTCTTCTTCGCGTTCGCGGCGCTCGCGCCATTTTTCATACAGGCCATCAATGAACGCGCCAATGTTTTCAGCGGTTTGCCCCCATGAAAAGCGAAACACCCACGAAGCGCCGACGACGCCAAACACAATGAAAATCAAACACGAGCCGTTAAAGCCAAACCAGCTCAGACTCGACGGCCCCACCAAATAACCCAACACCCCTCCACTGCTGTGTCCGGGCAAGCGGTCTTCAAAACGGTACATGCGGGTCCACTCCAAGCCCGTGCTTGAAATCAACAACAAGGTCAAGCCAGCCCAAAACGCAAAGCGCGTGTAGCGCCAGCTGTTGTGCTCCTGCGCGGGCTCATCCTCATCACGCAAGCGGTTGGCCAAGGCCGACAACCATGCCACCAAGGCTGCTGCATAGCACCACCACACCGAATAGCCAAGCAAGAAAAAGCTCAGATCACCAAATATTGCGCCCACCCGACCGCCAAAGTTACGCACCGTATTGCCCGCACCAGAGGTGGTCCATGCAGGATCTAGCGGCGAATGGGTGATGAGCGCCAGCAACCAAAAGGTCATGAACACAAAGCCCGCCGTCAGCGCAATCTCTTGCGCAAAGCGGCGAAAGCCTGTGGGTTTATGGTCCGCATCGGCAGAAGAGGCACGCGGATCGTTTTTTAATGTATTGAGCGAGTAAGTCATGTCTAGAGGCAGAGCTTACCCGAGCGGCAACCATGCGCCGTCAAGGGTAAAAAGAGGTTCTTACAATCTTGGCTTTATTGTCTCTTTGATTGCTGTCCCCAACCATGTCTACGACCCAACACGCCCAAGTTTTGATTCTCGGCTCCGGCCCCGCTGGCTACACCGCCGCCGTTTACGCAGCCCGCGCCAATTTGAAGCCTCTGTTGATCACCGGCATGGCCCAAGGCGGCCAATTGATGACCACCACCGAAGTGGACAACTGGCCTGCCGACGTGCACGGCGTGCAAGGCCCAGAGCTGATGCAACGCTTCCAGCAACACGCGGAGCGCTTCAACACCCAAATCGTGTTTGACCACATCAACAAGGTTGACTTCTCTAAGCGCCCCTTCACCTTGATGGGCGACAGCGGCACCTACACCTGCGACACCCTCATCATCTGCACCGGCGCGTCCGCCAAGTATTTGGGTCTCCCCTCTGAGGAAGCCTTCATGGGCCGTGGCGTGTCTGGCTGCGCCACCTGCGACGGTTTCTTCTACCGCGACCAAGTGGTCAGCGTGGTCGGCGGCGGCAACACCGCTGTGGAAGAAGCCCTGTACCTCTCCAACATCGCTTCTAAAGTGCACTTGGTGCACCGCCGCGACACCTTCAAGGCCGAGGCCATCATGATCGACAAGCTCATGGAAAAAGTCTCCGCAGGCAAGATCGTGCTCGAAACCGACAGCACCTTGGACGAAGTCTTGGGCGATGCGTCTGGCGTGACAGGCATCCGCTTGAAGAGCACCAAAGATGGCAGCACCCGTGAGATTGCCACCCAAGGCTGCTTCATCGCCATTGGTCACTCGCCCAACACCGGCATTTTTGAAGGCCAATTGGCCATGAAAGACGGCTATTTGCTGACCAAGAGCGGCTCTGAGGGCTTTGCCACCATGACCAGCGTGCCCGGCATCTTTGCTGCAGGCGACGTGCAAGACCACATCTACCGCCAAGCCATCACCAGCGCGGGCACGGGCTGTATGGCTGCTTTGGACGCCCAACGCTTCTTAGAGCAAGGCAGCCACTGATCCAACGCCTTGTAAAAGGCGCTACAATCTCAGGCTTTGCTGAATTCAGCGAAGAAGATGGGTTACCGCCACCCTTTTTGGCGAGGTGAGGCGCTCGTGGGAACGACCGCCGTTGATATGGAGTGTCCAACATGGCACGCGTATGTGAAGTAACGGGCAAAGGCCCAATGACGGGAAACAATGTTTCCCACGCAAACAACAAAACAAAACGCCGTTTTTTGCCTAACCTGCAATACCGCCGTTTCTGGGTAGAGTCTGAAAACCGTTGGGTTCGCTTGCGCGTTTCTAGCGCAGCTCTGCGTTTGATCGACAAAAACGGCATCGACGCCGTGTTGGCTGACTTGCGCGCACGCGGTCAAGCTTAATTCCAGACACTGAAAGGACACGATCATGGCTTCTAAAGGCGGACGCGAAAAAATCAAGCTGGAATCTTCAGCCGGTACTGGTCACTTCTACACGACCAGCAAAAACAAGAAAACCATGCCCGAGAAAATGGCGATCATGAAGTTTGATCCCAAAGCTCGTAAGCACGTGGAATACAAGGAAACCAAACTGAAGTAATTCAGGCTGGCCCAATAAAAAACCCGCTCTCGCAAGATGGCGGGTTTTTTGTTGCCTCAACAAAAACAACAAGCCAAAGAAAAGGCACCCGAAGGTGCCTTTGTCTAAGTGTTGCAGTGTTTACACACGCGCCGCACGCAAGTGCATTGAGAACTCTTGCAAAGCAGCAATGCCGCTGGCTTCAGCGCGTTTGCACCAAGCTTGCAGGTCTTGCGCCAACTGAGCACGGGTGTGGTGGGTGTTTAGCCAAATTTGGCGTAACTCTTCACGCATCTTCACCATGGTGTCGACATCGGGCAAAGCCAAACGAGCCGCGGCCAACTGGGCCACCACAGATGCAGGTACTTTCTCAGCATCACGGTGCATCCAACGTTTGGCCACCGTCTGCAGTGCATCTGTAGGCAGAGTAGGCATGTTGGCCAGTTCTTGCTTCAAGGCCAAACGCAACTGCGTGGCGTAATTGGCCATCACTTCGTAACGGTTGGCAATCACAGCCTCTAGAGTTTTCTCGTCAGCCACAGGCTTGATGTCACCAAAAGCGAGCTTGGGCGGCGTCTTCTTGACGGTTGCCAAACCAATGGTTTCCAAGATGCGGATGTACAGCCAACCCAAATCGAACTCGTAGGGCTTGACCGACAACTTGGCCGATGTGGGATAGGTGTGGTGGTTGTTGTGCAACTCTTCGCCACCGATGATGATGCCCCAAGGGGAGATGTTGGTGCTGGCATCGGGCGCTTCGAAATTACGGTAGCCCCAGTAGTGCGCTGCGCCGTTGATGATGCCGGCGGCAGTGACAGGAATCCACATCATCTGCACGGCCCACACGGTCAGGCCCAAGGCACCAAACAAGGCCAAGTCGATGATGAGCATCAACGCCACACCCCACACCGAGTGTGGTGTGTAGAGGTTGCGCTCAATCCAATCATTGGGCGTGCCGTGACCATAACGCTCAAGGGTTTCGAGGTTTTCAGCCTCTTTGCGATACAGCTCAGCGCCTGTGAACAACACGGTTTTGATGCCGTGAATGTGGGGACTGTGTGGGTCTTCAGCTTGTTCGCACTTGGCGTGGTGCTTGCGGTGAATCGATGTCCACTCTTTGGTCACCTGAGCCGTGGTGAGCCACAGCCAAAAGCGAAAGAAATGAGCGGGAATGGGATGCAAGTCCAGCGAACGGTGTGCCGAATGACGGTGCAAATAAATGGTCACACTGGCAATGGTGATGTGAGTCAACACCATGGTGGCGGCGAACACTTGCCAACCAGAAAAGTTCAGCAAGCCATTGCTCAGCCAGTTCAACACAGGGTCTAGCCAAGCCCAATCGGGTAACAACATGTCTTCTCTTTCAACGCGTGGAAATCAACTTTTGATTTTAAGGTTTGGGTACTTATTTGGCTACCCAAACTGCAGCAAAGAAGCCATCTGTGGCGTGCAAGTGTGGCCAAAGTCGCAAATACATCCCGTCTGTCGTACACAAACTGGCGGCGTTGAGAACTTTTAACTCCGTCAAGGTTTCAGCCACTGACAAGGGCACAAAGTTGGGGTGGGCTGCACTGAAAGCCTGCGCGATCGCTTCGTTCTCTTCGGGCAACACACTGCAAGTGGCGTACACCAAACGACCG
Organism: Limnohabitans sp. MORI2; assembly: GCF_027925025.1. Taxonomy (NCBI): domain Bacteria; kingdom Pseudomonadati; phylum Pseudomonadota; class Betaproteobacteria; order Burkholderiales; family Comamonadaceae; genus Limnohabitans; species Limnohabitans sp. MORI2. Next base: position 2,146,887 of record NZ_AP027058.1, read on the forward strand.
CCAGACTTCACCATGCGCGCGGCGCTGGCCAAGATAGAGGTCTGTTTTTCGGTCAGCTCTTGCACCGCCTTGGGCGACTGGCGCCACTTGAGGTCTGGGTTGCGGCGCAAAGTGCCGAGGCCCGAACAAGGCGCATCGACCAACACACGGTCAATCTTGCCGCTCAAGCGCTTGACGCGCTCATCGCGCTCGTGCGCAATGGCAGATGGGTGAACGTTGGACAACTTGCTGCGTGCCAAACGCGGCTTGAGCGATTCCAAGCGATGCGCTGACACATCAAACGCATACAAGCGGCCGGTGCTGCGCATCGACGCGCCAATGGCCAATGTTTTGCCGCCAGCGCCCGCGCAAAAATCCACCACCATCTCACCGCGCTTGGCGTCGAGCAACAGGGCCAACAACTGCGAGCCTTCGTCTTGCACCTCAATCGCGCCACGGGCAAAAGCATCGAGCTGACTCAGCGCCGGCTTGCCGTCAATGCGCAAACCCCAAGGCGAGAACGGCGTGTTTTCAGCCTTGATGCCTGCAAGTTGCAGCTCGTGCTGTACATCGGCGCGTTTGTCGGTGAAGGTGTTGACGCGCAAATCCAGCGGCGCGCCGCCGTTCATACGCTCCACCAAGGGCCAAAAGCCCTCGCCCACTTGTGCTTTGAGGGGTTCGACCAACCACTCGGGCAAGTTGTGACGGTGGCGTTCCATCAGGTCAGAGGGGTTCACCGATTCACAAGCTTCAAGCCAAGCGGCCTCTTGTTTATTCAATGCGCCCATCAAAAAATCGAGCGGGCCGTTGTTGGCATGCTTCGCGTTTTTGGGCGCGGCCTTGCTGGGCGCTTGCTGTTTCAAGTGGTCGGCAAACCCGAGAATGGCCAAACGGCGCTCTTTGGGGCCAGAGCCAGACGGCGCAAAGTGGTCATAGCGCAGCTTGTTGCGCAACACGTTGTAGACGGTTTCGGCCAAGGCGGCACGCTCGCGCGGGCCAAAGGCATAGGTTTTACGGTAGTCACGGAAAAACTTAGACACCACCGCATCAGCAGGGTGGTCAAACTTCAAAGTGAGGCGAACAAGCTCGGTACAAGCTTCAATCAGGGCTTTAGGATGCATAGGGTGTATTGTCCCATCCTATGAACGACCAAGACCTCCCCCCATTGCAAGAAACGCCCATCGGCCTCTACCGCCACTACAAAGGCGGCCAATACGAGGTGATTGGCACCGCGCGCCACAGCGAAACACTAGAGCCCATGACCGTGTACCGCGCCCTGTACGGAGCACACGGTCTGTGGGTGCGTCCTGCGGCCATGTTTGCCGAAACAGTAGAGATCGATGGCGTGGTGCGCCAGCGTTTTGAGAAAGTGCCAGACGCCTAAAACGCCCTGTGTATGCAGGCGCTCATTCACACCCGCCGATAATTCGCGGCAATGAAAAACATCGTCATCCTGATCTCCGGCAGCGGCTCCAACATGGCCGCCATCGTGCGCACCGCAGAAGAACAAAACTGGGCTCAACGCTACAACGCCCGCATCAGCACCGTCATCAGCAACAAAGCCGATGCGGAAGGTTTAACCTTTGCCAAACAACATGGCATCGCCACTTCGGTGATCGACCACAAAGCATTCGCCAGCGCCCCTCAACCCCGCGAAGCCTTTGACGCTGCCTTGATGACCGAGATCGACAAACACCAGCCGCACCTCGTAGTGTTAGCTGGTTTCATGCGCATCCTCACTCCAGGTTTTGTGGCGCACTACGAAGGCCGCTTGGTCAACATCCACCCCTCACTGCTGCCCGCTTTTGCCGGACTCAACACCCACCAACGTGCCATTGACGCCGGCTGCAAATTTGCCGGAGCCACCGTGCACCGCGTAACCGCCGAACTAGATCACGGCCCCATCCTTGCCCAAGCCGTTGTGCCCGTGCTACCCGACGACACCGCAGACACACTGGCTGCGCGGGTGTTGACGCAGGAGCATTTGATTTATCCGAAGGCGGTGGCGGAGCTGCTTTGATTGAATGCGGAATAAAAACCGTCACATAGAATGAATTCTTTTGAATTAAAAATTGACACATGTGGCTAGACTCTTTAAGAGAATTTTTTGATACCGTAATCTTTGTTAATCCTAGGCATGGAGCTATTACAGGTGGATTCATCACAGCGATAGTGGGTGTGAAGCTCATCCAATTTCTATACAAGTCTGAAATTAGTAGCGAGACAAAAGTTAGGCAAACCGCAACTAAAGATAACGTGCTGTCTGCGGAAAAATTAGAAGCATCATGCTCTTACGCAACTACAACTGGCGAAGCGGTGACAGAACTAGTTCAATTAGATGTTGTAGCTCACAACAGATACAGCCTAAAAATCTCTAAAGACATCAATGGCAAAGTGACAGTCATCAAATCAAGTCACAACTCGCTAGATTCAGCCACTCATCAGCTGGAGCAAAAGTCTATTTTGCGAATGGGCGACTTGCAAAAAATTTCATAACAGTACCGGCTATTTAAAAATCGAAATGCGCACGATTGCAACAATCATCTTTTTAATGCTCCATCTCGTAGCTGGAGCTAGGGAATATCAACTCCTCACTGGCAGTTACTCCATCGGAGGTAAAACTTTCTACGATGCGCCAGACAACGAACCTAACGACCCGCACATTTATTTCAACCTTACTGGGCCAGCAGCGAAAGATCTTTTTGAGTCGATGAAAGTCAAACCCTTTCGTGATGAATGCACAGACGATGGTTCATTCACCAAACGCATCAAAGAAATGCAATGCACTGAATCTGCAGACCGCAAAGAGCACCGATGCTGGTTTGGCATTGATGTGAAAAAACAGCGCATCACAAATGGAGTAGTTTGCTGATATTTATCTTAATCACCGAAGGCGAGGAGGCTGGCTGCGGCTGACGATTTCTGGTACTCCAGCATGAGGAAGCCGCAGTCAGCCTCCTCGCCGGAGCGAACGCAAACAATCAAGCCAAAAGCCGCGAACTCTTAGGCACATGCGCCATCAAAAACTCCATCTGATCCGCCAAGATCCGGCGGTTTCTCAAGATGAAGTCCTCCCACAGCGATGGCTCATAGGGCGCATACAACAAAGGCATACGCGCTTGCTCAGGCGTGCGGTTACCCTTGCGGTGGTTGCACGATTTACACGCCGTCACCACATTCATCCACGTGTTCGGGCCGCCTTGGCCGATGGGGCGAATGTGCTCTCGGGTCAGCTCTGATTCGTGAAAGTGGTCACCACAATACGCGCAGATGTTGCGGTCGCGGGTGAAAAGTTTGTCGTTGGTCAGGCCCGATTTCAAATCAAACGGGTTGATGTTGGGCACGCCCTTGGTGCCAATGATGCTGTTGACCGTGATGATGGACTGCTGCCCTGTGATGGCATTGGTGCCGCCATGAAACACCGCTACCTCGCCGCCAGACTCCCAGCGCACCTCGTCGGCCGCGTAATGAATGACCGCTTGTTCCAGCGATATCCACGACTGCGGTAGCCCTTGGGCAGACAGTTTCAAGACCTTCACACCTCACCTCCATTCGCTTCTCAAACGACCGATCGGGAATGCACATCTATCGGGGACAATATACCTTCATTGCGTGACAGTTTCAGGTCTGTCACCTTTCACTCACTTATGCAAATTTTTCGCGGTTTTCATCACCCCCAGTTAGCAAAGGCATGTGCCTTGACGATTGGCAACTTTGACGGCGTGCACCGTGGCCACCAAGCCATGCTGGCGTTGCTCAACAACGAGGCACGCCACCGCGGTGTGCCCAGTTGCGTGATGACGTTTGAGCCCCACCCCCGCGACTTCTTCGCCGAGCAGCACAAAAAGCCCGAGCTCGCCCCCGCCCGCATTGCCACGCTGCGCGACAAGCTCAACGAACTCGCGGCCTGTGGCGTAGACCAATGTGTGGTGTTGCCGTTTGACCAAGCTTTTGCCTCGCAAGAACCGCAAGCTTTCATCGAAGACGTGCTGGTCAAAGGCCTCGGCGTGAAATACGTGCTGGTGGGTGACGACTTCCGCTTTGGCGCCAAACGCGCAGGCGACTACGCCATGCTGGATGCGGCAGGTGGAAAGCTGGGTTTCGACGTGGCCCGCATGAACAGCTACGAGGTGAAGAACCTGCGCGTCTCCAGCTCTGCCGTGCGCGAGGCCATGGGCCGTGGCGCGATGCAAGAAGTGGCGCAGTTGCTGGGCCGCCCCTATGCCATTTCGGGCCATGTGGTGCATGGCCGCAAGTTGGGCCGCGAGCTGAACTGCCGCACGCTCAATCTGCGCTTCAGCCACTGGAAGTCCGCGGCCAGCGGCATCTTCGTGGTGCAGGTGCACGGTTTAACCGACCAGCCCTTGGCAGGCGTGGCCAATTTGGGCATTCGCCCTTCGCTTGACCCGACCGATGTGAACGGCGGTCGCGTGCTGCTAGAAACCCATTGCCTCGACTGGCCCGACAGCCTAGGCGCTGAGGGGGGCTACGGTAAAATCATCCGCGTGGAACTGCTGCACAAATTACACGACGAGCTGAAGTACGACGGTCTGGACGCCTTGATGCAAGGCATACACAAAGACTGCGACGATGCACGCGCCTGGCTTGCAGCCCGAATTTGACGGGGCGTGCAGCCCCCTCTTGCTGCACATTGCCCCGCGCCTCTCAACTTGCTGGCTAAACCTTGACTGACCCAGCACTTGCCCACCCTCTTTCCAGTCTCTCCCTCAGAGACGCCGATACCCGAGATAGCCATGACCGATAAAAACAGCACCTACCGCGACACGCTCAATATGCTCGACACGCCGTTTCCCATGCGTGGCGATTTGCCCAAACGCGAACCCGCGTGGGCCCAAGCGTGGAACGAAGAAGGCTTGTACAAAAAGCTACGCGCTGCGCGCCACGGCGCACCACTGTTTGTGTTGCACGACGGCCCGCCCTACGCCAACGGCAAGCTGCACATCGGCCATGCGCTGAACAAAGTGCTGAAAGACATGATTGTGAAAAGCCGCCAACTGGCTGGCTTTGACGCGCAATACATCCCCGGCTGGGACTGCCACGGTTTGCCGATTGAAAACGCCATCGAAAAACTGCATGGCCGCAAATTGAGCCGCGACGACATGCAGGCCAAGAGCCGTGCATTCGCCACCGAGCAAATTGACCAACAACGCGAAGACTTCAAACGCTTAGGCGTGCTGGGCGATTGGGAGCGCCCCTACCGCACCATGGACCCCGCCAACGAAGCCGGCCAACTGCGCGCCTTCAAACGCGTGATGGAGCGTGGCTTTGTCTACCGCGGCTTGAAACCCGTGTACTGGTGTTTTGACTGCGGCTCATCACTGGCCGAGTTTGAAATTGAATACGCCGACAAAAAGAGCGACACGCTGGACGTGGCCTTCTTGTGCGCCCAACCCGAAAAGCTGGCCGCAGCCTTTGGTTTGGCCAAGATCGACAAAGAAGCTTTTGCCGTCATCTGGACTACCACCGCGTGGACCATTCCCGCCAACCAAGCGCTCAACATGCACCCCGAAATCGAGTACGCCTTGGTCGACACCGAGCGTGGCATGTTTGTCTGCGCCGCCTCGTTAGCCGAGAAATGCTTGGAGCGCTGGAAGCTCGAAGGCAAAGTGGTCGCCACCACCAAGGGAGACAAGCTGGGCTTGATTGAGTTCAACCACCCACTCGCCCATGTGGACGCTGGCTACCAACGCACCGCCCCCGTGTACTTGGCCGACTACGTGGGCGAAGCCGACGGCACAGGCATCGTGCACAGCGCACCCGCGTATGGCGTGGACGACTTCAACTCATGCATGGCCAATGGCATGAAGTACACCGACATCTTGAACCCCGTGCAAGGCAACGGCTGCTACGCCGAAGACTTCCCGCTGTTCGGTGGCTTGCACATCTGGAAAGCTGTGCCTGTCATTCTGGAAACGTTGCAAAACGCAGACCGCTTGATGGCCACGCAAACCATCACGCACAGCTACCCACACTGCTGGCGTCACAAAACGCCCGTCATCTACCGAGCAGCAGCGCAGTGGTTCATCCGCATGGACGCGTTTGACAGCACCACCGAAAAAACCACGGGCAAGTTCATCACCGACAAGTCAAGCAAATCATTGCGCGAACTCGCTTTGAACGCGATTGACCAAACCAGCTTCTATCCAGAGAACGGCCGTGCGCGCTTGCGCGACATGATTGCCAACCGCCCCGACTGGTGCATCTCGCGCCAACGCAGTTGGGGTGTGCCTGTGCCGTTCTTCTTGCACAAAGACAGCGGCGAGTTGCACCCACGCACCATGGCCATCATGGACCAAGCGGCAGACATCGTTGAAAAAGGCGGCATCGAAGCTTGGAGCCGTGTGACAGTCGAGGACATCCTCAACCAACCGGGTGACGACGCAGGCAGCTACACCAAGAGCACCGACATTTTGGAAGTTTGGTTTGACTCTGGCTCGACCTTCCAGCACGTGCTACGCGGCAGCCACAAAGACGCCTACGACCGCGCGCCACACCACGACCAAGGCCCAGAAGCCGACTTGTATTTGGAAGGCCACGACCAACATCGCGGCTGGTTCCACAGCTCGTTACTGCTCGGCTGCGCCTTGTACGACCGCGCGCCCTACAAAGGCTTGCTGACCCACGGCTTTGCCACCGACGGCCAAGGTCGCAAGATGAGCAAGAGCTTGGGCAACACCGTCGCGCCTCAAGAAGTGAGCGACAAAATGGGCGCCGAAATTTTGCGCCTATGGGTGGCCAACACCGACTACTCGGGCGACTTGAACATCGACGACAAAATCTTGGCCCGTGTGGTCGATGCCTACCGCCGCATCCGCAACACGCTGCGCTTCTTGATGGCCAACATCAGCGACTTCGATGCCACCCAAGACGCCGTGGCATTTGATGACTTGTTAGAAATCGACAAGTACGCGCTGTCACGCGCAGCGCAATTGCAAGCTGAAATTTTGGGCACTTACAACACCGACAAAAAAGTGTTTGAAGGTGGCCATTTCGGAAAGTACGAATTCCACCCCGTCGTTTCAAAGTTGCAACTGTATTGCTCAGAAGATTTGGGGGCGTTCTACCTCGACGTGCTCAAAGACCGCCTGTACACCACAGCGCCTAAGTCGCTTGCACGCCGCAGCGCACAAACCGCGTTGCACCAAATCACCCATGCATTTGTGCGCTGGATGGCACCGTTCTTGAGCTTCACCGCTGAAGAAGCATGGCGCACGATTGGCAAGTCGGAGTCCATCTTCTTGGAAACCTTCATCCATCTCGGCGCAACCAACATAGCGTTGATGGATAAGTGGGGCACGCTACAGCAGGTGCGCGAAATCGCTAACAAGGAAATCGAAAACCAACGCACGGCTGGCGTTGTGGGCGCATCACTGCAAGCTGAGTTGGTCATCCACTGCGATGGTGCGACGTATGACGCGTTGGCCTCGCTGGGTAACGATTTGAAATTTGTGTTCATCACATCACAGGTTTCCTTGGTGAAGACTGCAGGCGCAGGCTTGACTGTTGAAGTCAAAGCAAGCGAAGCGCACAAGTGCGAACGCTGCTGGCACTACAGCGACGACGTGGGCCACAACCCCGCTCACCCCACCCTGTGCGGTCGTTGCGACAGCAACTTACATGGCAACGGTGAAGTGCGTTACTTCGCTTAACGCTTTTCAACACACATGGCACGCCACACTTTCATTCGCAACACCACGTCGTTTTGGGTGTGGATCGCCATGGCTGCCTTGGTCTTGGTGGCCGATCAATTCACCAAGGTGTTGATGGTCAGCACGTATCAGCTGGGTGAAGGTTTTGCCGTTAATAGCTTTTTCAACATCGTGCGTGTGCACAACGAAGGCGCTGCGTTTTCGTTCCTCGCGACGGCAGGTGGCTGGCAGCGTTGGTTCTTCACGGGTCTCGGTGTGGTTGCCACGCTCGGCATGGTGTGGATGCTCAAAAAGCACCCCGGCCAAAAACTGTTTGGCTTTGCCATCGCTTGCATCTTGGGTGGTGCAGTAGGCAATGTGATGGACCGCGTGCTGTATGGCTACGTGGTGGACTTTCTCGATTTTTATTACGCCGGCATTCACTTCCCCGCGTTCAATGTGGCCGACTGCGGCATCAGCGTGGGCGCTGCGTGTCTCATCTTGGATGAAGTGCTGCGCGTGCGCCGAGGCAACTGAGCATGCAAATACTCGCCCCCACCACCGTCAACGTTGAGCAACTCAACACCACACTGGCTCACAAAGGCTATGGCGTGCTCAACGCGCACAGCGTGGCGCAATGGGCGGGGTGTGCGTTGAGCGAACTGCTCGCCCTGTCACCCGACTGGGACAACATGCCGCCCGACAACTACCTGAAGGATGGTGGCCGCTACCGCCGCCGTCGCCACAGCAGCTTTGTGTTTGAGCACAACACATTGAGCCAAGTGCCTCACCGCGCGCATTGGCAACCCCTTAGCTACAACGCCTTGCACGGCGGTATGGAGCGTTGGTTTGAGCCTATGCACGAGGCGACGGTAACCACACCTGCATGGACGAAATTGCTCACCGCATTGGCCAATACCGCCGCCCAAGTGCGCGGCAAACCCCACACCAAATGGTGCATCGAAGCGCATCAATTCCGCATCGACACGACCGACGGCATTGGCCGCCCCACGCCTGAAGGCGCGCATCGCGATGGCGTGGATTTTGTGGCGGTATTCATGCTCGGACGCGTGGGCATCAAAGGCGGCGAAACCCGCGTATTTGATGCCAACGGTCCACATGGCGAACGCTTCACCCTGAGCGAGCCTTGGTCGTTGATGTTGTTAGACGACACCCGCGTGATTCACGAAAGTACGCCCATTCAGCCGTTGGCTGAAGGTGGCCATCGCGACACGCTGGTGCTCACCTGCCGCGCAGACAAATTTCAAGACGCCGAGCCTAGCGCCTGAAACGCCTGCGCTGTCATCACAAGGTGATGATGGTGCAGCCCGTGGTCTTGCGGGCTTCCAAGTCGCGGTGCGCTTGGGCAATGTCAGCCAGCGGATAAGTTTGGTCGATGTGGATCTTCACCTTGCCGCTGGTCACCGCTTCAAACAAATCGTCGGCCATCGCTTGTGTGCTTTCGCGTGTAACGATGTGGCTGAACAGCGTTTGGCGTGTGACGTAAATCGAACCCTTGGGGCCCAAGATGCCGGGCGAGAAGGGGTCCACGGGGCCTGAGGCGTTGCCAAAGCTGGCCATCAAACCAAATGGGGCCAAGCAGTCGAGCGACTTGTCCCACGTGTCTTTGCCCACCGAGTCGTACACCACCTTCACGCCTTTGCCGCCGGTGATGTCTTTCACACGGGCCAAGAAGTCTTCGGTGTTGTAGTTGATCACGTGCGCAGCGCCGTTGGCCTTGGCCAATGCACACTTGGCATCGCTACCAGCTGTGCCGATGAGTTGGTAGCCCAAGGCCTTGGCCCATTGGCAAGCGATCAGACCCACACCACCAGCGGCCGCGTGGAACAAAATGAAGTCACCGGCGTGCAAACCACCTTGAGGCAAGGTGCGCTTGAGCAAGTACTGTGCGGTCAAGCCTTTGAGCATCATGGCTGCGCCTGTTTCAAACGAAATCGCATCGGGCAATTTGCACACGCACTTAGCGGGCATCACGCGCTCTTCGCAATAGCTGCCGGGTGGTTGGCTGGCGTAGGCAGCACGGTCGCCGACTTTCAAATGGGTCACACCCTCGCCCACGGCTTCGATGATGCCGCTGGCCTCCATACCCAACTGCAAGGGCATGGGCAGTTGGTACAAGCCGCTGCGTTGGTACACATCAATGAAGTTCAAACCGATGGCTTTGTGGCGAATGCGAATTTCGCCAGGGCCGGGCTGGCCCACGGTCACGTTGACGAGCTTGAGTTGCTCGGGGCCGCCGTGTTGTTCGATGATGACTGCTTGGGTCATGGGTGATGCTCCAGAGAGGTTGAATTTTTAAGATGCCGAATCCTGCCACGAAACCCCTGGCAAAGCTGTCACATGGGTTATTCACCGCTCGGGTACAGTGCTGGCCTTATGTCTGTTGTTCCTCATGCCTTGACGCCGCGCAATGCGGCGCTTTTGTTGATTCCTCCACTCCTTTGGGCCGGTAATGCGGTGATTGGTCGCATGATTGCGGACCTGATTCCGCCCATCACGCTGAACTTCATCCGATGGGTGTTGGCCTTTGTGCTCCTGCTGCCCTTGGCACACACCATCTTGCGTCGCAACAGCCCGTTGTGGGCGCATTGGAAGCACTACACCGTGCTGGGTCTGTTGGGCGTGGGCTGCTACAACAGCTTTCTTTATTTGGCGCTGCAAACCTCAACGCCCATCAACGTGACCTTGGTGGGCTCGAGCATGCCCGTGTTCATGCTGTTGGTCGGTGCCTTGTTCTTCCAACAACACGTGCGTAAACGCCAAATCGCAGGGGCTTTGCTGTCCATCGTTGGGGTGTTGGTGGTGTTGTGCCGAGGTGATTGGCACGCTTTGGCCAATGTGCACTTGGTCATCGGTGATGTGTTTGTGCTCTTGGCGACAGCGGCTTGGTCTTGGTACAGCTGGCTCTTGGCGCGCACCCACGAACCTGTCGAAGCGCGCAGCAATTGGGCGAACTTCTTGATGTCGCAACTGGTATTTGGTTTGTTCTGGTCTGCGGCATTCAGTACAGCCGAGTGGTCAGGCCTCACAGGCATCGCTGATCCCCACATCAGCTGGAGCTGGCCCTTGATTGCCGCACTGGTGTATGTGTCCGTAGGGCCTGCTGTGTTGGCGTATCGCTTTTGGGGGCTGGGCGTGCAACGCGTGGGCCCCAACATCGCTGGTTTTTTTGTAAACCTCATCCCCGTATTCACCGCCACGCTGTCAGCGTTGGTCTTGGGCGAGATGCCACAGCTCTATCACGCTGCCGCGTTCGCGCTCATCATTGGTGGGATTGTGGTGTCGTCTTACAAACCCCGCACCTAAAGCGAGTGTGGGGTCAATTACTCACCGCACCCAAACGGCAGCGACATCCATTTAGAAGCTGAATAAGCAGGGATACCTGCTGTTTTGGCACGCGCCTCTAACCTGACGCCAGTGCAACCAAAGGGGAAGAGGAAAGCCACGTGCGACACCCCTGCTTCGCTGAATTTGCCAATGTCATGCTGCATGCGTGCAAGGGTGCGTTTGGTTTTGAGATCGGTGATCAACAACTCCACCTCGCCAAAAGCATCTTTGCCCGGTGGCATTGGCACGGCAACATCGATCAAGACTGTGTCGGCGGGCTCTGCTTTCGTGTCACCCTCGATGATGTACTCGCCAACGAACACGTTATTCAGAAAGTCCGTCGAACGGATGGCTGATGAGAAGCGACCGCTGTATTGATAAAACAGCTTCGCCTCTATCGCATCAACAGCAATTTGCTCCTTCGCCAAACTTGATGCACTCACCCAACACAGCAAAAGGGGCAAAAGCCTTTTCATCATCTCAGACAAGCAAACTTAGAAAGTACCCGCATACGCGCCACCATCGGTCAAGATGTTTTGGCCTGTGATGTAACTGGCTTGGGCAGAACACAAAAACGCGCAGGTGTCACCAAACTCTTGTGGGTTGCCAAATCGCCCCGCTGGGATTTGTGCTTGCTGCACGCCACGAATGTCGTTCACGCTTTTGCCTGTTTTCTCGGCAGCCGCTTTGTGCGTGGTGGCCAAACGGTCGGTGTCAAACTTGCCTGGCAGCAAGTTGTTGATGGTGACGTTATTGCCTGCGAGCTTTTGCGTGCGTGCCACACCCGCCACAAAACCTGTCAAGCCAGTACGTGCGCCGTTGGACAAACCCAAGATGTCGATGGGCGCTTTCACCGCGCTTGATGTGATGTTAACGATGCGGCCAAAACCACGTGCAGCCATGCCATCTACCGTGGCCTTGATGAGTTCTATCGGGGTCAGCATGTTGGCGTCCACCGCCTTGATCCAGTCGTCGCGTTCCCAGTTGCGAAAGTCACCGGGCGGTGGGCCGCCTGCGTTGGTCACCACGATGTCAAAGTTTTGGCCAGGGCCGCCAGCGACTGACCAAATGGCTTCGCGGCCTGCTGGCGTGGTGATATCTGCCGCTACTGTGAGGATGGTGGTGCCCAGCTTGCGCAACTCCGAAGCCGCAGCATCCAGCGCCTCAGCACCACGCGCGACGATGACCACATTCACACCTTCACGCGCCAAGGATTGCGCACAGCCGAAGCCCAAGCCTTTGCTTGCACCGCCCACCAATGCCCATTTGCCTTTGAGTCCTAAATCCATCACTTCGCTCCATACTTAGAAACAATAAACACACCACTGACGACCAACAATGTACCCACACCAATCCAAATATTCATTGGTTCATTCAATAACCACACGCCCAGCGCAATGGTGGACATCGGACCAATCATGCCTGTTTGCGCAGTCAAAGCAGCGCCAATGCGCTCAATCGCCATCATCACCATGAGCACAGGCGCCACCGTGCAGGCAACGGCATTAAGCACACCAAGCCACAACACCTCGACCGGCACATCTGCAGCAGACAGCGGACGCAGCACCACAAATTGAGCAATGCAACACACACACGCCACACTGGTCGCCCAACCGACCAAACGCAACGAGCCAATGCGCTGCACCAGCTGACCGCTGTAGAGCAAATACACGGCATAGCTCACCGCGCTGCCTAATACCAAGCTGCCACCAAGCGCCACGTTCGATCCGGCAAACGACAGCTCATGCGAGAACACCAACATCACGCCGCTATAGCTGATGGCCATCGCCAACATACGGATGGGATGAATCGGCTTTTTATAAACCGCCCACCCCAGCAACACCACCAGCGTGGGGTTGAGATACAAGATGAGTCGCTCCAGACTGGCAGTGATGTATTGCAAACCTAAAAAATCTAAGTAACTCGACAGGTAGTAGCCCACAAAGCCAAGACCCACGATGTCGATCACATCGCGACGCGTCAGCGGGTTCTCACGCGCAATGGCTTGGCGCTCGGCCCACAAACCCATCGCGATGAAGAACGGCAACGCAAACAACATGCGATACATGATGACCGTGACGGCATCGACCCCATACACATAAGACAGCTTGACGATGATGGCCTTGCCGCTGAATGCAATCGCACCAGCGGTGGCAAGCAAGAGCCCTGACAAAGCAGGACGTTGTGAATGGGGCATTGAGAGAGGTGTGAATTCGCTGGAGAAAACCTGAGTTTATGTGAGGCTTTCACACAAGCGTGTCACAAACGCTCGGTACCATTAGGGGGTATGTCCTCCCTCGAACTCACCCTCTTGTATTTGTGCGCTGCTGTGGTCAGCGTGGTGGGTTGTCGACTGTTGCATTTGCCGGCCATGCTGGGCTATTTGTTTGCAGGCGTGGTGATTGGCCCCAACGCCTTGGCGCTGGCCAACGATTCGGTGGCGGTCGAGCACTTGGCCGAATTTGGTGTGGTGTTTTTGATGTTCGTCATCGGCTTGGAATTCAACCTACCCAAACTCATGCGCATGCGCAAACTGGTGTTTGGTTTGGGGTTGGGCCAAGTGGTGTTCACGCTGGTGGGTGCGTTTTTATTTAACTTAGCGGTCGGCTTTGCACTCAAAGAGCTAGGCTATATCTGGCGCTTGAGCTGGCAAGCCTCTATTGCATTGGGCAGTGCCTTGGCCATGTCAAGCACGGCCATTGTGGTCAAGCTCATGTCCGATCGCGTTGAGCTGGAATCACCACATGGCCAGCGCGTGATGGGCGTGTTGTTGTTTCAAGATTTGGCCGTCGTGCCATTGTTGGTGCTAATTCCCGCACTGGCTGACATGGGTGAACACAATATTTGGCGCGTGCTGTCGATTGCCATGCTCAAAGCCACCGTGTTGGTGGGCTTGTTGCTGTGGGGTGGCCAGCGTGTGATGCGCGCTTGGCTGCACATCGTGTCGCGCCGCAAGAGCGATGAGTTGTTCATGCTCAACCTCTTGTTCATGACGCTGGGCTTGGCATGGCTGACCGAACTCGCAGGTTTGTCTCTGGCCATGGGCGCGTTCTTGGCAGGCATGTTGATTGCCGAGACCGATTTCAAACACAAGGTGGAAGCCGACATTCGCCCTTTCCACGATGTGTTGCTGGGCTTGTTCTTCATCACCATCGGCATGAAGCTCGACTGGGAAGTGTTGATCGACAGCTGGGGTTGGGTGCTGTTGCTGTCGCTCGTGCCTTTGTTTCTCAAAGCGGCTTTGGTATTCATCTTGGCTCGCCTCACCGGCGCACCTGCCGGTGTAAGCCTGCGTACAGCCCTGTACCTCGCACAAGCGGGTGAATTCGGTTTTGTGTTGTTGTCACTCGGTGTCCAAAACTCGCTCATCCCCGCAGCGTGGATGAGCCCCATATTGGCGTCGATGGTGTTGTCGATGATTGCTACACCGTTCTTGGTGATGAACGCCGATCGCATCGTCAACCGACTCATCAGCAACGACTGGTTGCTGCAGTCGCTCGCCCTCACCGGCATGGCCCAACGCACACTCAAGATTGAGCACCATGTCATCGTGTGCGGCTACGGCCGAAGCGGCCACAACTTGGCCGATTTGCTGACACTCGAAAATATTCCCTACGTGGCCCTCGACTCTGACCCAGAAAAAGTACAAATGGGACGTGACCACGGCCACCATGTGGAGCTCGGTGACGCCACCCGTTTCTCAAGCCTCATGTCTGCTGGCTTGGTGCGCGCCTCTGCCGTGGCCGTGACCTACCCCGATTTACCTTCTGCTTTGAAAGTGTTGGCTTGGGTCAAAGAACACGCGCCGCATGTACCCGTGATCGTGCGCACGCACGACGATGAACACCTCGAAGACTTGCGCGCCGCAGGCGCGGCCGAAGTGGTGCCTGAAGTGATTGAAGGCAGCCTCATGCTCGCCAGCCAAACCTTGGCGCATATTGGCATTCCTTTGAAGCGCGTGATTCGTTTGGTGCAAGGCCAGCGTATGACGCGCTATGCGCTGATGCGCGATGTGCTCAAGCACAAGTTTGAAACGCCAGAGGACTGAAGCATCGCGTCACGCGATGCAAGCTCACCGAGGCTCGGTCTGCAAATAACGACACCAGGCACTCACCAACTCACGCACGGGCTGCATGGGCAAACGCCCCTCTGGCAAATTCCACCAAGCTGTGTCATCGGGCCCCACATGACTGAAGTTGAATTGCAAACCATGGGGATGCACATCCACATTGAACGCGTCGCCATCTAGCGCCCAATGTGTACGCTGACCTGATGCCACTTGCGCCAACACATCCAGCACGTTTTGACACTGTTCAACCGTGTTCACGTCGCTGGTGAGCCACGCACACACAAAGCGATTCAGCGGATGCTCTGCATCGATTTCGCCACCATCGCCCACCCACTCACAGACGGGATAGTGCACGGCTTGCGCATCACTGCCAGGTAGTGGCGCTTGTTCTTGCATGAAACAGCGAAGCGGCATAGCTCAATGACGATTGCTGTAAACGGGGTAAGCCGTGACGCGGGGTTCTAGGTAGCCCTCGACGCGCACACCACTGGGTGTGAGCGCACTCCACTTGTCACCACGAACCGTTTTGGTAGGGCTGAACCACGCGGCGTTGACCTCGCTTACCACTTGCTCTGCCGTCCAGTCTTTGGGGAACATGGTGTTAGGCATAGGGTTGCCATTGCGGTCGGTCTTGGTGATCCACTGGCCTGGATGCTGCGGATCGACCATTTGTACTTGGGCGCGGTACACCCCTGAAGCATCGGGGGCTGATGCTGTGCCTTCAATCACACGAACATCGCCGTTGAGCAACGTGTGGCCACCCGTAGGCTCGCCCGTGTGACGTTTGTAATCTGCGCCGATGATGTGTTTGAAATCAATGGGGGAATGGCTGGCGGGCAGCGTCGCCTTAGCAGACTTGGCAACCTCAACCACACGTTCATCTTGCGATTCAACGTCTTTGGCTGCTGCCACCTTCTTGCTCTGTTCATGCGCCACTGCAGGCGTGGGGCTATGCGGCGCTTGGTATGAAAAGAAAGCCGACAGCGCGACGATCACCAAAGCCAATGCCATACGAATCACGTTACTCACCCATCACCTCACCTTCACGTCTAGGGTCTGCACCGCTCACCCACACGTTTTTGCCATTCTTGTTTTGTTTGACCACGGCTTGCAGTCCGCTGGTCAAGGCTTGCTCACGCACCTCATGGCCGCGCTCGCGCAAGGCCGCAAGGGTAGCAGGTGCAAAGCGCCCCCCTTCCAACACCATGGGCCCACCCACGCTGCCAAAGTTAGGCAATGCAATGGCTTGTTGTGGACTCAGACCCCAGTTCAACACACCATACAAAGTTTTGGCCGTGAAGTGGATGATCATGGCACCGCCCGGACTACCCAGACTCGCCACCAATTCGCCTGTGGCCTTGTCAAACACCAACAAAGGAGACATCGACGAGCGTGGGCGCTTGTTGGGTTGCACTCGGTTGGCGACCACACGCCCCTGCGCATCACGCGGCACAAAGCTGAAATCGGTGAGCTCGTTGTTGAGCAAAAAGCCTTTGACCATTTGACGTGAACCAAATGCATCTTCAATCGTGGTGGTCATGGCCAGCGCGTTGCCCTGCGCGTCCACGATGCTGATGTGCGAGGTGCCGTACTCTGGCTGATCAAGCATGGGCGCAAAGCTGCTGCGCTGCCCACGCACAGGCACGCTGGGCAAGGCTTGCGGCATAGCAGTGGGTCGAATGAGCTTGGCTCGCTCACGCACATAGGCAGGCGCCAACAAACTTTGCCACTCGCCACTGGGGGGCGGCACAAAATCAGGGTCAGCCACATAGTGCGCACGGTCGGCAAACGCAAGGCGCGAGGCTTCGGCATACAAATGCAGCCAGCGCGGGTCAGGTGTGCCATCCACCGCTTCACGGGGTGAGGACATCATGGAAGCGGGCGTGTGCTGCAACATGCCCAAGATTTGACCGATCGCCATCACGCCCGAGCTCGGTGGCGGGAAGCCACAGATGCGATACACACGCGCATGCGCAGGATGGTCAAAACACAAGGGGATGCGTTCTTTGGCTTGGTAGTTGGCCAAGTCACTCAGCGTCATGCGCCCTGGGTTGCTGGCGTGTTGTTGCACTTTGCGCACCATGGCCTCCGCCACTTCGCCGCTGTAAAACGCTTGAACACCTTCGGTGGCTATGCGTTGCAGCACGACAGCCAACTCTGGGTTACGCAACAGATGCCCCACAGGATGTGGCTCACCATTCGCTTGGTAAAAGTAAGCGCGCGCTGATGCATCTAAACGCAAATACGCATCGGCCTTGAGTTGTGCATGCAAACGCGGACTGATGGCAAAACCTTGTGTGGCTAAGCGAATGGCAGGCTCAAACAACCGAGCCCACGGCAACTTGCCATGCTGCGCATGCGCTTGCGCCAACATGCGCAGCACACCAGGTGTACCCACCGCACGCCCCCCGACAACCGCAGCATGAAATGCCAGCGGTTTGCCATCGGGCCCAAGCAATAAATCTTCTGTGGCCGCTGCAGGGGCTGTTTCTCGGCCGTCGAAGGCTTGCACATGGGCACCTGCGCTGTGCAACAAAAATGCGCCGCCCCCAAGGCCACTTGATTGGGGTTCGACCAACCCCAAGACCATTTGTACCGCGATGGCGGCATCGACAGCAGAGCCACCCGCCTTGAGCACATCAAACCCAGCTTGCGTGGCCAGAGGGTTGGCAGCGGCCACCGCAAACTGCGTGGTCACCACATCAGCTTTGCGGTTGAAGCCAGTGGCAATTTCGGGTTGCAGTGGCGTGCTGTTATGAGGTGGTGTAGTGCAAGCACTTAGCCACAGCAACAACGCAATGGGCCAGATGCGCCTGCGCAGCGTCTTACCCTGCCATGCACGACGAACGCGCGCGTCGGTCATTTTTTAAACACTTTGTTGTGCAGGCGTCGCATCGACAACCACACGAGCAAGCCCACAAACGGCAAAGCACACGCTGCCGTGAGATCAGGCGAAAACGGCCAACCCACTTTCTCAGCACCTTTGGCTAAGTAGCTGACCAGGCCAGTGAAGTAATACGTGATGGCTGCTACCGACAACCCCTCCACCGTAGATTGCAACTTGAGCTGCACGTCTTGGCGCTGGTTCATGGTGGTGAGTAAGGCTTGGCTGCTTTGTTGCTGCTCATAGTCCACCCGCGTGCGCAACAAGTTGCTCATGCGCGAGACACGTTCAGACAAGGCGTTTTGACGACGCGCTGCCCAGTCGCATGTGCTGCGTGCGGGCGACAAACGGCGCTCCATGAACTCCGCGATGGTTTGCATGCCGGGCATGCGCGATTCAGCAATGTCACGGATGCGGCGATCGACCAACTCAAAGTACGCTCGTGTGGCTGAAAAGCGTGAATGCGTGCTGGCGTATTGCCCTTCCACTTCACCCGCCAAGCGCGTGAGGCGATCCAACAACACCGCTTCATCGGCGCTGCTGGCATGGCGAATGGCATTGGCCAATGCAGCAAACTCACGTTCGGCATCGGCTAACGCATGCGACGCTTGGCGCGCGGCAGGTACACCCAACAAGCCCGCCATGCGGTAGGTTTCGATCTCAAGCAGTTGTTGCACCAAACTGCCTTGACGACGCGGCGTGAGCGACCCCGTCAACAACACAATGCGCGAATAGCCATCGGGGTGCAATTGAAAATCGGTGTACACCTCGCCATGGCCTTCAGCCACCGTGGAGGCCACCAGCGTATCTTCACGCAACACCTTGGGCATGTCTTGATGAATATCCGTCGTGGAAGACGGCAACAGCCACACATGTAAACGCGCCAAACATTCGCCTGGCAACTGCGTGAGCCATTTTTGAGGCACAGCTTGAATGGCTGTCATCGGCTCGCCATGTGCAAACACATCTGCACTCACAGGGCGCATGAAAGTCCATGACACGAACTCGGTATGCAGCTCCCAACGCAAA
Source organism: Limnohabitans sp. MORI2 (assembly GCF_027925025.1). Lineage (NCBI taxonomy): Bacteria > Pseudomonadati > Pseudomonadota > Betaproteobacteria > Burkholderiales > Comamonadaceae > Limnohabitans > Limnohabitans sp. MORI2. The sequence goes on from NZ_AP027058.1 coordinate 2,165,845, forward strand.
CGAAACGAGCCCAAGTCCATGCGCACATGGTTGGTGTGGGTGTCGGGCGCGGGCAGGTGGTGATCATGCAGCAGCTGCGTCAAATGATCGCGACTGGCTTGTGCGCTGGGACGATCGACCCACATGACCACCCGCGAAATCACCTGCGGCGCTTGCATAGGCTCTGGCGGTCGTGCGTGCACTTCGTTGTGCAAGGCCAGTCGTTGGGGATGGTCGATCATCGTGGTCTTTCTGAGAAAACGGATGCAAGCCTCAATATAAGCGAAGCCGAATGAAAAACGGCACCCGAAGGTGCCGTTTGAGGTTGAAACAGTTTGAACTGAATCAATCTTCCACGAAGGCTTCTTCGCGTTTGGACTTGATGGATGGCAACAGCACAATCACCAAAAGCATCGCAGCAGCAGCCAACAAGCCAGCCGACAAAGGACGTGTACCAAACACAGACCAGTCACCACGTGAGAGCAACAGCGCACGACGCAGGTTTTCTTCCATCATCGGGCCCAAGATGAAACCCAACAGCAAGGGGGCAGGCTCCACACCCAACTTCATGAAGATGTAACCGATCAAACCAAAACCAGCCACCATCCAAATGTCGAAGGTGTTGTTGTTGGTCGAGTACACACCAATCGCGCAGAACAGCACGATGGCGGGGAACAAGAAGCGGTAAGGCACAGACAACAACTTGATCCACATGCCGATCAATGGCAAGTTCAAGATCACGAGCATCAAGTTACCAATCCACATGGAGGCAATCAGACCCCAGAACAACTCGGGGTTGCTGGTCATCACCTGTGGGCCGGGTTGGATGTTGTGAATGGTCATCGCACCCACCATCAAAGCCATCACGGCGTTGGGTGGAATACCCAAGGTGAGCAAGGGGATGAACGAGGTTTGTGCACCCGCGTTGTTCGCAGCTTCAGGCGCTGCCACACCACGGATGTTGCCTTGACCGAATGGGACTTCACCCTCACGCAACGAGGTTTTCTTCTCGATGGTGTAAGCCGCAAACGCTGCCAGCAACGCACCACCACCAGGCAACACACCCAGCAGAGAACCGAGCGAGGTACCGCGAATCACGGCAGGCATCATGTTCTTGAAGTCTTCCTTGGTGGGGAACAAGCCTTCCACCTTGGCTGTAAAGACTTCGCGGTCCTCTTCGGGTTGCGACAAGTTCGAAATGATCTCGCCGTAACCGAACACACCCATCGCCACCACCACGAAGCCCACACCGTCGGTGAGTTCGGGGATGTCAAAACTGAAACGTGCGACACCAGAGTTCACGTCGGTACCGATCAAGCCCATCAAGAGGCCCAACACGATCATGGCAATCGCTTTGAGCAAGGAGCCCGAAGCCAACACCACCGCGCCAACCAAGCCCAAAATCATGAGTGAGAAATATTCGGCAGGGCCAAACTTGAATGCGAGTTCAGTCAAAGGAGGCGCGAAGGCCGCCAAGATCAAGGTACCCACAGAACCGGCGAAGAACGAACCCAAACCAGCAGCCGCCAAAGCGGGGCCTGCACGGCCTTTGCGAGCCATTTGGTAGCCGTCGATGGTGGTCACCACCGAAGACGATTCACCAGGCAAGTTCACCAAAATCGCAGTGGTTGAACCACCGTATTGAGCGCCGTAGTAAATACCGGCCAACATGATCAGCGCCGACACAGGTGGCAGCGCATAGGTGGCGGGCAACAACATGGCGATGGTCGCCACAGGGCCAATGCCTGGCAACACGCCAATGAGCGTGCCCAAGATACAACCGACCAAGGCGTACATGAGGTTGATGGGCGTGAACGCCACACCAAAACCCAGAGAGAGGTTTGCAATCAAATCCATTTTTTAGTTCTCCCGGCTTAGCCAGCAATAAAGGTGGGCCACACAGGCATTTGCAACTTCAGCAGCAAGATGAACGCCACATAGCTACCCACCGACAAGATCGTGGCCAAGATGAGCACGTCTTTGAGGACAAAGGTTTCACCGGCTTTGCTGGCAATCAGCACCAAGGCGTAAATCGCAGCAATCAAGCCCATGGGTGGAATGCCAAAGCTGGGCAAACCCGCCAACAAAATGCCAAACACCACGTTGGCACCCAAGATGAAGATGATGGGCTTCCAGGCAAACTTGCCGATGGGTTCGCCATCTTCGGTGTGCTCGACCAAAGAATAGAACGTGATGAACGCGCCCAACACGGCCAAGAAAATACCGAGCAACATGGGGAAGTAACCAGGGCCCATGCGAGCACCGGTCCCGATGGTGTAGTTGGTTGCACCCCATGCGAAACCACCGCCGACCAATGTGAACATCAGGCCGGAGAAAAAGTCTTTTTGACTTTTGATCATTTGATCTCCTCTATCCAATAGCAAATATGCGCTGAATTATGGAGGTCTGCCTTGGTGCGGTTCGATGTGGGTTACACCTATTTTGAGTAATGCAGATATCAGGGGTAAACCCTAAATCACACCTCTTTCAAAGGCTTGAACACGCGCAACCACTTGGTCGCCGGCAAGGGCCAGCGCGCTTGAATCGCTTCAGCACGCGCCATGAGCTCGGCACGCTTGGGGTGCGTCGGCGTGCGCTGCGCCAGCACCACGGTATTGCCCTCACGTGTGGGCTTGAAGGCCCACAAGGCATCGGCCCCAAACGCGGCCGCCATCTTCTCCACGCTTTGCGCAAAGCTAGAGCTGCGGCCAAACAGGTTGACTGTCATGAAGCCATCGTCGGTCAACAGTTGTCGGCAATGACCATAAAACTCAGCGCTGTCGAGCACGGGGGATGCAGCTTCGTGGTCATACAAGTCGACTTGTAACGCGTCAATCTGGCCGCGCCAATGGTCATGCTTGGCCACCTCGGCCGCGTCACCCAACACCACTTGCAGCTTGGCGCTGTCGGCAGGCAGCTTGAACCACAGACGACAAGCCGCCACCACTTGCGGGTTGAGTTCAATGGCCGTGGTTTTCATGCGCAGGTGCTTGAAACAAAACTTGGTCAGTGCTGCCGCACCCAAACCGAGCTGCATGGCGTGGAGCTTGCCCACCTTGTCAGGGTCGACGAACAAGAGCCACGCCATCATGCGTTGCACGTATTCCAGATCGATGTCAAAAGGTTTTTCAATGTTCATCGAACCTTGCACCCAGGGTGTGCCGAGGTGCAGGTAGCGGGTGTCGCCATAGTCAGAGAAATTGACTTCTGGAAGTTGGATTTTTTTCTTGGTTGCCATTGCGTTGCTTATGTTTTTTATCCAGCCATGCCTTCGACCACAAAGCGCACGCGTTTGTTGCCTTGCCACTCGTCAGCCTCTAAACGAAAGGCCAAATGCGCTTTGGCTGGCAAAGGTTCCACACGGCCAAACCAAATGCCGTCCACGGGCTGACCGTGGTGGCGCAGCTTGAGGGCCAAATGTTTTTCGCCCACCAGCCGTTGCCCCACCACCTCCACCTCTTCGCTGAAGGTGGGTGGTGCAAAGCCTTGGCCCCACACTTCGCGGGCCAGGGTGTCGGCCAACTCGGGGCGGCGGTATTCGGGCAGCAGCGGCCCATCGGTGTCTAGGCGGCGCTGCAAGGTGGCTTCGTCGAGCCACTCTTGCGCGACCTCTTGCAAGGCTTCTTCGAAGGTGGCGAGGTTGTCTTCTTCCAAGGTACAACCCGCCGCCATGGCATGGCCACCAAAGCGCAGCAACACACCGGGGTGGCGCTTGGCGACGAGGTCCAACGCATCACGCAAATGAAAACCTGGGATGGAGCGACCCGAACCTTTGAGCTCGTGACCTTTGCCCGCTGCTTGGCTAGGCGCAAACACAAACGTGGGGCGATGGTGCAAGTCTTTGAGCTTGGCCGCCACGATGCCGACCACGCCTTCGTGAAACTCGGGATCGAACACGCACAGAGCTGAGGGCGGTTCTTCTTCTGGGTCAAACATTTCTTGCGCGAGCTCTAGCGCTTGCTCGCGCATGTCACCTTCAATCTCGCGGCGCTCGCGGTTGATGCGGTCAAGTTGCGTGGCCAGCTCGGTGGCACGGCCCACGTCGTCGGTGGTCAAACATTCAATACCCAAAGTCATGTCTGACAAACGACCTGCCGCGTTGATGCGTGGGCCAATGGCAAACCCGAAATCTTGCGAGGTGCATGTCTCGCTTTTGCGGCCTGCTGCAGCAAACAAAGCTGCCATGCCTGCAGGCATTTGCCCCTTACGCACACGTGCCAAACCTTGGGCCACCAAACGGCGGTTGTTGGCATCGAGCTTGACCACGTCGGCGACGGTACCTAGGGCAACGAGCGGCAAAAGTGTGTCGAGCTTGGGTTGCTGTTCGGCAGTGAAAACGCCACGCTTGCGCAGCTCCGCACGCAAGACAAGCAACACATAAAACATCACACCCACACCGGCGAGTGCCTTGCTCTCAAACGTGCAGTCTGGTTGGTTGGGGTTCACGATGGCGTCGGCCTCAGGCAATACAGCGGCCGGCAAATGGTGGTCGGTCACGAGCACTTGCAAGCCCAAAGCACGGGCACGTGCCACGCCCTCCACGCTGGCAATGCCGTTGTCCACGGTGATGAGCACATCCGCACCGCTGGCTTTGACGCGCTCAGAAATGGGGGGCGTGAGGCCATAGCCATCGACCACGCGGTCGGGCACGATGTAGCTCACGTGCCTTGCACCCAATAAACGCAGGCCTCGCAGCGCCACGGCACAGGCGGTGGCCCCATCGCAGTCATAGTCGGCCACGATGCAGAGTTTCTTGTTCGCAGCCATCGCGTCGGCCAACAGCACAGCGGCAGCTTCGATGCCTTTCAAACCGGTGGGCGGTAACAGCTGCGCCAGCGAAGCATCTAAAGCCGCTGCGTCTTGTACGCCGCGTGCGGCATACAAACGCGCCAGCAGCGGATGCACCCCTGCTTGCTCCAAGGCCCAAATGGTGCGTGGTGGCATGTCGCGAGGAATGAATTGCATGGGCTTAATCTTTCAAAGGCGCGACGGCCAACACAGTGTCTAAAGAAGTCGGTGCGAAGTGTTGGCGCACGCGTTGCCACAACGAAGGCTTGGCGCTGTCGTACACCTGAAATTCATATTCGCCACACAGCACCAATCGCTGCGGCTCACCCGCTGTGACACGCGTCAGCATGGGCCCAATCACTTGCGCGTCCACCTGTTGCCACGCTTCTAGCCAACCGATGAGATCTTGCTGCAAAGCACTGTCACGCAAGGTGTGCACCACCGTCGGCTCGGAACGTACAGGCTGTGCTGCAGGTGGCGTGCCAGTGCCATGCACCCAAAACGAGTTGATGCTCAATCGACGACGCTCGTTGACAGGGTGGGTGTAGAGCAACATTTGCATTTCGTTTTGCAAGCGGCGCAGCAGTTGCGCGGCAGGGCTCAACGGCGCCGTGGTGTGGCTACCCACAAGCCAAGGGTCGATGTTGCGGCCAATCACGCGGTCAAGCGAGGCTGTGGGCAAATCAGCAAACAACGCCGATTGCGCCAACCATTGGCCTGGCTTGTAGGGATGCAAGGCAATGCCGTCTTCAGCAAAAAAACCTTGCATCGCTTGAAACAAAGTGGCGTCTGTCTCTGCATCGATCTGCAAATGAGCTGGATCACCTAAGGTGACTTGGCCGTTGCTCACATGCCAGTTGCACAGGCTGATGAAGGCCCAGCCACGCGACGACGTCTCGTCTCCTGCCTCGCACAGGCCATACGCTGCGGCCGTTCGTGCAGCGCTTGGCATGCACCCATCGGCGATGCGCCAGCCCATGGCTTGAGCCCATGAGCGCTCATGGGGCGGCGTCAAGCTGGCCAGCAAAGGGGCTTGCACGGTGTCGGCTTGCACCGCCACGCGCGTGGCCAACTTCAGCCAGTTGCGCAGGTGCGGCAGTTCGGCTTGGACCAATGCTGCGGCTTCGGGGCCTTGCAGGCTCCACAATGCAAAGGGGATCAAGGTGGTGGCACGTCCAACATCGGACGGCGAAGAGCTCAGCACAGAAGTCATACCGCTGATTGTCCTTGATGCAGGATGGCAAGCTGGTCACTACGGGGATAATCCAGCCACATGCAAAACACCTCGACCCGACTCCCCTACGAACTGCTGATTGGCTGGCGTTACACACGCGCGGGCCGAGTGTCGGGACGCAACGGCTTCATTTCGTTCATCTCGGGCGTGTCCATGCTGGGCATCGCACTGGGTGTAGCCGCACTCATCATCGTGCTCAGTGTGATGAACGGGTTTCAAAAAGAAGTGCGTGACCGCATGTTGGCCGTCGTGTCACACATTGAGCTACTCGCCCCGGGTGGCGAAGGCTTTGTCGATGTGAATACCCTGATTACACAAGCCAAACAAAACACAGAGGTCGTGGCAGCCGCCCCATTTGTGTCGCAGCAAGCCCTGATGGCCCGTGGTGAAGACATGCGTGGCGCAATGGTGCGTGGTATTGCTCCCGAATCCGAAACACAGGTGAGTGACTTCACCTTGCAAATTCCGAGTGAGGTGCGCGCCACCTTGCAAAGCGGCAGCTTCAATGTGGTGCTGGGCGGCGAGTTGGCCATGTCGATGGGCGTGCGGGTGGGTGACCAAATCACGCTCATTGCACCCGGCGGGCAAGTGACGCCCGCAGGTGTGATGCCGCGTTTGAAACAACTCCACGTCTCGGGCATTTTTGATTCAGGCCATTACGAATACGACGCCTCGCTGGCTTTGCTGCACATCGAAGACGCACAACGTATCTTCCGCCTCGAAGCGCCCACTGGCGTGCGACTCAAAATCAAAGACAGTCAACAAGCCCGCAGCGTGGCGTATGACTTGGCCCTGCAACTCGGCCCCGAAGTGATCGTGCGCGATTGGACCCGCCAAAACCGCACCTGGTTTGCCGCGGTGCAAGTGGAAAAACGCATGATGTTCATCATCCTCACCCTCATCGTCGCGGTGGCGGCGTTCAACCTCGTCACCACACTGGTGATGACCGTCACCGACAAACGCGCGGACATTGCCATTCTTCGCACACTGGGCGCAAGCCCCAAAAGCATCATGACCATTTTTGTGGTGCAAGGTGCCACGGTAGGTGTGCTGGGCACGCTGGCTGGCTTGGCGCTGGGTCTGTCGGTGGCCTTCAACATCGACGTCATCGTGCCCGCGATTGAAAACTTGTTGGGGGCGAGCTTCTTGCCGCGAGACATCTACCTCATCAGCCGCATGCCCAGCGACCCGCAAGCGGGCGACATTTGGCCGATTGCCATCATCTCGTTGGTGCTTGCGTTCTTGGCCACCATCTATCCCAGTTGGCGCGCCAGCCGCGTCAACCCGGCTCTTGCCTTGCGCTACGAATAAGGCTTGCGATGACCTACACACCTGTTCTCACTGCCCACCACATCAGCCGACGCTTCACCGAAGGGCCGCTGGATGTCACCGTGTTGCACAACGTTGACCTGTCGGTGAACGCTGGCGAAACCTTGGCCATCGTTGGATCTTCAGGCTCTGGCAAAAGCACCTTGCTGCATGTGCTGGGTGGGTTAGATGAACCGACCAGTGGAAGCGTATCTTTGATGGGCCAGCCATTGGCAGGCCAAAGCGCCTCAGCCTTGGGCGATTTGCGCAACCAGCACCTAGGGTTTGTGTACCAGTTCCACCACTTGCTGCCCGAGTTCAGCGCGCTCGACAACGTGGCCATGCCGTTGTGGGTTCGCCGCATGGACCGCGCAGCAGCCAGCGCACAAGCGCAAGCCATGCTTGAAGCGGTAGGCCTCGGCCATCGCATGCATCACCGCCCTGCCGAGCTGTCAGGCGGTGAACGCCAACGCGTGGCGATTGCCCGTGCGTTGGTGACAAGGCCTGCGTGCGTGCTAGCCGATGAGCCAACTGGCAACTTGGATCGCAATACGGCTGACCAAGTATTTGCCTTGATGTTGCAATTGGCTCGTCAACACAACACCGCATTTGTGTTGGTGACGCATGACAGCGCCTTGGCCGCGCGCTGTGACCGCCAACTGCACCTTGACTCCGGGAAATTGGCGTAAGACGCCAGAGAAACATCACCCGTTGAACAAACGACCACGCGCGTTTTGCGTGATCGCGGCCACACACGGGTGTGAAATACGTCGCTCAACCGACACCGCAAAAAACTCCTCCACCAGTTCGTCCGTGCGGCCTATCACCTGCACGCCAAACTGCGACACGGTCTCTTTTTCTAAGATGCTGGGCGACATGAACACACCTCGTCCTTCTCGGCCAAACGCGGTCATCAACGCACCATCGTCAAACTCGCCGACCACGCGGGGTTGTATTTTGTGACGCACCAGCCAACCATCGAGCTGCTGTCTGACGGAGGAAGCTGAGCCTTGAATCAGCATGGGGGCTTCATGCAAGCACTGCGGAAACCGGCCTTTCAGCGTGGACTTGAGCTGAGGCGTACAAAAAAAACTCATGGGCGTCGTACCCAACGCATGGTTGAACGCCTTCACGCTGATGCGCTTGGAAAGCGGCTCGTCGGCAATCACCAAGTCCAGCCGATGCAAAGCAAGTTGCGCCAACAGGTCAGGAAACTTACCCTCGCTGCCAATCAAGCGCACGGGCTCAACAATCGACAACGCAGGCTCCAGCAATCGATAAGCCACCGACTTGGCCACCGAGTCGGCCACGCCCACCCGAAACTCCAGCGTGCGCACGCCCGCTCGGGGTTGGGTCATGGCTGCTTGCAGCTCAGAACCCAAAGCAAAAATGTCGTCGGCATAACTCAATGCTTTTCGCCCATCTTCGGTCAATTCAAGCTGCCGACCACTTTTACGAAACAACTTGCGGCCCAGACTGTCTTCGAGCAACTTGATTTGTCCAGACAGCGTTTGCGGCGTGATGTGCAACTGTTCACCGGCGCGCATGATGCCGCCTGCACGTGCCGTGACCCAAAAATAATAGAGATGCTTGAAATTCATAGCCTTTATTTAACTTCGATTTTCTCGAACAAATAAAACAATAAATACGAATTTACACGAAGTAATTTTCTGCGTAGAGTTCGCAGTAGTTTGGCAAATCGCCAACTGACAACCGAAAGGAGCACACCATGCGTTTGAGTACCAAAAGTCGTTTTGCCGTCACCGCCATGATCGATATGGGCATGCGTCAACACCTAGGACCGGTGTCACTGGCCGCCATCAGCCAACGCCAGCACATCTCCATTTCGTACCTGGAACAACTCTTTAGCAAAATGCGCCAACACGGCTTGGTGGAAAGCACGCGCGGCCCCGGCGGTGGCTACACCCTCAACCGCGATGCCAACCACATCAGCGTGGCTGACATCATCTATGCGGTCAACAGTCCCGACGAAAAAGAACATGTGTCTGAAGACGCGCAAAAGAATGGCTACGTGTCTACCGAAGCGTTGTGGTCAACTCTGAACCAAAAAATGGAAGACCACATGCAATCCATCAGCTTGCACAGTTTGGTGACGGCGCAGCTTGCTAAAGCAGGTCCTGTCCAAGCCCCGAGTTCACCTAAACGCGGGGTGTTTGCGAAAAAACCGCAAACCATAGACAAACGCACCCAAGTTCCAAACTCTGTTTTTGCATTGGGTCAACTGCTGGCAAACAGTCATTGAACGATGCGCACTAGGAGCACGCACCGCTTTAAAGTTATCGCGTCACTTGACAACGACGACAGGAGGCTTGGCAGCGCTCACCACACGTTGAGAAACGGAGCCCATCAGTAAGTCAGCTAAACCACTGCGGCCTTTGGAGCCAATCACCACCAAATCAAATTTACCGCTGTTGGCGGTCTTGACCACCTCCTGCGCCACATGACCTTGTTTGATGATGGCGTCATGTAACAAGCCTTCTTTGTCCAAATATTTGCGAGCAGATTTCAAGTCAGCATCACTCACTGCTCTTAAATAATCATCCACCTCAGCCTTGCCAACAATTTTTTGTGCATGGCGAAGTCCATGGTCATCATGCACATTGACCAAGGTGATGCGATCCTTGGTACGCAATGCAACCGCCAACTTCGCGGCATACTTGACAGCATTCAACGATGATTTCGAACCATCGACAGCAACCAAAATTTTCATAACCTCTCCTTGTTTGTTAGCGCAGTATCCAGCATACACGCATTCATTCTTTTGACCTTCATCAACTCAACACAAACACCTGCGTGACTTGCATGTCTCGTCTTTTTTTCATTGACACTCACGCGCATTTAGATGCTCCTGAATTTGACGATGACCGCGTCAAAGTGCATCAACGCACCCGCGCAGCTGGCATCGTCACCTGCGTCATGCCAGCGGTGCAAGCCTCGCACTTTGAGACCGTGCGTTTGCTGGCCCACGCACAGCAAGACACGTATGCACTGGGCATTCACCCGCTCTGCACCCCTCAAGCCACCGATGCAGATTTGACGCTACTCAATGCTACTCTGCACGAGCGCCGCGACGACCCGCGTTTGGTGGCCGTTGGTGAAATTGGCCTAGATGGTTTCGTACCCGAGCTCAACACGCCCGACACATACGCAAGGCAACAACAGTTTTACACAGCCCAACTCAAGCTCGCACAAAAATACCAACTGCCCGTCATCTTGCACGGGCGCCGCAGTGCCGACCTGCTGCTCAAAGGCTTGCGTGACACCCCCGTGGTGGGCGGCATCGCCCACGCGTTCAATGGCAGCATGCAGCAAGCACAGGCCTTTATCGCCTTGGGCTTCAAGCTCGGTTTTGGTGGCGCACTCACTTATGACCGTGCTTTGCAACTTCGCCGACTCGCAACCGAGCTGCCGCTGTCAGCCATCGTGCTTGAAACAGATGCACCCGACATTCCACCGCATTGGCTCTACGCCACCGCTGAACAGCGTGCCGCAGGCCAACCGCAAGGCCGCAACGAGCCCGCCGAGCTACCGCGCATCGCGCAAGTGCTGGCAGATCTGCGGGGCATTTCTTTAGAGGCGCTGGCCCAAGCCACCAGTGCCAATGCACGCCAAGCCTTGCCACGCCTACAATGAAGGCGTGCCGTTAAACATCCTCAACGCCGACCTGCATTGCCACTCCGTCGTCTCGGATGGCACCCTCACGCCTGAGCAACTGGCTGTGCGCGCCAAAGCCAATGGCGTAGAACTCTGGGCCTTGACTGACCACGACGAAGTAGGCGGCCAAGACCGTGCACTCGCCGCCGCACAAGCCAACGGTATGAAATACCTCACGGGTGTTGAAATTTCCATCACCTTCGCCAACAAAACCGTGCACATCGTCGGCTTGGGTTTTGACGCACACAACGAACAACTGGTGAAGGGCCTGCGCCAAACACGCGGTGGACGTGGCGAGCGAGCCCAAGAAATGTCAGAAGGCCTCGCCAAAGTCGGTATTCATGGCGCTTATGAGGGGGCTCTGAAATATGCAGGCAACCCCGAGCTGATTTCGCGCACGCACTTTGCACGCTTCCTCGTGGAAACCGGCGCTTGCCAAGACACCAACGAAGTATTTCGGCGCTTCCTCACCGAAGGGAACCCCGGCTTTGTACCGCACCGCTGGGCCACGCTCAAAGATTCGGTGCAGTGGATTGTGCAAGCTGGTGGCATGGCCATCATTGCTCACCCTGCGCGTTACGGCTTCACGCCCAACGAAGAGTTCGCCCTCTTCACCGAATTCAAACACCACGGTGGTCAAGGCGTTGAGGTGGTCACTGGCAGCCATACACCTGCAGAGTACGTGACCTACGCTGACATGGCTCAAGAGTTTGGCCTCTTCGCCTCACGCGGCAGTGATTTCCACAGCCCCGATGAAAGCCGCATTGACTTAGGTACCCTGCCTTGGCTACCTGGTCAACTCACCCCCGTGTGGGAAGCGCTCGCTGAACGAATTCAATAATGGCTCAGTTTCTTCAAGTTCACCCCGACAACCCTCAACCCCGATTGCTCAAACAAGCTGTGCAACTTTTGGAGCGAGGCGGCATCGTGGCCGTACCCACAGATTCGAGCTACGCCTTGGTCTGCCACTTAGATGACAAAGCCGCGGTTGAACAGATGCGCCGCATTCGTCAAGTCGACGAAAAGCACCACCTCACTCTGATGTGCCGAGATTTGTCGGAGCTGGCCAACTATGCCCGTGTGGACAACCGTCAATACCGATTACTCAAAGCAGCCACGCCCGGGGCCTATACGTTCATTTTGGAGGCCACCAAAGAGGTGCCTCGCCGCGTGAGCCACCCGCAGCGCAAAACCATTGGCCTGCGCGTGCCGCTGAACAAAACCTTGCTCGACTTGCTCGAACTCCATGGTGCACCGCTCTTGGCCACCACGCTCATCGCCCCCGGTGAAACCGACCCGATGAACGATGCCGAAGACATCCGCGACCGTTTTGAGCACGACCTCGCCGCCGTGATTGACGCCGGCGCTTGCCCGCTCGAACCCACCACCGTGGTCGACCTCACCCCCATGGACGGCGGGGGTGACCCCGAGGTGATCCGCGAAGGACGCGGCCCGCTGAGCACATTGGGCCTGTGAATGGCTGCGCCCTAGCAACAAAGTGTCGGATGCGACAATGGTGCTGTGAATTTCCCTGAGCTGATTCAAACCATCCTGATCTATGCCTTGCCCGTGGTGTTTGCCATCACGTTGCACGAGGCCGCCCACGGCTATGTGGCCCATAAGCTAGGCGACAACACCGCTTGGATGTTGGGACGCGTCACTTTGAACCCCGTGCCGCACATCGACCCTCTGGGCACGATTGCCGTGCCAGCGCTGCTTTACTTGGCTTCAGGTGGCAACTTTTTGTTTGGCTATGCACGCCCCGTGCCCGTTCGCTTTGGCAATCTGAATCACCCCAAGCGCGACATGATTTGGGTAGCCTTGGCGGGCCCCGCCATCAACTTTGCACAAGCCCTCGCTTGGCTGCTGACGTTCTACCTGTTAAAGGGCTTTGGCGTGACAGAAGCCTACTTTTTAAAAATGAGTTTGGCCGGCGTGATGGTGAATGTGTCCATGTTTGTCTTCAATCTGTTTCCCTTGCCGCCGCTCGATGGTGGCCGTGTGCTGGTAGGACTGCTGCCTTGGCACGCTGCTGTGTGGCTGTCAAAAATTGAAGCTTATGGCATGTACATCGTGCTGGCACTGGTAGCCTTTAACAAGCTAGATGACATTTGGATGGCACCGTTGATGAAGTGGACAGTGTTCGCTTTATCTCTGTTGCTGAGCCCTTTTGAATTTTTATTGAACACCTGATTTTTATAAGTAAGTACGACATGAAAGAACGCGTTCTCTCTGGCATGCGCCCCACGGGTGCTTTGCATTTGGGCCACTACCACGGCGCTTTGAAAAACTGGGTGCGTTTGCAATCCGAAATGGATTGCTACTACTTCGTGGCCGACTGGCACGCCCTCACCACCCACTACGAAAACCGCGAGGTGATCGAGAAGAACGTCTACGAGATGGTGATCGACTGGCTCGCTGCCGGCCTCGACCCCAACGCTTGCACCATCTTTTTGCAAAGCCGCATCCCTGAGCACGCCGAGTTGTTCACCCTCTTGGCCATGGGCACACCGCTGGGTTGGTTAGAGCGCGTGCCGACCTACAAAGATCAACAAGAAAAGCTCAAAGACAAAGACCTGTCCACCTACGGCTTCTTGGGCTACCCCCTGCTACAAGCCGCGGACATCTTGATTTACAAAGCCAAGCACGTGCCCGTGGGCGAAGACCAAGCCAGCCATGTGGAGCTAACGCGCGAAGCCGCACGCCGCTTTAACCATTTGTATGGCCGCGAAACCAATGCTGAAGAAAAAGTGCAAGCGTCTTTGGCCAAGCTGCCCAAAGACAGCGTCAAGCGTTTTGAAAAATCACGCAAGACCTACCAAGAAACAGGTGACGCCAAAGCCATGGAAGGCGCGCTGGGCTACATTGCCACCGCACCCGAACTCGACGAACAAGATCGCGAGCGCCTGAACGGCTATTTCAAAGGCACTGGCAAGATCATCTTGCCCGAGCCACAAGCGCTACTGACAGAGGCCAGCAAGCTGCCAGGCCTGGACGGCGCGAAGATGAGCAAGAGCTACAACAACTCGATTGCTATTCGCGAAGACCGCGCCACCATTGAGCAAAAAGTCAAACGTATGCCCACCGACCCCGCGCGCCAAAAGCGCACCGATGCGGGCGACCCGGACAAGTGCCCCGTGTGGCAATTCCACATGGTCTACAGCAGCGAAGGTCAACGCCAGTGGGTGGCCCAAGGTTGCAAGACTGCAGGTATTGGCTGCTTAGAATGCAAACAACCCATCATTGATGCCATCTTGCTAGAGCAACAGCCGATGCTCGAACGTGCAGAGCCGTACATCACCAACCCCAAAGTGGTTCGTGATATCGTGGACGCAGGTACTGAAAAAGCTCGCAAAACTGCGCGTGAAACCATGTTCGATGTTCGGTCCGCAATGGGGCTAAACTACTAATATTGATTCAGGAGTAATAAAAATGAGTATGTACATCATTGACGACCATCCTTTGGTCCGCCAAGCCATCGCCATGTTGTTGCGCCGCATGCGTCCCGCGTCCAAAGTTGTTGAGTTGGAAAAGTTCAGCGAACTGCAGGCTGCCATCATCAAAAACGGGGATCCTGAGCTGTTTGTGCTCGACTTGTTGTTGCCCGGCGTGAAGGGCACTTCTGCTGTCAAAGAAATCAAAACCATGTACGCCACTGTGCCCCTGGCCGTGATTTCAGCCATGCCTGCCGGTGAAGCCGAAGAAACCTGTATCGAAGCGGGTGCTGACATCTACATTGAAAAGTCCACGCCTGCCAACGAAATCTCCTCAGCCATCCAAGGTTTGTTTGCCGCAGAGCATGGCGACGACGAGCCCGCCGTGGCAGTGGGCGAAACCAAATTGTCCAAGCGTCAAAAACAACTCATCGTCATGTTGGACCGAGGCCTGAGCAACCGCGACATCGCAGCCGAACTCGACATCAGCGAACACACGGTGAAAGTCCACTTGTGGCGTTTGTTCCGTCGCTTGGATGTGAAAAGCCGCACGCAAACGCTGCACTTTGCACGCACCAACGGCCTGCTGTAATTCACAGCGCCCGCAAAAAAGCCCCGCATGCGGGGCTTTTTTGCGGGCTTTACAACCACGGGCTTAAGGCGAGGCTTGCAAGGTATCTCGCACCATCAAGTTCAAACCTTTGCTGCCTGGTTTGACAGGCGTGAGACTCACACCATAGTCCCTAGGTTGGGCTGTGGCTTGGCCGCTCTTAGAAATACGCACGCGCACCGTCACCTCATCCATACCCGAGAGTTTGACGTTGGGGCTCATAGCCATGCTGTCGTCAAGCGTGAAGTCGAGCGGTAATTTGTCTGCGGTGGTTCGCAAAATAGCAATTGGCATGCGCGAACCCGTCACGGGGGTGGCATACACAAACACCGTGTCGGTGGGTGCCACCAAGCCTTTGAGCTCTTTGACCAAAGTCACACGTCCGCTGATACTGCTAGCAGCGAGCGCAATTTGGTTGTCTTGCGCCTGAGCAGGGGCATTGGTGGCGCGTGGAGGAATAGCAGGCAAGCCCAGCTTTTCGCGAGCTTCGGCAATGGCCCGATCGAGCTCGGGTGCGTCAGGTGAATCAGCCGGCACGACTTCGCGTGCACGTTCCCAATAGCGCAGAGCTGTATTGAAATTCATCTCCGCATACGAGGCACTACCCGCTAAGAAGAGCGCATTGAGGTGGAGAGGATCTGCCGTCAGCACACGCTGAATGATGAGCCATGGCTCGCCAGCGAAGCTACCCCCATTTTTCTGCGCCAACACTTCGGCACGTTCAATCGATAGGTTGTCGTCTCGACTCAACGCCAACGCTTTGGCGTAAGCCTCTGCAGATTCTTCATAGTGACCACGTGCACGCTGCACACGCCCCAACATGACCCATCCTTCCATGCTATTGGGCTCATCTTGCAAGCGACGCGTGAGTGCAATGGCCATCTCCGTCAGCTTTTCCGGCGTCACTTCAGAGGACGATCCAACACCTTGCTTCAATGCGAGGGGGTCCAGCGCGGCAGGCTCACCCAAAACGCTGTACATCAGCATCGAGGCCACAGGCACGACGAACACCATCGCGCCTATCGCTAGCCAAGGCTTACGCCAAACCACAGGCGAAGAAGCCGGACCTGCATCAGCACTGGTCTGCGGGGCGGCCTGTGCATCGACATCAATCAACAAGCGTTGAGACAACTCATCACGCGCCACTTTGAGCTCTTCGTAGCTGAGGTTGCCCATCACAAATTCACGGTCGAGCTCCTCCATTTGGTCACGGTACACCGCTGCATTGGCCTGCGCCAAGTCGTCTATGCCATTCTCAAATTGGGCGGTTTGACGCGCCCCTTGCTCAGAGCCTCGCCACAGAGCCACACTCAGCACGAGCAAGACGACTGCCAGCATGGCAAAAGCCACATAAATAAAACTGAGTGCGGGATTCACATCAACCTTTCAACAGCTGCTTGGCGCGTTCGCGCGCTTCGTCGCTCAATACAACAGGCGCAGCCATGGTGCGGCGCTGACGCAAATAAAGACCCAAGCCAACCGCGGCCATCACAAACAATAGAAATGGACCGAACCACAACACCCAGGTCAAAGGTTTGACTTCAGGGCGATAAAGCACAAAGTCACCATACCGGGCAACAAGGAAGTCTTTGATTTCTTGGTCTGACTTGCCCGAGCGAATCAGCTCTCGCACCTCTTGACGCAAGTCGTCGGCCAGCTCGGCATGCGATGAAGCCAATGACTCGTTTTGGCAAACCAAGCAACGCAGCTCTTGCGAGATATCCACCAGTCGGGCTTCGAGTTTTGGATCTTCAGCCATCAGAGGTGCTTCGCGGCTTGCTTGAAATTCAGCCGTTTGTGCCACGGCCAGATGGGGCAACACACACCCAACAGCCAGCGAGATGCTGGCAACCAACACAGCCTTCAGCATCCAGCGTTTCATGACTTGTTCAACTCCGAAATCAAGGGCAAGATTTTTTCAGCCAGCAACGCAGGTGACACAGCGCCCACGAACTTGTAGCGAATCACACCGGCCTTGTCGATCACATAGGTTTCGGGTACGCCGTAGACACCGTAGTTGATGCCCACACGACCATCCATGTCCATCGCCGAGGTCACATACGGGTTGCCATGCCGCTTGAGCCACACCTCACTGCGTTCGCGGGCGAGCTTGAGCTTTTCATCAAAAGGCGCTTTGTACGCGGGGTCTTGCGGCTGAATTTCTTTGTAACTCAGACCCACGATAGGCACTTGATTCTTCTCAGCAAAGGCCACCAATACTGGGTGTTCTTCTCGACAAGCCACACACCAAGTGGCCCAGACATTGAGCATCCACACTTGCCCTTGCATGTCAGAGGGTGAAAACTTGGCATCGCCCCCATCCAAGGTGAACAACGTGAAATGCGGGGCAGGCTTGCCAATCAAAGGCGAAGGAATTTCGCGAGGGTCACGTTTCAAACCCACGGCTAGGAATACCACCAAAGCGATGAACAGCACCAGTGGAATCAAGACTTTTTTCATTTGCGATACCTCCGGTCCAAAGCTGCCATGAGGCCACCCAAGACCATCAACACAACGCCTCCCCACAACCACGGCACAAAGGGTTTGTAATACACGCGCATGCTCCACTCGCTGCGTGCATCGTTCAAGGGTTCACCTAAGGAGACATACAAGTCACGCATGAACCCCGAGTCAATACCTGCTTCGGTCATGGGCATGGCCGATGAAAAATAGCGGCGTTTTTCCGGTTGCAAAATTTCAATGACCTTGTCATTGCGCAGCACTTGTACATCAGCGCGCACGGCCTTGTAGTTGGGGCCGCGCACTTCGTCGAGTGAATTCAAGCGGAAGGTATAGGGTGCGATGGTGACCACATCACCAATTTGCATGCGCACATCGCGCTCGACCTCGTAACACTTCACACCGGTGATACCTATCACCAACACCGCCATACCGAAGTGGGCGATGTGCTGACCCCAAAACGAGGCTGGAATGCGTCCTGGCTTACTCACGCGCGCCAGCACTTGTTGTGCTGTCCCTAAAGCCACCCAGCAACCGAGAAACAAACCGAACGCAGCACCCAACGACCAACCACCCAGCACAAATGGCAACAGCACGGCCAAAGCTGCCGCGCCCGCCAATGTCCAGCGCAGCTGATGCGCGATCTCACGTACATGGGCATCACGCCAACGCGCCACAGACCCTGGAATGATGAGAAATACCACAGGCACCAACAGCGGTGCAAACACGGCATTGAAATACGGAGGCCCCACAGATAACTTGCCCAAGTTGAGCGCATCAATGATGAGTGGATAAATCGTGCCCAGCAAGACCGCCGCTGTAGCCACCACCAGCAACACACTGTTGGCCAACAAGAACGATTCACGCGAAACCAACTCCATACGACCGCCCAAGGCCACACGCGGTGCACGCCAAGCAAACAGGGTGAGCGAGCTACCGACCACCACAGCCAAGAAAATCAAGATGAACACACCACGCTTGGGGTCTGACGCAAACGCATGCACAGAGGTGAGCACGCCCGAGCGAACTAAGAACGTGCCTAGCAAAGACAACGAGAAAGCCGCAATCGCCAGCAACACCGTCCACGCCTTGAAGCTGCCGCGTTTCTCCGTCACCATCAATGAATGAATCAGCGCCGTGCCCACCAACCAAGGCATGAGAGAAGCATTTTCAACGGGGTCCCAAAACCACCAACCACCCCATCCGAGTTCGTAGTAGGCCCACCATGACCCCAGACCAATACCGAAGGTGAGAAACATCCACGCCACCACCGTCCAAGGACGTGACCAACGTGCCCAGGCCGCATCCAAGCGACCGCTCATCAACGCAGACACGGCAAATGCAAATGCCACTGCCATGCCCACGTAACCCATGTAGAGCATGGGCGGGTGAATGACCAAGCCTGGGTCTTGCAGCAAGGGGTTCAAATCGCGGCCATCTAAGGCCGCTGGCAGCAAGCGCTCAAAGGGATTGGAGGTGGTCAAGATAAAAAGCAAGAAACCCACCGAAATCAAACCCAGCACGCCAATCACGCGAGCCACCATGTCGAGCGGCAAGCTGCGCGAGAACACCGCAACTGCCACCGACCACATGGACAACAACAACACCCACAGCAAGAGTGAGCCTTCATGACCACCCCACACCGCAGCAAACTGATAGGGCTTAGGCAACAACGAGTTGGAATGTTGCGCCACATACTGCACCGAAAAATCATTGCCTAAGAACGCAGCGGCCAAGGCCCCAAATGCAAAGGCTACCAACACAAATTGCAATGCGGCAGTTGGACGCGCCAAGGACTGCAAAGTCACTCGTGTTTGCTGCGAGGACACCAAAGTGCCGGCAATGGGCAACACCCCCTGCATCAACGCCACCACAGTGGCCAAGATGAGGGCGAAATGACCGATTTCTGGAATCATGGTTTGACCTTCAGGGACTGCGCGGCTTTGGCGGCAGCGGCTTGGTCCATCGCATGCTGCGCTTCGGGCGGCATGTAGTTTTCATCGTGCTTGGCCAACACCTCGCTGGCCACAAAGACGCCGTCGTCACCCAACTTACCTTGCGACACCACGCCTTTGCCCTCTTTGAACAAATCAGGCAACAAGCCTATGTAAGTCACAGGCATTTCATGTGCGGTATCTGTGATGACAAAGCGCACAGTGTTGCCGTCACGGACCAAGCTGCCTTCTTTCACCATGCCACCCGCACGGAACACACGGCCTTTGGGCGCTTCCCCGTTGCTCACTTGCGTGGGCGTGAAGAAAAACACCAAATTGCTTTGGAAGGCGTTCAGCACAAAAGCTGCTGCCGCGCACAGCACCACAATGCCAGCGGCAATCAGTGCAAATCGTTTGGTTCTGGGTTTCATCACATCAATTCTTCAACAGGTAATTGAGCCACAGCCAGCTCGGCTTTCAATTGATTCAGCACAACGCGGTGCGCCCAACGGGCTTGCCACACTTCCACGGCCAAGAGCAAAGCGGTCACACCCACGCTGCCCCACACATACACGGCATAGCCGCCCATGGCCCAAAACTGACTCCAGCTCTCCCACCTCATGCTTTCACCTCGTCAAGTTCGTGCACCCAAGTGGCATGGCTCTCACGCTGCAAGATGAGCGTGCGCACGCGGTACAGCACCAGCGCCACGGTGTAAAACCAAAACGCCAGCGCCATCAGCAACATGCTCCACAACATGATCTCGGCCATGCTGGGGGCTTTGGTGAGTGACACCGAGGCACCTTGGTGCAAGGTGTTCCACCACTTCACTGAGAAATAAATGATGGGCACGTTGATGGCACCCACGATGGCAATGAGCGCGCCCGCACGGTCGCTGCGGCGTGTGTCGTCAATCGCGGAGGTCAAGGCGATGTAGCCGAGGTACAAGAAAAACAAAATCAGCTCAGACGTGAGGCGTGCATCCCACACCCACCACGCGCCCCACATGGGCTTGCCCCACAGTGCGCCGGTCCACAGCGAGAGAAATGCAAACAAGGCACCCGTGGGTGCCAAAGCGCGGGTCATCATGCCCGACAAGCGGGTGTTGAAGGTCAGACCCAGCACGCTCCAAAACGCCATGGCCAAGTAAATGACCATTGACATCCAACTCGCAGGCACGTGCACGAAGATGATGCGGTAGCCCTCGCCTTGCTGAAAGTCGGTCGGGGCCACAGCAAAGCCCAGCCACATGCCCACTAGCATCAAGACTGTGGCAAGCACCGCAAACCAAGGCCACGCCTTGCCCGCCAACCCATAAAAGGTTTGCGGCGCAGCGTAGTGAAACCAATTGATATTCTTCATTCCAACGCGATCCTTAAAGCCGCTGCACATGCAAACGGGCTGAAAAAGGCTGCAGGCAACAGCATGGCCATCAAAATTGAAAAATGCGCCTGTGCGCCTAACCCACTGGCTTGCGCTTCCACCGCACCCGCGCCAAACACCAGTACAGGGATGAACAAAGGCAACACCAACAGCGACAACAACACGCCACCGCCACGCACACCCAAGGTCAAGGCAGCACCAATGCCGCCCACCAAAGACAAAATCGGCGTGCCCAACAATAGGGCCAAGGTGAGGGTCAGCAGTGCATCCGCCGAGAGGTCAAACTGCAACCCCAAAACTGGCGCCAATAATACCAACGGCACCCCTGAGACCAACCAATGCGCCAGCAGTTTGGCGCTGATGAGTAAGGGCATTGGCGTAGGCGACAAAGCCATTTGTTCCAGCGTGCCGTCGCGGTAATCCGCCTCAAACAAACGCTGCAAGGCCAGCATACTCGACAGCAGTGCCCCCACCCACAAGACGCCAGGTGCAACCAAGCGCAAGGTGTTCAGCTCTGGGCCAATGCCCAGCGGAAACAAGGCTGCGACCACCACAAAGAAAAACACCGCTGTCAGCACCTCGCTCTTGCGGCGCATGGCCAAAAGCAAGTCGCGCCGTAACACGGCCATGAACGCGCCGCCACTCATGCCACGCCTTTCAGTCGGTAAGTTTGCACATCGACCGATGTGCCGTTGGCGCTGTTGAGCGCCACAGGTTGATGGCTGGTGAACAACACCATGCCGCCATTGGCCACATGCTCGGTCAACAAACCACGCAAGCCATCCACCGCTTTGACATCCAAAGCTACAAAGGGCTCGTCCAACACCCACAGCGGCGCTTGACTAGCCAGCAAACGGGCCAAGGCCGTGCGGCGCTTTTGACCTTGCGACATGACACGCAGCGGCAAGTGCTCGCGCCCACGCAGCCCCATGCGGGCCAAGGCGACCAAGGCTTGTGCCTGGCTCAACTCACGGCCCGACACCGCGGCATCGGACATCAGGTTTTCCAAAGCGGTCAGCTCTTCTTTGAGCGACAAACCGTGGCCCAAATAAAACAAAGACGAACGAAAGGCAGTCGCGTTTTGCTGAATGGTTTTGTCGTGCCAACACACCTCGCCCGCATCAGCAGGTGACAAGCCGCAGATGATGCGCAGCAAACTGGTTTTGCCTACGCCGTTGTCACCCTCAAGGTGCAGGGTTTGACCGGCTTTGAGCTCAAAGCTGACGTCAGCAAACAGCGGCTTGTTGCCACGACTGCATGAGAGGTTGGAGACGCGCAGCATGGTTTAAATGAAGGTCCCTGCGCAGGTCAGCACTTGGCCGCCTGTGCTCATCTTGAAACGTGCAATCCCTGCGCTGCGGGTGGTGTTGACACCACCGAGGTCGAGCTTGCGCACACCGCGCTCGCGCAACTCTTCGATGCCTTTCCACAAAATTAGGTTGTGGGCATGCAAGTCACGGCCTGCGTCGCTGGTCCAACCCACTTGGTAGGTGGCGGCTTCGCCATGGATCAAAAACATCATGCCGGCCACACGGTCGCGGCCCACGTCAGCACGCATGGTCAAAATCGTTTTAGCCGGTTGTTGGCGCGAGGGCACATACAGATCGAAGAACTGCAGCGGCAAACCGTGCAAGCCGCGTTGCTCACGCTGCTGCATTTCAGCGTCGAGCAACCAACGGTATTGGCCCGCATTGGTACCTACGCGGTGAACGGTGAGCTCCGAGTTTTCAGCACCGCCTAGGCGGTGACGCCAGCGTTTGTCGAGCTGCGCGCGCAATTCGTCCATCGACAAAGTGAGGTCGAGCATCACCGTACTGTGGCCTGTCATGACGCGACGCCAGCGCGAGAGGCCCAACTCGGGGCCTTGCGCTTCTAGCGGCGTGAACGCGACCACGCGCAAGTTCTTCAACGGTATCGTCCTCTTGAGCGCCTTGTAAACACGCGATTTATCAGCACCCGACAAAGGTTGCAGCCACACAGGCCCGAGCGAACACAGCGCCATATGGGCCAAGCCACCCACCATGCGGCGCACGATGAACTGGGCCAAAGCCACAGGTGCACCGTCTTGTTCAACGTACGCGCGGAGCACACCGACGCCCAGCGTTTTCATGCATGCACCATAGGCCCAGTCTTGCTGCAAGGGTGCAGCAGCGGCAGCATGGTGTGCATCCCACTCGGGATAGCTCAGGGTGTCCCAGTTGACTTTCATGCGCCTAGAATCCTCACACCATGTTGAACAAACTTCGCCTTCGCCGACAAGCTGAGACCGTGATGGGCCATCGCTTGGAAGAACCTCGACTCACGTTGGTGTTTGTGCTGTGGGTGTTTGTGTACGTGGGTTTGCCACTGCTGGTCATCAGCAGCGTGATTGATTTGCTCATTCAGCAAATCACGGGCAACTGCACCGGTTTTTGGTGCTGGTTTTAAACACTGAGCCATCGCTGTTTGCACGGCCTCAGCGGGGCACGCTGCATGGCCCTGTGATGTTGATGCGAACCTTCTTACCCATGTAGGTGGTGTCGTGATAAGCACTCACGATCACGGTGGCTTGCTCAATGCGAATTTCTGACTCTGCGCCCGTGACCTTGTGTTTACGGAACGCGCCCATCTCTTTGGCCGTGGTTAAGTTTTTGCCTGTGAATTCTTCAGTGGCCAAGCTGTTGGCGATCAAGGTGTAAGGCTCAGGGCCATTCATTTTCAAGAAGATGTTTTTGCCCATGGATTGAATCTCAATCACCACTTTTTGTGGCTTGATCTTCACATCTTCAGCCGCTGGAATCGTCGCTTCAACCTCACATGGCATTTTGAAAGTTTGGGCAAACGCAGGCATGCCAAGCAAAGCCACTGCGCACAGCACGGCTTGTAGCAAACGGTTGAGGTTCATGGTCATAGTTCCCATTCTAAGAAGACGTGTTTGTCTTGCGATGCGCCACACGCTGAGCGCGGTAAATACCGTTATGGCCCGAGCACACATAGCTCATCACGCAGGCCAGCGCGGCAAACACACCGATCTCTGCACCAAACAGTTCCATCGCCATTAAGGTCGAGGCAATAGGTGTGTTGGCCGCTCCGGCAAATACCGCCACAAACCCCACGGCAGCGAGCAAAGCAAACGGCACATCTAACAAGGGAGCCAAGGCATTGCCCAAGGTCGCGCCGATGTAGAACAAAGGCGTCACTTCACCGCCCTTAAAGCCAGACCCCAACGAGGCAATGGTGAACACCATCTTGCCCACAAAGTCAGTCGGCGCGAGGGGATGAGCAAACGCCTCCACCATCACGGGAATGCCCAAACCGATGTAGCGGTCAAAGCTGCCCCACATCACCACAGCCGCTATCACGGCGCCGCCCAACAAGGGACGCAGCGGTGCGTAGGCAATGTGCTTTTTCATCACAGCACTCAGCGCGTGCGTGCTGTCTGCAAACACCTTACCTGCCAAACCAAATGCGCCACCCGCCACCACCATGGCAGCCAACAACCAAGCTGTGATTTGAGGCACCAAACCCACCTCGTACTGGGTGTGTTGCACGCCCCACAGCAAACCCACTTGATCAGCCACTACAGCGGCAATCACACAGGGCAGCAACGCATCGAGGCGCATACGGCCAATGGCCAACACCTCCAGCGCAAACACAGCACCCGCCAACGGCGTGCCAAAGACGGAAGCAAAACCCGCACTGATACCGGCCATCAACACCATGCGACGGTCCACATGGTTGAGCTTGAAAAAGTGTGTGAGCTGATCGGCCAAAGCCCCGCCCATTTGCACCGCTGTGCCTTCACGGCCTACGGAAGCGCCAAACAAGTGAGAAATGACCGTGCCACCCAACACAAAAGGCGCCATGCGCAAAGGCACGACTTTTTTAGGGTCGTGAATTTCGTCGATCAACAAGTTATTGCCCGCCTCCACGTGCTGACCAAACTTGAGATACAACCAACCTACAAAGAAGCCCGCCACAGGCAAGCCCCAAATCAGCCATCGGTTGGCTTCGCGGGTCTGGGTAGCCCAATCGAGCGAGAAGAGAAACAGGGCGGATGCAGAACCAGCTAAAACAGCCACCACAATCGCCAAGAACATGGCCTTGATGATGTATCTGAATAGCGCGATCAACGCTTGGCGGTCAAACAGGTGCATGGGGCTATTTTCGCCCATTCACCGGTACGCCAAATGGTCACATAAAACCTTTTAAACCTGTGTAGATTGACATGGCTGTCGTGCCTGCGGCCACCAGACTTCCACCCACCTCTTCCAACTTCTTGATGGTGTCCTGAATGTCTTTTGGCGAGGACTTCCCTTTGGTAAAGCCCGCAACCAAAGCCATCAAAAATGGCGGCTCTTTCTTCGTACGTACACGATGCTTGCGGTGGTACGACATGCCCCCCAGCAACATGCCCGTCAAAAAGCTAAAGGTGATACTAGCTGCGTACTCAATGAATTCGCGCCACTCCACCATGCTTTGCGGCAGAACTGGCGTTTGATCCACCCATCCTGTAATCGCACTCATGCCAATGACGGATGCCACAGCCAATACAGCCGTCCCCATGAACCAAGCCAAAATCGAACGCTGGCGTGTTTTGAACAAGTAAATACCAAAAGGCAAAGGCAACACCATCGACACAATGCGCAGGTACAACATATTGATGTCGTACACCACCGTCACCAGCGCATGCGCAAGCAGCAAAAGCGCCAACGGGATGAAGATGAACTGGCCAATGTCCGCCAGCACTCGCCAAGGTGTCGCCAGTCGGATTGCAACTTGAGCCCGCTCAGCGGCTAGCAAAGACTCAAGCTCTTCAACCCGTGCCTTTAATTCGACAGGGTCCTGATATTCCGCCAGTTTGTCCTCTAGCTCTTTGACTTTTTCAAGCAAGGGCCGGAATAAATACAAATCACGCGTGCACACCTTGCACACGTTCGCCTTTTCATCAACCGGACTCAGGCAGTACACGCACTCCATTACTTACCAACCACCAGATTCATCACAGTGCTGGACTCTCGACCATCCACATCTTTGACTGTGATCTTGACCGAGTGTTCACCCGGAGGAACTTCGGCCTTGGCAAAGTCAATGCCGTTCTCGGTGATTGCGTCTTTGAGACGAGGTGTCAGGTCTACCGCAGTGGCTTTGAGGTAAGTCACCTTCACAGCCGAGGCATCGATCTTGTTGCCACCTCGACTTTCAAACACCACTTTCAAATCAAAAGGGCCCTTGATTTCTGGCGCAGTCACATCGGGCGAGATGACCTTGATGCCAGGTCCGCGCGCAATGCCACGTGTTTTCAATTCGCCACTCGCAGCGGGCATCTGAGCTTCCTTAGGTGTGATCAAAGGCGCTGCTTGCAGGGATGCAGACCCCAGCGCAAGCACCACAGCGATCACCCCAATGATTTGATTTTTTTTCTTCATACAGATTCCCTCTTTTCAACAATTAATTGCCAACCATCGTGAATGGCGCCCAAAACAATGGATGCGCATAGGTGTAACGCGACTTCTGATCGTCAGGCACCCCCTCATCCAATAACTTCAAACTCGCCAACTGCAAAGCTCGGGGCTTGCTCATATCTCGCTCTTGCGCATAGCGTTTGAACAAGTCTGTCATCAACTTGCGAGAGGCCTCACTGTCTACAGGCCAACTTGATACCAAGATCGCTCTTGCCCCTGCAAAAAAGAATGCACGCCCCAAGCCAGACAAAGCCTCCGCACCTTCGCCCTCACCCGCCGCAGTGTTACACGCCGATAAAACAACCCAGTCCGCATCTAGCTTCAACGTCAAAATTGTGTCCACTTTCAATAGGCCATCGCCTTTTTCATTGCGCACTTCAGGGTTTGTCAATGCCAAGGCTGGTTGCGTCAAGCCATCAAGTTCGCCTGGAACTAAGCCATGGGTAGAGAACATGACTACTTTGCGGTTGGATAGATCAACTTTCAGCACCTCGTCCAAATTCGCACGTTTTTGCAAAAAGATGTCGCGCTCAGGTTGTACGTTAAAAACTTTGGAAATCTCCAAAATTTCTTCATTCGTATCCGGTAAACGCGGCAACATGCTGACCTCGGCAGAGCTCACGCTAGACGTGTTGGGAGAGTTTCTCAGACGCAGCGGTACACCACGAGAAGCCAACTGCGTGCCAGAGGTGGAAGCGGCCGCATGCTGACGATCATCGAGCTTAGCTTGCTCCACACTGAACAGCGGATCCCCAAAACCTATGAAGTCCAGTCGTCCCTTTTTAGGCTCTGGCAATCCACGTAAGGCATTCAGCGATGTCGCAGAGGGCGCACTGACAATGGCATATTGACGAATCAACCAAGGCGCATCCTTGTAGTTCGCAAAAAGCTTGTCTGGTGTACCTTTGAGCTGAAACGGTGCTGTGGTCAATACCCCCAATGGCAATTGCCCAATCTCGTCATGTGGCACAACCACAAGCGTGTTCTTGCCTGTAAACGCAGCTTGTACGGGCTTGAACAGCGTGTCATACATGCGAGCAGACAACTGGAAGTCAAACTGAGGAATATCTCCAATCGTGGCAACTCCCGGATCGAGTGATTTGCGAATTTGGGTGACGCTCTTGCGCACCTCTGCTTGCCCGATCGCAACCGACTTAAACATCGGTGCGCCTTGATGATTCACAGCCCAGACATAACTGGTGTGCTGACCCACAAACCATGTGACCATGGTTTCGTTCGGCTTGATGAGCTTTTGGATCTTTTCAAGGGTAATCGGTCTTGGGCTGACCAACTCCGCATACTCAGGAAAATCCAAAGCAATCAAATGAGCAGCATGTTTTGCCTCTTTGCGCAGCTGCTCAATATCAGCTTTCATCTTCGCCTGAATCTGTGGCAACTGCTCACTGACCGGCTGCATCGAGAGTTCTTTGCTAAAACGTGTCAAGAAAACAATTTGCTGATTCAAATCTTGCTCTTGACGAACTAACTTAAGCAAGCGCGGATCCGTGATGTTGGCGCGCGCCGTACTGGCACTGAGCGCGCGTTGCACATTGCTGCTGCGCGCTAAGTCCCCCAATGCAAAAGCCTCACTCGCCAACTTTTGACTTGGATTCTTGTCATATGCACGAGACAAAACACCTAGATATGACTCGACATAGCCAGCCAAAAACTTCTTCTCTTTGGATGAAATGCCATCAGAGTCTGAGGAAACCTCGCGTTCTTGCTCAATGAGATCGTTGATAGATGACGTAAATAACTGTTGAGCAGAATCATCTTTGCGTTGTTCTGCTAAGGTAACAGCCAAAAGCAACTTAGATTGTGTTGTCTCTTTGGAAGACTTACCTGTACGTGCTTCACTCAAAGCAACCAACCGTCGCGCCGCATCTTCAGCGCGAGACAACTCAGAAGTTCGAACCAACGCCAAGACACGATCAGGGCTATCTAGATCGACAAAGCGAGCCGTCTCAGAATATGTCTTTAAAGTTGCTTCGAGCTCGGTGTAAATTTTCAACGCTTCGGCAAATCTGTCATCGGCAATCAAAGCCGATGCCATCGTTTTTTTAGTCATCGCCAATTGAATTGATTCGTCTGTGACGCCCGACTCTTTCAATCCGAGCAATGCTTGATTCAGCAAATAAATGGCATCTTTATTTCTCTCTCGTGACAACATCACAATTGCCAGCTGTCGCAGTGCCCTGGCCGTAGAAACAGAATCTTTGCCTGTACGAGCCAAAGACATCTTCAATGCTTCTCGAGCGTAGTATTCAGCTTCATTGACCTTGCGCAACTTGATCAGCGTTGCACTTAATTTGCTATGGAAATTTTGCAAAGACTCTTTCGGACCATTCATATTTGAATTAATCCTCTCGTCGGATCCCAGGCCTGGCGCACGCTCAGTATCACCAGTGGATATCACCATCGCTTCCATGCCTTTGATGTATGGCGCAAACAAATCAATGATTTTTCTCAGCGTAATTTCAGCCTCTAAAAAATGGCCGCGTTGAAAAGCCAATTCAGCTTGTGCTGATAAAAAACTTGTGGTCCAAGCTGGGCCAATCAGAGCGTAGTTGGGTGCTCGTTTCAGCGACGTCAAGACAGCGCCAGCATCTCTGAGATGTTTTTCAGCTTTTTCAAAATCGCCAATTTGCGCATACGCTTGGGATAGGCTGGAGTTGTACCCAACCAACAAACCCGAGTAGCGATCAGGTACTTTTTCTAAGAGGGCTTCAAAACGCGCAATCGCTTTTTTTGAATTGCCAATTTGCATTTCAGACTGAACCAATTCAGCAGTCACCTGAAACTGTTGTTGCGTCCCCACCTTGGCATGCTCGAGTGATTTATTGAGCAAATCTACCCGCAGATTGATGCGACCCAATCGTTGCGCAGCCTTCGCTTGAAAGTAGTAATGGCTGTATAAATTCTCTGTCGATGCATCCTGAGGAGGAGCTTTGCTGAGAAGTTTTATGTCATCGTCTCTGGATTTGTTATCTGCTGATGTTTGATTTAGCAAAGCCACAATATCCTGAATTCCTTTCGGAACAGATACTTCTGCTTCCAACGCTTGTGCTGCCGCAACGTAGCCGACTGAGGTTGCGATCAGAAGACCAAATGCAAGACGAACAAACACTTTGAAAAAAGTTCTCTTCATTTTGGAATCCTTTTTGCGGGGATCTACGTATAGAAAAGCTAAATATAACTTTCATCGTGTGTTAACTGCTAAATATCTTCAACAACCCAAAAATGCACTCCTAAAGTATCTATATTTAAATTAAGTTTTTAGATGCAAATAATTACGAATTGAAATGAAAAAAGCCGTTCAATACTGAACGGCTTTTTGGGGTGCTTTTTAGGCTTGGCGGAGAAGGAGGGATTCGAACCCTCGGTAGGGTCGCCCCTACGCTTGATTTCGAGTCAAGTACATTCGACCACTCTGCCACTTCTCCTGATTCGGTGTCGTTTGTCGAAGCTGCAATTCTATCAGGGGCGACGTGCGCCAGCGCCACCCAAGGGCTGCACCACCACGCCTGCACCTGCGGGTGCACCGACTGCGCTACCCACAAGGCCAACCGTCATCGAGGCCAATGAGCCGCTGAACAAACCACTGTCTTCAATCTCAATCGTGGCGGAGCGATCTGCACGCGTGAAGACGAGCAAACTCTTTTTGCCGCGTACCGAAGCCACCATGGTCCAACCTTGACGAGGCAACTGCTCGGCATAGAAGTTGTAGCTGGCATTGGCATCGGTCGGTATCTCAAACACAGCACGCCCTAACCACGCTTCACCCACCCCAAAGATCAAAGACTCCGTGGTGCGCAACTTGGTTCCTGCTGGCATGGGCATGCGACCAAATTGGTCCACGCTGGGACGCTGAGCATTGTCTGAGTTGTTTTGCGAATCGCCGGTTGTGCCGCATGCAGTCAGCAACGCTGTGGCCAACAAGAGAAGTAGTTTTTTCACAGCGTGCATTCCTTCGAGTTTAGGAAATTGGATCAACCGCGCAATTCCGCCACACCACCCATGTAGGGGCGCAGCGCTTCAGGCACACGAATACTGCCGTCAGCTTGTTGGTAGTTTTCGAGCACGGCCACCAAAGTGCGGCCCACAGCCAAGCCTGAACCGTTCAGGGTGTGCACGAGTTCGTTTTTGCCTTGGGCATTTTTGAACCGCGCTTGCAAGCGACGTGCTTGGAAGGCTTCGCAGTTCGACACCGAGCTGATTTCGCGGTAGGTGTTTTGAGCAGGCAACCACACTTCGAGGTCGTGCGTTTTAGTCGCGCCAAAGCCCATGTCGCCGGTGCACAGCAACATCACGCGGTAAGGCAAACCAAGTTTTTGCAAAATGGTTTCGGCGTGCTGCGTCATTTGCTCTAAGGCTTCATAGCTCTTGTCGGGGTGCACGATTTGCACCATCTCCACTTTGTCGAACTGGTGTTGGCGAATCAAACCGCGTGTGTCGCGCCCTGCGCTGCCCGCCTCTGAACGGAAGCATGGTGTGTGTGCGGTGAGCTTGATCGGCAGATCGCTTTCAGCCATCACCACGTCGCGCACGAAGTTAGTCAAGGTAACTTCGCTCGTTGGAATTAGGTAGTGATAAGACTGACGCGCGCCAGCAATTGACAACGCTTCACCAGAAGCAGCTAGAGCCGCGACTTCCTTTTCGGATGGAGCTGTTAAACCAAACGGAACTTTGAACAAGTCTTCTTCAAACTTGGGCAACTGCCCCGTCCCCAGCAACGAATCGCGGTTCACCATATAAGGCGTGTAGCACTCGGTATAGCCATGTTCTTGGGTTTGCACATCGAGCATGAACTGTGCAAGAGCACGGTGCATACGAGCAATTTGGCCCTTCATCACCGTAAAGCGTGAGCCCGAGAGCTTGACGCCCATTTCAAAGTCGAGGCCCAAAGGCTCGCCCAAGTCCACATGGTCTTTAGGCTCGAAGCCCAAAGGTGCGGGGTCTTGACCCGTAGGACTCCAACGACGCAACTCTTTATTGCCAGTTTCATCCTCCCCAACAGGAACGCTTTCATATGGGGACCCAGCATCCGCAACGAAAGGCAAGTTGGGCACAGCCAGCAACAAGGTTTGCAGCTCCGCTTGCAACGCGTCTAAGCGCACAGCCGAGGTGTCAAGTTCAGTATTAATTTTGGCAACTTCGTCTTTTAGCGAAGCAACTCTCATGTCATTCGCATCAACCACATCGTTTTCTTCTGCCGCTACCAAACGAGCTCTTTGCCCCATCAACATGCCAATTTCTTTAGACACTTTATTGCGTTGACTTTGCAGCTCTTCGGTGCGTGTCTGCAAGGTTTTGCGCTCGGCTTCTAGCGCTTGGTATTTGTCCACATCCAAAAAGGCTTGCGGCTTTTTGCGGCTTTCGAGTTTGGCAATGACGCTGGGCAAATCGCGGCGCAGTTGGTTGATGTCGAGCATGTACTTCGTCCTTCGTATTTTTATTTCAGTCCCTTGGGGAGCGGGAATTTGATGGTTTCTTGCACGCCATCGAGCGTGCGCACCGACACCGCGCCCAAAGCGCGCATGCGGGCAATGACTTGTTGCACCAAGATGTCAGGGGCCGATGCCCCCGCAGTCAAGCCGACGCAGGTTTTACCTGTGAACCACGCTTCTTGGAGTTCATCCGCGTTGTCCACCATGTAGCTGGGTACGCCAGAGCGCTCGGCCACATCGCGCAAGCGGTTGCTGTTAGAGCTGGTGGGGCTACCCACCACGATGACCATTTCCACCGCTTTGCTCAGCACCTTCACCGCGTCTTGGCGGTTTTGCGTGGCGTAGCAAATGTCTTGCATCTTGGGTTTGCGAATGTTGGGAAAGCGCGCCACCACCGCCTCGGTGATGTGCGCTGCGTCGTCCACACTCAAGGTGGTTTGCGTCACCACGGCCAAGCGTTCCGTTTGTTTGGGTTGCACCTTGGCCACGTCTTCAACGTCTTCGACCAAGTAAATGCCGTCGAGCAACTGGCCCATCGTGCCCTCAACTTCGGGGTGGCCTTTGTGGCCAATCATGATGAACTCAAAGCCTTCTTTGTGCAGCTTGGCCACTTCCACATGCACCTTGGTCACCAAGGGACAAGTGGCATCAAACACGTGAAAGCCTCTGCGTGCTGCTTCTTCTTCCACCGCCTTGGGCACACCATGGGCGCTGAACACCAGCGTCGCGCCTGCGGGAACTTCGGCCAAGTCTTCGATGAAGATCGCACCACGGCTTTTGAGATCAGCCACCACAAAGGTGTTGTGCACGATTTCGTGACGCACATACACGGGTGCGCCAAACTTCTCAAGCGCCCGCTCCACGATGTCGATGGCGCGGTCCACGCCCGCGCAAAAGCCACGGGGTTCAGCCAAGACGATTTCTTGCAAGCTCATGTCAGAGCACACCAATCACTTGCACTTCAAACGTCACCGGCTGGTTGGCCAGTGGGTGGTTGAAGTCAAACAACACCGCGTCGTCAGTCACCTGCTGAATCGCGCCGGCAAACGAGCCCTTGCCCGTGGGCGCAGGGAACTGCACCACATCGCCTACGTTGTATTGCTCATCGGGGTCGCCAAACTCTTTGAGCAAGTTCTTGCTCACCCATTGCTGCATGTCGGGGTTGCGTTCGCCAAAGGCCTCGCCTGCGGCCAGTTCAAACGTGGTGTGCGTGCCTTCAGCCAAACCCAACAAATGCTGCTCCAACGCGGGCGACAACTCGCCCGAACCCAGCGAGAGCGTGGCAGGTTTGTCGTTGAACGTGTTGATCACGTCGCCTTGCGGTCCCGAAAGCCGATAGTGCAGCGTTAAAAAAGAATCGGGGCCGATGGTAGGGTGAGCGTTGGATGCAGTCATAGGACTCTTTTTGGTTGAACCGCCTATTGTAGAAAGCTCTCGCTATGGACCGAATGCCCGAACCCATGACCATTGCCCAGCTTCCGGCTGAGATGCGCCCCCGCGAAAAACTCCTCAAACACGGGGCCTCGGCGCTGACCGACACCGAACTGCTGGCCCTTTTTCTGCGCACCGGCATCAAAGGCAAAAGCGTGTTTGTGATGGCCCAAGAGCTGCTGGACCGCTTCAAGGGCTTTGCGGGCCTCATCCACGCCAGTGCGGCAGAGCTCAAAACCTGCAAAGGCATGGGCGGCGACGCCAAACGCTCGCAGCTGGTGGCGGTGCTGGAAATGGCCCGTCGCGCCTTGACGCAACAATTAACGGAAACCACCGTGATGAATTCACCCAATGCGGTGAAACAATACCTCCAACTCGAACTCGCCCAACTCAAACACGAGGTCTTTGCAGTTTTGTTCCTTGATGCCCACAACCGCCTGTTGTCGTACCAGCCCATGTTTCGCGGCTCGCTGTCGCAAACCATGGTCTATCCGCGCGAAGTGGCCAAGACCGCCCTCGCCTTGGGCGCAGACGGCGTGGTATTGGCACACAACCATCCGGGCGGCACGGTCAAGCCCTCACAAGCTGACATGAAACTCACCCGCACCCTGCAAGAAGCCTTGGCACTCATTGATGTGACTGTGCGCGACCACATCATCGTGGCGCAAGGCAAGTATTTGTCGATGGCTGAAGAGGGGCTGCTGTGAAAGCCAAATCGTTGCAAGACTTGGGCGCGATTCGCAAACAAGTGAATGACGCAGCCAAAGCAGCTGCCGCGGCCGAAGAAGCCCGCAAAGAAGCCGAGCGCCGCGCCGAGGCAGAGCGCAATTTATTCACCCATGCTGTGGGTAACGTCAAACCCATCGCAGCAAAGCCCCGCGTGCTGATCACGCCACAACGCCCTGCCGCACGTCCCTTGCAACAAACGCTGGACGACCAAGCGGCCTTGATCGAGAGCATGAGCGACGAGTTTGATGTGAGCACCTTGCTCGACGTAGACGACCAACTGAGCTTTCGTCGCCCCGGCATTGGAACCGACGTGACACGCAAACTACGCAAGGGCGAATGGAGCATTCAAGGCCAGCTTGACCTGCACGGTCTGCGTAGCGACGAAGCCCGCGAAGCCGTAGGCCAATTTGTGCGTGATGCCAAACGCATGGGCTGGCGTTGCGTGCGCGTGGTGCACGGCAAAGGCTTGGGCTCGCCCGGCAAAGAGCCAGTGCTCAAAAGCAAAGTACAGCGCTGGCTGGTACAAAAGCAAGAAGTGATTGCCTTTGTGCAAGCCAAGCCTTCGGACGGCGGTGCAGGGGCGTTGGTGGTGTTGCTGGGGCCAAGCGCCGCATAAACCGCCAGCGCTTGCACAGCATTGACGTCAGAACGTGACGTCTCGGTTACGCATCCAATCTGCAGTTTGGAAAAAGCTGGCTTTCAAACGGGTGCGCAGCTCTTCGGGTACGTGTGTTTCACCCATCGCTTGGTCCATGCATGCGACCCACTGGTCGCGTTCTTTGATGCCGATGGAGAATGGCATGTGGCGCATGCGCAAACGTGGATGACCGTGCTTTTCAATGTAGTAATCCGGGCCACCCAACCAACCGCACAAGAACATGAACAAGCGCTCGCGGGCGTTGGACAAATCAGGGCCGTGGGTTGCGCGCAGCTCTAGATATGCTGGCTCTAAATCCATCAAGTCGTAAAAACGATCCACCAATAGTTTGACGCGAGGCTCGCCCCCGATCCATTCAAACGGCGTATCAAAAGGTGGCTTTTCTTCGATTTGCATAAGGCTGATTGTCGCGCCAATCGATCAGGGTAAGGTCAAATGTTTGGCAGCTTCGCGTACCGTCAGGCCAGACAACCGTGTGCGGTGTTCCACCAAAAAGTGCGTCACAGCTTGTGGATTCCACCGTGCATAGTCGCGCAGAGCCCAGCCGATGGCTTTGCGGATGAAGAATTCTTTTTCCTCGGCCAGCTCCTGTGCATAGCCAAACAAGCGAGCACTGTCAGTGTCTAAGCGCCAACCGAGCTGGTGCAGCATGGCTGCTCGGCGTACCCAATGACTAGGGTGCTTGAGCCACGGGTCCATCACTCTGGCGGCATTGGGTTTTTGCTGCACGGCCACATGCATCACCTCGGCGATGACCGCACTTAGGCCATCCACGGTTTCCCACCAAGGCTCGCGCAACAACAGTGCCTGTAGTGCAGGCAAATCATTCACACAGAGTTGCTGGCTGTGTTGACGCAGCAAATCCACCGCGGTGTAACGGTACTCACGTTCGGGTTTTTGCCACAGCAACTCAGCAGCGGCCAACAAATCAGCCGAGCTTTGCCACTGCACTTTGCCTATGCTTTTGGCCGCTGCGCGCCTAACGGGCGCTGGCAAACCCAAGAATTCAAACTGGTTGAGCAAGTAGGCTTTCATTTGCTCAGCCCTGACCGCATCAGCCAAAGGTGTGAGGGCGTGTTGAACCGCGAGCACAAACTGCTTGGGCTTCATGGCTTGCTTAGACGTCATCGCCACCTTCAAGACGCTTGCCGCAAGGTCTGCACCACGGGGCGGCGCAGCACATCGCGCAAGCCCCACCAGCCTGCGGCCAAGGCCAGTAACGCACCCACCATGGCCCCAAGCAAAGGCACCCATAGGCTGGCCGTCCATTCAAACTCAAACGCAAAGCGGGCTAACCCCCAGCCCATCAACATGGCCACACAGGTGGCCAGCAAACCAGCCAGTGCGCCAATGCCTGCCAACTCGGCGCGTTGCACATTGGCCAGCAGTTGATTCGATGCACCCAAGGCGCGAAGCACCGCGTATTCACGCGCACGTTCTTCACGCGTCGCCGTCACTGCCGCAAACAACACCACCAGACCCGCTGCCAAAGTGAACAAGAACAAAAACTCCACCGCACGCACCACTTGACCGAGCACGCTTTGCACTTGATTCAAGGTCGCGCCCATGTCTACATTGGTGACGTTGGGAAAACGGTTGATGAGTTGGTTGTCAAACGATGGTGTGGGCTTGTCCGTCGCGACCGCGCGCTGTGGTGCACGGAAAGCCGCGATGTAAGTGGTGGGCACATCAAAACCAGCACCGGTGGTCATTCGGCTGACGGGATACATGACAAAGAAGTTGGCACGCATCGAAGCCCAGTCCACACGCCGCACAGAGGTGATGCGTGCTTCGTGCAATACACCGGCCATGTCAAAGCGCAAGGTATCCCCCAGTTTGAGTTTCAAAGTTTTGGCAATGCCTTCTTCAATGCTCAAACCATCTGCTTCTTCCGCTTGCCACGCGCCCGCGACCACTGTGTTGTGTTCAGGCCTGTCGGCGCTAAAGGACACATTGAACTCTCGGTCTACCAAACGCTGGGCACGCTCTTCGGTGTAACTGTCAGGCGTGACAGTGTTGCCGTTCACTGCCACCAAACGTGCGCGAATCATGGGGTACCAGTCGAGCTTGCTCACACCGGCATCGCGCAGGGTTTGCAAAAATGTATCGGTTTGTGTGGGCTGGATGTTGATGACAAAACGATTGGGGGCATCCACTGGCGTCGCATTGCGCCAGCTACTGATGAGATCGGTACGCAGCAACACCAACAAAGCCAGCGCCAACAAGCCAACGGCCAGCGCACTCACCTGCACCATGGCATAGACGGGGCGGGCACTCACCTGTCGTGTCGCCAGCATCAACCAAGGCGGCGCACTCCCCTCCACCACGCTGCGGCGCAACACCTGCACGGCCAACCAAGCCATGCCCGCAAACAACAACACTGCAGCTGCCCCCCCCCCCACCACCATGAGGCCGAGTTTCAAATCACGGCTCACCGCAATCAACAACAGTGCAAAACCTGCCAAGCCTAAGGCCCACACACTGAGCGTCGTGGCCTTGAGCTCACCCACATCGCGGCGTATCACGCGCAAGGGTGGCACGCTGGCCAGTTGCAACACGGGCGGCAAACCAAATGCAAGCAACAAAGTCAGACCAGCACCTAGTCCATACACCACGGGCCACATACTTGGCGCAGGCAAAGCCGTCTCGACCAAACCTTTGAGCAACGCCACGAACACCAAATGCACGGCATAACCCAAAGCCAAACCCAACGCGCTGGCAAACGTGCCAACCCACACAAACTCTGCGGAGTACGACAACGCAATATGGCGTTGACTCAGACCCAACACACGCAGCATGGCGCAGTCATCCAAATGACGTGCAGCAAATGCGCGTGCGGCCAGGGCCACTGCCACGGCACTGAGCAAAGCAGCGAGTAACGCCACGAGGTTCAAAAACTTACCCGCACGATCCAAGGTCTGGCGCATCTCAGGGCGACCTGCTTCGAGCGACTCCACACGCACGCCACGCACCTCTGGTTTTTTACTCTCGGCTTCAGCCCATGCCAAAAAGTTTTGAGTCGCGTTGTCTGCGCCAACCACGGCGTAACGCCATGTGACGCGACTGGCGGGCTGAACCAAGGCGGTAGCTTCCAGATCAACCGCGTTCATCAACACACGCGGCGCGAAATTCATGAAACCCGCGCCACGGTCGGGCTCATTCACCAACACGCGGCTGATGCGCAAACGGTTGTTGCCAAGCAACACGCTGTCGCCCACATCAAGGCCCAAGGCTTCTAAGCCTGAAACCTCCATCCACACCTCGCCACGCGCTGGAATACCTTTGATTTTTTCAGCCCCCAACTTGCCGCCGTCTTGAATGAGGTTGGTGCTGTCATGGTTGAGTTCAAGCTGCGCAGCAGCCAAGCTGCTAGCCACTGTGAGTTCACCACGCAAAGGGTAGCCCGCCTCCACGGCTTTGAGCGCTACCAAACGGCTGTTGCTCTCCGCACCGCTTTGCGCTTGTCCACGCGCCATGGTGGGAAAACTCAATGTCGTTACGCCTTGCAAGCCTTCAGCTTTGGCGCGCTGCACGATGTGTGCGGGCGTGGCTTGGTCGCTCACCACCACCACATCGCCCCCCAAGAGTTGGCGTGCATCACGTTGCAAACCACCATTCAATCGGTCCGCCAAAAAACTCACCGAGCTGAGTGCGGCCACGCCCAATGCCACCGCCACGACTAACAAGCGAAGCTCGCCCGCACGCGCGTCACGCCATAACGTGCGCCAAGCCTGCGTCCACCATGTCACGCCCGTGGACACCATGTGCTTGCCTTGACTCATGCGTTGTGCACCTTGTGCACGCCACCCACAGCCAGTTCAGGCTGCAACAGCAAACGCTCGTTCGCGGTGTAGGCAAGAAAGTGTTTGTTCGTCGCGCGGCCAATCGTGCACAAATTCAAAC
Source organism: Limnohabitans sp. MORI2 (assembly GCF_027925025.1). Taxonomy (NCBI): domain Bacteria; kingdom Pseudomonadati; phylum Pseudomonadota; class Betaproteobacteria; order Burkholderiales; family Comamonadaceae; genus Limnohabitans; species Limnohabitans sp. MORI2. Next base: position 2,204,262 of record NZ_AP027058.1, read on the forward strand.
GGTTGGCCACGTCAAATCCCATTTGTGTGATGCCGCTGCGCGACACCACCACGGCCACGCCCATTTGTGCGGACTTCATCACCATCTCGCTGGTCAAACGGCCTGTGGTGTAAAAAATTGAATCGACATTGGCCGTCACGCCATTCATCCACATCCATCCGGCGATGGTGTCGATGGCGTTGTGACGCCCCACGTCTTCTACAAACATTTGCATGCGCTCACCATCGAATAAAGCGCAACCATGCACCGAGCCTGCAGACTTGTACGTGGTTTCTTGCAAGCGAATGGCATTGAGCACGGCATACAAACGCGCTTGGCTGATGCGTGCATCGGGCAATTCCAATGTGTCTATCTCAGCCATCAAATCACCAAACACACTGCCCTGGCCGCAACCCGTGGTGACCACGCGTTTTTCGGTGCGGGTCGCAATGTCAGCAATGCCGTGGCGCGTTTTGACAGCAGCCACGCCTGCGCCATCTTCGCCGGCATCCCAATCGACCGTGATGGACTCGACCTCACTGACATCGTTCACCAAACGCTGGTTGCGCAAATAGCCCAACACCAACAACTCGGGATGTTCACCCAAGGTCATGAGCGTGACAATTTCGCGCTTGTCCACATACACCGTGAGCGCACGCTCGGCAGGAATGGACACCTGCTCGTGCACGCCGTGCTCGTTGACGACATCGATATGACGGGTCAATTCGGTTTTAGCTTGAGTGAGGTGCGGCAGCACAGAAGAATCTAAGGACATAAGCTGAGTAGGCTACAACAAAAAGGGCCGCCACCTTGCGGTGCGGCCCAATGAACAGCAAGGCTGTATGGGTTACTTTTTCACCGGTGCAGCGGGCGCTACAGCTTTCGCAGGTGCGGCTGCCACAGCTGGGGCCGAAGCGGCAGCGGCTGGTGCAGAAGCGGCGGCCTCTGGTGGTGTGTAAACAAACTTGCCAGGGTCAGCACAAGGCGGTGTGGCCTCGGGCTTGCCAGCTTTTGCTTTGTTTGTTTTTTGCACATGCGCTGCCACTTTGTCTTGCGACTTGCACAGCAAGTAGGCATCCACTTTGGCTGTGTGCGCTGTTTTGGCTTTGGCTTCCTCAGCCTTGGCTTTGGCTTCGTCACTCAGAGGTGGCAATTTGGCAAAGGCCGTGGCGCTGACAGCGGCCAAGATCAGTGCAAAGAGTGCTTTGTTCATGCTTATTCTCCTATTCAGCGCGTCAAACATGCGCTGTGGTGCCCGAAGCTTCTTCGGAGCGGTGAGCTGGAATCTTGCCAGCCTTGATGTCGTCGTGCCAAAGTTCGTGATGCTCTTTGGCCCATGTTTCATCCACATAACCGGTTTTCATGGCTTTGTAGGCGCCTTCCATGCCAATGGTGCCCATGTATATGTGTCCCATGAACATGGCCATCATCAACACGGTTGCCACTGCGTGAATCATGTGCGCCATTTGCATGGTGCTGCGCTCGTACACAAGGAAAGGAATGACTTTATCCAGCACCAAGCCAGACGCCACCACCACTAAGCCGAGGCCAAACACACCCGCCCAAAACACCACTTTTTCGCCTGCATTGAAACGGTGTGAAGGGACTTCTTTGCCGCTAAGCAGACCACCGCCCTTGAGAATCCAAGTGATGTCTTCCTTGCTTGGCAAGTTGTCTTTCACAAACGTGATGAACACGATGGTGAGCGACACCGCGAAGAGAGGACCAGCAAAGTTGTGCGCGTTTTTCAGCATGTAAGTGATCCAGCCAAACAGCGTGTCGCCAATGATGGGCTGAATGATGAACTTGCCAAACGCCATGGTGAGGCCAGACAACGCCAACACCACAAAGGCAATGGCATTGACCCAGTGGGCTGAACGCTCGAATGGTGTGAAGCGTTCAATCTCCACGCCGGTGGGCGCACCGTGCATCATGATCATGCCCTTGCGCCAATAGAACAAGGCGATCGCGCCAAACACGATCAGGAGCAACGAACCACCATAAGGGATGATCCAGTTGTTGCGCACTTGCCGCCATGCTTCGCCACCGTTGGTGAGGCGTGAGCCAGGGTACTGAACGAAAGGTTGAATCAACACACCCGCCTCTGGGGCTTGTGACTTGGGCAAGCTGCTGTAGCCTTCCACGCCTTTGCCCACATCACGCCACATGGGCGCGTTGTTGCCGGGCTGGACTTTGCCACGTTCGCCATTGGTTTGCTCGGCGTAGCCAGGCGAATCGCTGGCGTCAGGCTTGACGTCTTGAATGTTCACGCTCTGCACAGCGGGGGCTGCTGCAGGCGTTTTGTCTTGTGCCACCGCCGACAGTGCAAACACTGTCAACGCTGCACACAACACCGATTGAAAAGAGCGGTACATGATGTGCCCCTTGGTTTACGGTGCGCGACTGTTGTCGTTTTGGCCGTATTGAGCGCGAGCGCGCAGGTGTTGCTCCCAGCTGTTTTTGTCGCCGGCGGTCCACCCCGTCGCCACGAACGCATTCTCAGCACCACTAAAGGCTGTGGCATCTTTTTTGGTACCAAGGGTTTGAGCTTTCTCACCGCAAGCAGTGAGTGCGGCCACGCTGAGCACCATGAGTGAAAGGCGTTTCATCATTTCTTCACTCCTTCGACCTTGGCAGGCGCTTGACCGGCTTGCTTAGAGCCGTAAGCCGTACCCCAGCCCCACACTTCAGCACCCTTGTTGCGTTTGACCACACGGTTGCGGAAGATGTCGGCCACCACGTCGCCGTCACCAGCGAGCAAGGCTTTGGTCGAGCACATTTCGGCGCACGCAGGCAATTTGCCTTCGGCCAAACGGTTGCGACCGTATTTTTCAAACTCGGCTTGGCTGCCGTTGGCTTCTGGGCCGCCGGCGCAGAACGTGCACTTGTCCATCTTGCCGCGCACACCAAAGGTGCCCTGGCTTGGGAACTGAGGTGCGCCAAATGGGCAAGCGTATGAGCAGTAGCCGCAACCGATGCACACATCTTTGTCGTGCAAGACCACACCTTCGTCGGTCTTGTAGAAGCAGTTCACAGGACAAACCGCCATACAAGGCGCGTCTGAACAATGCATACAAGCGACTGAGATGGATTTCTCACCGGGTACGCCGTCGTTCAAGGTGACCACACGGCGACGGTTCACACCCCATGGAACTTCGTGTTCGTTTTTACAAGCGGTGACGCAACCGTTGCACTCGATGCAACGCTCAGCGTCACAGATAAATTTCATGCGTGCCATATCAATTTCTCCTTAGGCGCGTTCGATGTTGCAAACGGTGGTTTTGGTTTCTTGCATCATGGTGACGCTGTCATAACCATAGGTGGTGGCCGTGTTGACCGCCTCACCTCGCACCACAGGCGCAGCGCCTTTGGGGTAGTACTTGAGCAGGTCTTCACCTTGCCAGCGACCAGAGAAGTGGAACGGCATCCAAACAGTGCCTGTGTCCACGCGCTCAGTCACCAACGCTTGCACATTCAAACGTGCGCCAGTGGGACTCTTCAACCACACGCGCTCGCCGTTGCGGATGCCACGATCTGCTGCGGTCTTGGGGTTGATTTCCACGTAGGCTTCTTGTTGCAACTCGGCCAACCATGGGTTGGAACGGGTTTCTTCGCCGCCACCTTCGTACTCGACCAAACGGCCTGAAGTGAGGATGAGCGGGAACTTCTCGTGCACCTTGTCAGCCATGTTTTTGTCTTGCACGGTTTTGTACAAGGTGGGCAGACGCCAGAACGCTTTTTTGTCAGCGTGTGTGGGGTACTTCTCCATCAAGTCAGGACGTGTGCCATACAAAGGCTCGCGGTGTTGTGGGATGGGGTCTGGGAAGTTCCACACCACGGCACGCGCTTTGGCGTTGCCAAAAGGATGGCAACCGTGGTTTTGCATGAACACACGCATCATGCCGCCGGAGTTGTCGGTCTTCCAGTTCTTGCCTTCGGCTAATGCTTTTTCGGCATCGGTGAGTTCGTCCCACCAGCCGAGTTTCTTGAGCAACACATGATCGAGCTCAGGGTAGCCCGTGGTGATGTCCGCGCCTTTGGAGTGCGAGCCATCTTCAGCCAACAGGTTTTTACCGTCTTTCTCAACACCAAAGTTGGCGCGGAAGTTACCGCCGCCATCCATGACGTGCTTGGAGGTGTCGTACAGGTTGGGCGAGCCTGGGTGCTTGAGTTCGGGTGTGCCGTAGCAAGGCCAAGGCAAGCCGAAGTAGTCGCCACCAAAGTCGTAACCGGTTTCTTTGTCTTTGCCGCCTTTGGACTTGAGGGTCTTGACGTCAAAGAGGTGCATGTTGCGCATGTGCGCTTTCAAGCGCTCTGGGCTTTGACCGGTGTAGCCAATGGTCCAGACCGACTTGTTGATTTCGCGCAAGATGTCTTCGACCATGGGTTCGTCCATGCCTTTGACTTTTTGCAGCTTGTAGTTCTTGACCAGCTCTGGGCCAAAGCCAAGCTTTTGCGCCAATTGATACATGATCATGTGATCAGAGCGGCTCTCCCACAAGGGCTCGATGACCTTCTCACGCCACTGAATCGAACGGTTCGATGCTGTGCAAGAACCGCTGGTTTCAAACTGTGTCGCAGCGGGCAACAAGTACACCGCGCGGTTGGGGTTGAGGTCTTCGGCCTTGCCGGGCATGGCTGCCATCGCGGCTGTGGCCGATGGGTAGGGATCAACCACCACCAACAAGTCGAGCTTGTCCATGGCGCGCTTCATTTCCAAACCACGGGTTTGTGAGTTGGGTGCATGACCCCAATAGAACACGGCCTTGAGGTTGCTGTCTTGGTCGATCAGGTCGTTCTTTTCGAGAACGCCGTCAATCCAACGCGACACGGTGATGCCAGGTTTGGTCATCATGCCGGGGTTGGCAAAGCGGCCTTTGAGCCAATCGAATTCCACACCCCATGCTTTGGCGAAGTGTTTCCATGAACCTTCGACGATGCCGTAGTAACCAGGCAATGAGTCGGGGTTAGGCCCCACGTCGGTTGCGCCTTGCACGTTGTCGTGACCGCGGAAGATGTTGGTGCCACCACCGCTCTTACCCACATTACCTAGGGCCAACTGCAAGATGCAAGAGGCACGCACGATGGCGTTACCAATGGTGTGTTGGGTTTGGCCCATACACCACACGATGGTGCCAGGGTTGTTCTCGTGCAGCATGGTGGCCACTTTGAGCAACTGCTCTGGTGTGACGCCGCAGACCTCTTCCACCTTGTCAGGTGTCCACTTGTCCATCACCTCTTCTTTGACCTTGTCCATGCCGAACACGCGGTCGTTGATGTATTTCTTGTCTTCCCAACCATTCTTGAAAATGATGTGCAAGAGACCGAACAAGAAAGCGATGTCAGAACCAGAGCGAATGCGCACGTACTCATCGGCCTTGGCCGCTGTGCGTGTGAAACGTGGGTCGACCACGATCATCTTGCAGCCGTTTTCTTTGGCGTGCAGCATGTGCAGCATCGACACAGGGTGGGCTTCGGCAGCGTTAGAACCAATGTACAAAGCGACCTTGCTGTTTTGCATGTCGTTGTACGAGTTGGTCATCGCACCATAACCCCAAGTGTTGGCCACACCGGCCACGGTGGTGGAGTGACAAATACGGGCTTGGTGGTCGCAGTTGTTGGAGCCAAAGTAGCTCACAAACTTGCGCAACAAGTAGGCTTGTTCGTTGTTGTGCTTGGAGGAGCCAATCCAGTAAACGCTGTCTGGGCCAGAGGTCTTGCGCAGCTCCAGCAACTTAGCGCTGATTTCGTCGAGTGCGGTATCCCAGCTGATGCGCTCGTATTTGCCGTTGACCAACTTCATCGGGTAACGCAAGCGGAACTCACCGTGGCCGTGCTCACGCAAGGCAGCACCTTTGGCGCAATGTGCGCCGAGGTTGATGGGGGAATCAAACACCGCTTCTTGGCGCACCCAAACGCCGTTTTCGACCACGGCATCCACAGCGCAACCCACAGAGCAATGGGTACACACAGTGCGTTTGACTTCGATCTTGCCAGCGCCGTCTTTGGACATGGCACCAGATGCCTGGGCTTTCTTCACCAAAGTGAGTTGCGTCGCAGCCAAACCCACGCCAATACCTAAGCCCGAACGACGCAAGAAGCCGCGACGATCCAAGGTAGGTAGTGCTTGCGACAAACCGCGTTGCAAGCGGCCTACAAACGCAGAACTGCCAACAGTTTGGGCAGTTGAATCGGATTTACGGGTCAACAACATGTGTATCTCCTTCAGACGCGAGTGGTCTGGTAGTAACGCTTGACGTGTTCACTCAAGCTGTAGCCGCCGCCGTTTTCGGGTGCGGGAGGAAGTTTGTTCATTTCAGCTGAGGGAGTGCTGAGACCAGGCATAGCTGTCACAGCTGCTGCGGCTGCGCCTGCAGCGGCAGCACCCATAAAAAAGCCACGGCGCGAGTGTGTCGCCTGGTCATTCAGTTTTTCTTTTGGCATGTCTAGCTCCTCATTGGATATTCTTATGCACGAGTTTGCATACTGTAACAATGTTGTGAGTTTGTCTAGGGCGGAATAACCACAATTCCGTCTAAAAAACAATCCCACCATTGGGTTATGTCACCTAAGCGTCATAACGTTCATCAAAAGAAAAAATAAATCCGAATTTTTAAGCCAACATGTCAAAGCCTTGCGCTTCAACACTGACAAACGCGCGAGTCAGCTCAGCCAGTGCAGCGTAGAAACGCGCGCGCGGCGTAGCCTGCAAAGCATCGCAAAACGCGGGCACCCAAGTTTGCACATGTGCAGCAAAAAATTTGGCTTGCTGCGTCAGGTTGGACACGGCCACGTCGTCGCCCGCCACCAAAAAGCGCATGACTTCAAACACGTACGACACATGGTCTTCGGTCTCAGACATGGTGGTGTCATCGCGACCTAAGCCCAGCGCTGTCAAGTCAGTGCGCAATTGCGCCAAAGGCTTTTCATTCAAGAAGCCAGTCAAAAAATGCGAGGCATACACATAGACCTCGGGCTTGCCCACGCCACCAAACAAAGTGTGATGTTCGTTATGAATGCTCTTGTCGTCCATGTCGCGAGCCACGCCCACGAGTTGGCGCCATGGCTCCTCCAAAAAGCCCCCCGAGGTTGGGGCATCGGTGGCCGCCACGCGCAACTGCGCCAGCAACTCAGAGCGCGGCGGGGCGTAGAACAACTCCGAAATTAAACCGTACAACTCGGCGCGAGCGGTTTCTTCGTCAAGGGCGGAAGACAAGTGAAGGTCAGTCATAAATGGCTTACAAAATTTTGTGCTCGTCGTCAGAAGAGTAGATGTCAATCACGCGGCAGTCGCCGCACATTTTGAGGCGCTCCAGCGCCTCACCTTGGAACATCGCGTGGCCTGCCAATTTGCCGATCATGGCCTCGATGCCTTTGAGCGTGCCAAAGGGTTTACCGCATCGCACACAGCCATAAGGCTGGGTTTCATTGAGCACGCGCACTTCTTTGCGTTGGGGCGTGAGTAACAAACGCGGCACGAGGTTGAGCGCTTTCTCAGGGCAGGTACTGACACACAAACCACACTGCACGCAGTTCTTTTCAAAGAATCGCAACTGCGGTGCTTGTTGGTTGTCTTGCAGCGCATTGGCAGGGCACGCGCTGACGCAGCTCATGCACAAAGTGCATTTATCTTTATTAACTTCAACCAAACCAAACGGCGCACCGTCTTTAGGCAAAGCCAAAGCTTCAGGGGCAGCTGCAGTTTTCAAGACGGGCGCGTGTTCTAGCAAGTGGTCAATCACCATGCTCAGCGTGCTGCGTTTTTCGGCCATCACCGCAAACGTAGCCGCAGGCACGCTGCAATTCAGACGCTGCTGGCCTGTGGTGAGGCGTTGCAGCTCGGCATCCAGCTCCATCGCTTGTGTGGCATGTACCAACTGCACAAGCATCTGGCCAGGCTTGGCATAGCCCAAGCCTTCAAGCATCGCCTGGGCTTGAGTCATTTGCGCCTTCAGTCCATCGGCATATTGCGGAGCCTCTTCAGCAGTTTGCAGAACCAACACTTGGGCTGCACCGTAAGCTAAGGCTGAGAGCCACACATCCAAACCTAAGCTGGCGGTGTGCCACAAAGACACGGGGATGACATGTGCAGGCAGGCCTTGCGCCACCTTGAGCTGCGCGGCGCGGCCTAGTTCATTCACCAAAGCTTGGCCCGCATCTTGGCTGTGCAACAAAATGACCGCATCTTTGCCACCTGCTTTTTGGTAGGTGCTTAATAGCGTTTTAAGCTTCGTTCCTTGCTCGCTCGCTCGCGGGTAAGCGTAAGTCAGTGCACCAGTGGGGCACACCGTGGTGCACGCACCGCAGCCCACACACAAATTTGGATTGACCTTGATTTGTTGGCGTGATTTATCAGAGCTGATAGCTTCAGCAGAGCAAATATCCACGCAGGCGTTGCAGCCTACTTTTTCGTTGCGGCTGTGCGCGCACAGTTTTTGTTTGTAGTCAAAGAACTTGGGCTTTTCAAACTCACCCACCAGCTCCCGTAAGCGCAGCAAGTTGGCAGGCGTTGCGCCACGGAAATAGCCTTGAGGCAGAGCGTGGCGTGTGAAAGCGCTTTGCTCACGCAGGTCGAGCACGAGGTCGAACTCTGCCGTTTCTTCTTGCGCTTCGCGCTGGAAGTTGATGGCGCCAATGGCCCCACATGCCGTCACGCAGTTGCGATGCGAGCTGCACTTGCTCAAGTCAATTTGGTAGTCGAGGCCAATCGCTTGCTCGGGGCAAACGGACACGCATGCGTTGCAACGTGTGCAGAGATCAAGGTCAATCGGGTTGTTGTTTTGCCAGGTGAGCTTGAACGCGCCCAGCCAACCATCCACGCGCACCACTTGCCCACCCAGCACGGGATAACGACGAGCTTGCGCACCGCCCGCCTCGCCAGCACCTTGGCTAAAGATCGTGATATTCAAGGTATCGGCCAGCAACGCCGCAGCTTGTTCGGCTGCATCAAGTGGCCCTACGATGAGCAAGCGCCCAGCACTTTTGAATGTCACCGTGGGCACAGGCTCAGGATCAGGCAAATGGGCGGTCGCTAAAAGCGCAGCGATTTTGGGCGAAGCATTTTTGGCGTCATGGCTCCACCCTCCTGTTTCTCTGATGTTGACAAACTTAATGACCGAAGTCTTGGCCTGAGCCTGTACCGCCAGCTCGCCAAACAAGCGTTGCTCTTGGGTACAGGCCACCACCACATCGTCCGTGCCTTGCACGGCTTGCACAAATGCTCCGGCCTCGCGACGGCACAACGCAGTGTGCAGCGCAAGTGACTCAGACAGGCTTTCGCCCAGTGCTTTGGGGTCCAGAGGTTGGGTTTGATTGCAGTCGCAAATCAGTGTGGTCATGCGAGGGAGGCGTGAATCAGTGAAGGCGCAATGGTAGCGGCCTTGCAAAGCCCCGCTGATATATCCCCTTTACTTAGGCATTGCGAAGCAAAGCACGTTGAATCTCCTTGCGCAAAGCAATCTCAGACATAGGCTTAGACACGTAGCCATCTGCCCCTGCGGCCATGAATCGCTCTCGGTCCCCAGTCATCGCATGCGCTGTCACCATCAGGACAGTTGTGCGCGGCAACTGACGTTCAAGCTCTCGCTCACGCCAAATACGTAACGCTGTGAGCCCATCCATCACTGGCATCATCACGTCGAGCAAGACCACATCAAAGCGCTCTTTGTCTAGGCAGTTCAGGGCCTGCTGCCCATCGTTGGCGAGTACAAATTGATGCCCCATACGCTGCAACATGATCTGCGCCAATTTACGGTTGATTTCATGGTCTTCAACCAGAAGAACAGTCAACACCTTGTTGGCCACACTGTCATCAGACAGCATGACACCCCCACCAGAAGCGGCACGGATCAACGTGGTTTCTTCGGTCACACGTTGAACAGGAAAGTTGATGGTGAAACAGGCCCCTTGCCCTGGCTGGCTTTTGGCAGTGACATCACCACCCATGAGTTGCATCAAACTTTTCGTAATCGCCAAACCTAAACCCGTGCCACCGTAAGAACGCGTGATCGATTCGTCAGCTTGTGTAAATGGGCTAAATAAAGATTCGACCCGTGCGTCATCAAAACCAATGCCCGTATCTGCCACCGAAATTTCCAGTCGGAACTCATCGTCGGCACGCACCGCAAACACACGTGACGCCACAGTGATGGTGCCATCTTCTGTGAATTTAATCGCATTCCCAATTAAATTGGTCAGTACTTGACGCACGCGCACAGGATCCATCCAGACCAATTCTGGTAGCGCTGGATCATTGTTGACTTGCAGCCTCACCCCTTTGGCTTGTGCCAATTGTTCCAGCGAACGCGCTGTATGCCGAACCAACTGTGCCGGACAGACTGTGAGCTTCTCTAACTCCAGCGCACCTGCTTCAATCTTCGAAAAATCAAGGATCTGATTGATGATGTGAAGCAAGTGACTCGCAGAATCACGCGCCAAAGACAGATACTCCTTTTGCACTTGGGCATCATCTGTTGCCATGGCTAACTCTGTCATGCCCAAAATGCCATTCATCGGCGTTCGAATCTCATGGCTCATGTTGGCCAAAAATTCACCACGCATGCGATTGGCCTGCTCCGCTTTTTCTTTGGCTTCCACCAATAAATCTTGCGCGTGCTTAATGGCGGTGAAATCTTGAATCACCCCGATGAAAAAATGCGCTTCATCGACTCGCGTTTCCTTGACCGTGATGCGCACAGGGAACACACCACCGTCTTGCCGCATGCCTTGCACAATGCGCGGCTGATTCAATAGTCGCTTAGTTCCAGTTTTTGCGTAGGCTTGCAAGTACCCATCATGAGCTTGACGATCTTGCGCGTGCATCAAAATTTTGATGTTCTGACCAATCAACGCTTGCGGTTCGTAACCGAATATCTCAGCCGTTGCCAGATTGCACTGAACGATATGCCCTTGCGCATCAGTCACCACGATGGCTTCAGGCACAGCTGCAAAAATGCTGTTGAGTTTGCTCTCACTCAAACGCAGCTGCTGAATGGCTTGTTGCCTCTCCGTTGACAAATCTCTAGCCACGATCAGAGCCGTTCGAATGCGGCGCACAGACAGCCACACCATCGACAGACCACCCAACACAACCAACAGCAAAACACTGAATGTGCGTGTCAAAACCTCTGTCGCGGCTGTTTGCCATTGAGAGACCGGCAAAACAATTTCGAGCGCACCACGGACATCGCCTACTTTCCAATCCGTTTTCGGTGAATTCTGGTATTGGTTGTGGCACGCCACACAGCCAGACAACATCCGATCTGCTTGTGCATAACGCAGCACCCGCTGTCCATTAAGCATTTCCTCTCTCACATACGGCACGTTTGGGTTGACCTTGAGATGTGCCAAAGCTTGAATTTGAAAATCATCCAGCTTGCGCTCATTCATACGCCAAGGAAACGGCAAATCGCTGTACAAACGCACCTGAGTGCCGCCATCCACTTGCGATATGTAGTGCCCTAGCTCAATCGTGAGCGTTGCTGGCAGTGGCAAAGCTTTGTCTTTGTCTTTGTAGTCATGTGTGATGGCTACCCCTGCACGCAATGCACGTGGCACCAACTCTTGCGCATAAAAATTGCGAAACTGAGTGACAGACTCTGCGTGCTCTTGTGCGCTGTCCGTCGCGTATTGAAACACCACACGCTCACTGGATTTGTAGGTGTAATAAACCACCCATATCGAGATCAATATCAACACACCAGCCACGACTTGCATTGGCCAACGTTTGAGCAGCTTTTGCACACTGCGAATGAGACGTTTAAGAGCTTGCACGATCAGTCTTAATAAATATTAATGACTAATATTAGTGCAATATTCTTACTTATTAGAGTCCTTAGGATTTAATTTATTAGCCTCTTGATCCAAACTTTGTTCGGTTGAGTCTGGCTCCACGTCATCGAATAAATTCAAAGTTTTGGCACTCACCATCTGGCGTAGCAAAGCCTTTGGCAAGGGTGATATCTGGTTGTAGTCATCGATGTAGACATCCATGCCATCCATCATGTTGAAGTGAGGATCGGCAAACAACTTTTTCATGGCTGCATTCTTGACTTCTGACGACACATCGTTCGCCACAAAACTGGCGAAATTTGAGTTCGGTGTCAGCTGCTCAACATCCGCCAAGGTGGGAGCTGGCTGGTTCGTCTGCGCTTCAACCGCAGGCGCAACGGGCTCTACAACACTCGGCACGGGAGGAGATGCGCTCCTGCTGGGCTCTGCTGGCACGCGCCCTTCGCGCACGTCCGACTTGCGACGGGACCAACGACTCAAAAAGCCATCGTCATTCGACATGCCCACCTCCGCGAATCTTTTCTGTGCTCACAGAGGCCGGATTCCCAAAACGATCTTGCAGCGGCCTGAAACTGTCAGGACGTTTGCGGCGTTTGCCTTCAACCACCCAATGCTCATCCACAAAAGCAGCCATCCAAGCCACCACCTCAGCAGGTGCAGGAACTTGATCCACATGCTCTTGCGCATCTAGCCAGCGCCCCGCGTCGTGATAGCTCAGACTCACCGCAGCAGGTACGGCCATCGGCTGATCCGACAGACGCGCCTCCTCTTCCATACGCCACAACACAAACCAGCAAGGTGCGGGTGAGGTGGCATTGAGGTAATACCCCTCGGCATCGTCTTTGAACAGCTCCACCGTGAAGCCAGGATGCAGCCACATTTGCTCATCTTCCGTCTGACGCAAGCACCTTGGCTCTGCCCCGAAGTGCTCAGCGTGCGGGACTAAGTCGTGACCTGTGACATCGTGCAGCACCCAACGCCAAGGTTGCCAGCGGCTCATAGCGCCCGCTACGCGTTCGCGGCGCATCACGACAGCGACTTGAAGGTTGGGACGGTGAACCATGTGTGTGATGTTAACGAAGCGCCAATGAGAAAGTAACTCACAAGAGTTAACTTATTAAATTTAGAAAATTTTTTCTGTAAATCGCTAAAGAAATTCAGTTTCGTGCCGATAGATAGGACGCTTGTTAATTTAAGTAGAAATCACAAAAAGGCAACCTATGTCCACGATCAATAACGTCACACTCTCTGCAGCCACAGCTGGAACAACCGCAACTGCCACTGCCGTGGACTTCGCCGCTCTCGATCAAACAAGCATCAAGGCTTTAGGTGTTGGCGTTTTTACAAGCCTGACGGCCACAGATGCAGCCAAAATCTCGGCCGATGCATTCGCAGGCATCACCAACGTACAGCTAGCAGCGATTTCTACTGCTGTTTTTAATAAGCTCACAACAGATCAGGTTTCTAGCTTGTCGGCTTCGCACATCACATCTTTAGCCACGGCAAAAATCCAAGCCCTCTCTACCAGTCAACTTGCTGTGATGGTTGAAACGCAAATCGCTGCGTTGAGTCAGACGCAAGTTGCCGCGCTCACCACCACACAAATCGGCAAGCTCTCTGAAGAGCAAATGGGTGCCATTAACAGCGTGGGTTTAACCGCACTGCAAATCAGCGCGCTGAGCACTGCGCAAATCAGCGCATTAACAACACAACAGTTGTCTAGCCTCAGCACCAGCCAAATCGGCTCTTTAGGCACAGACGACATGAAGGCGTTGAATGAAGAGCAAATTGCCAGCCTGACGAATAAACAAGTCTCTGCGCTTTCTACGCAACAAGTCTCTGCGTTGTTTGCGATGCAATCGCTGGGTTTTTCCACCTCGCAAGTTCAGAATATTTCCACGCGTGCCATTGCGGCGCTCACTACTGAATATCTCAAAAAACTCGATGAAAACGCAATGGTTGCATTGAGTGCCATGCAAGTCAAAGCGCTGACCAGCACACAACTCAATGGTTTAACGGATGAAAATTTTCAAGCCATTGAAAGCGGCGACATCGCATCCATTTCAGCTACAACATTGGCGACGGTTAGCACTAGCAAAATAAATCGATTGACCAGTGCACAAGTCAGTGCGCTCACAACGGCGCAAGTCAAAGCCATGACCGTGGCACAAATTGGAGCGCTCTCCGAAGACAGCATCAAAGGCCTCAAAGCCATGCAACTGAGCTCGCTGTCGTCCACCCAAGTCGCAACCCTAAGCTCAGACCAACTTGCAGCATTCAGTACTTCACAAATTTCGGCCCTCAGCACCAGCGCTATCAGCAACATCAGTGCTAGCAAGCTTAAAACACTGAATGCGAGCTCCATTGCTGCACTCTCCAGCAGCCAAGTCAAAGCGCTGAGCACGGCGCAACTCAGCAACTTGACGGAAGAACAATTTCAGGCGATCGAAACCGCTGACATCGTAGCCATCGCCACCTCCACTCTCACCGCTCTCGCGAGCGACAAAATTGGGGCCCTTACCAGCACACAAATAGGCGCACTGACCACTGCACAGGTTAAATCTCTTACAACCACTCAAATTGGCTACCTATCGGAAGATGGCATTAGAGGACTCAAAGCCATCCAAGTCACTAATATGACTTCCGACCAAGTCAAAAAATTTGACACGACACAATTAAGCGCACTCAGCGCCAGTCAAATTAATGCACTGAGCACGGCCGCCGTAACAAATCTTGAATCCACCAAACTTCAAAGTTTGGATGCCTCATTCATCAAAGCGCTTTCATCGACACAAGTCAAAGCGTTGACAACCTCACAAATCAACGCTTTGAGCGATGAGCAAATAGCTGCTATTGAAACAGGTGATATCGCAGCCATTTCAACTGCGATTCTGTCAAGTATCAGCACCAGCAAAGTGAGCGCAATCACAAGCAGCCAAATTGGTGCGCTATCACTCAGCCAAACCAAGTCCTTGACAACAGGTCAAATCGAAAAAATTTCTGAAGAGGCAATTGCAGGCCTAAAAACAGCACAACTGAATGGATTAAGCACGGCACAAGTTAAAGCTCTGTCAACTTCACAACTTTCTGCGATGACTAGCTTGCAAGTGCAAGCTATCAACACGGCAGCCATCAGCCAAATTTCGACAGACAAACTGAAGACCTTAGAGCCCAGCTTTATTCAAGCACTTTCGGCCAGTCAAGTTCGTGCACTGACTTCTACACAAGTCAATAATTTGACTGATGATCAAATTGCAAGCATAGACAGTAGTGATATCGCTAGCCTCAGCACATCCGTACTTTCAGCCATTACCACCGATAAATTGGTCGCATTGAACAGCACGCAAATCAGCGCGCTGAGCTCAACGCAAATTAAATCGCTGACCACCTCACAACTCAGCAATCTGTCTGAAGACAACGTCAAAGGCCTCACTTCCACGCAACTGAGTAGCATCACCACACAGCAAGTTAGCTCTTTAGCCAAAGAGCAATTCAATGCCATGAGTGCTGCGCAGGTTCAAAATTTAAGTACGGCGGCAATCAGCAGCATTTCAACCAGCACACTAAAGAACGTGGATGCTGCATTCTTGACAAATTTGTCAGCCAACCAAGTCAAAGCGCTGACAAAGGCGCAAATTGACACTTTGGATGCCGAACACATTCAAGCCATTGAGAGCAATGACATCGTTGCCATGACATCGGCAGTGCTGTCAACACTGGGTGACAGTGCATTGGCGGCCTTCTCAAGCAGCCAAGTCAACAACATGACCAGCTCTCAAATCAAAGCTTTGAACATCAGCAAACTGTCTGATGATGGCTTGAGTGGTTTGAAAGATGTGCAACTTGCTTCACTCACATCCACTCGCGTGAATGAGCTCAGCTCAACACAACTTGGCGCACTCAGCACCGATCAAATCAAATCGTTGAGCACTTCCGTCATTGCCAACTTGGCATCTAACAAACTTAACACTTTGGATGCATCCGTGTTCACAGCCTTGACATCGAGTCAAGTCAAGGCATTGACCACCACGCAAATCAACGCACTCAAAGAAGATCAGCTGCAAGGTATTGGGATCGATGACATTTCTGCCATCAGCACAGCCGTTTTGTCTACCATCGACAAAGACAAGCTGGTTCTCTTGTCTGGGGATCAAGTGGGCGCCTTTACGACAGCACAAGTGCGCAGCTTAACGACTGCTCAACTTGAAAAATTTGGTGAGGAAGAAATTCAAGGTTTGTCTGACGCAGGTATTGCCGCAATTTCAACCACTCAAATCGAAAAGCTCACATCCACGCAGCTCAACTACTTGGGCACGTCTCAAATTGCCAGTTTGTCTACCAGTGCAATCGCCAAGATTGATGCAACATCCACCTTCAAATACTTATCGACAGACAACATCACCGCATTGAGCACATCACAGGCGAAGGCACTGACATCGACACAACTCAATGCCATGTCAACTAGCCAACTGAATGCTTTAGAGGCTGAAGATGTAGCAGCCTTGAGCACACGCGAAATTTCTGGTTTAACTACTGCGCAACTCAACGCACTCACAACCGAGCAATTCGCAGCCCTGACGTCTGCTGAAATCAAAGCCTTGACAACAGATCAAATCGCAAAATTGACGACCGAAGATGTCAATGCGCTCGCCAGCGAAGCATTTGCTGCGCTCACCACTGATCAAATTCAAAAATTGAGCACAGATGTTTTGTCTAAGTTAGGGTCAGAACAGTTCCAAGCTCTTACAACGAAGCAAATCACGGCGCTATCAACCAGCACCATCGATAAACTGAATGCCTCTAATATTCATGCGCTGTCCACTGAGCAGCTCACCAAACTGAGTCAAGCTCAAATCGACAAACTCACGATTGGTCAGTGGTATGACTTAGACCAAAGTCAACGCGATGCCGTGACTGAGAAGAGCCGTCGCGTGAAGGAATTAACCAGCACGCTCTTGAATGCAGCGAGTACAACCGAAGTTCAAACAATCGCCGCATCTGATGTCTCAAAAATCACGACAACCGATTTGGCAGCTTTGAGCACGACCAATTTCCAAGCCTTGACCACAGAGCAAATTGCGGCATTAACCACAACACAAATCGGCAATATCACCACCGACCAAATCAAGGCATTAACTTCGACTCAGGTTGGTTCAATTGAAACTACAGATTTAGCTGTGTTGACATCGACCAAGTTGAACGCCTTATCGACCAACAGTGTGGCAGGCTTGACCACCGACCAAGTTGCCTCGTTGTCCACCGGTACGGTCAAGGGCCTAGACACAACAATCGTCAGCAACTTGATCACGGCCCAAGTTGCAGCACTGACCACTGCGCAAGTGAAAGAGCTAACAAGTTCTCAGCTGAACGCGTTAACAACGGCAAACATTAAGGGACTTGAAGCTGAAGATCTAGTCGTCATTGCAACCAGCACATTCAAGCTAATCAGCACAGACAACTTGAAAGCCTTGACATCGGATCAAGTAGCGGCGCTAACAACAGCTCAAGTTCACAGCTTGTTTGTTGACAGCGCCCAGGCCGCTACTCTAACCACCACACTTGGGTGGTCTAGAAACATCGTCTAAAGAAGCACTACAGCATCAAGTCTCTTTGGAGATCTTGATGCTAGGAAACTTGCTAGAAAAGTCCTTGGCTTTCGCAGCAATTTTCACGGCAACTTGGCGGGCCACCGCCTTGTAGATGCTCGCCACTTCGCCATCGGGATCGGCCACCACGGTGGGTTTACCGCTGTCGGCTTGTAGGCGAATTTGCATGTTGAGTGGCAGCGCACCTAGGTAGTCCATGCCGTATTGCGCGGCCATCTTCTTGCCGCCGTCCGCGCCAAAAATGTGTTCAATGTGGCCACAGTTGGTGCACACATGCACCGCCATGTTCTCGACCAAACCGAGGATGGGCACGCCCACCTTCTCAAACATCTTGATGCCTTTTTTGGCATCGAGCAGCGCAATGTCTTGCGGTGTCGTGACGATGACCGACCCTGTCATGGGGACGCGCTGGCTCAGGGTGAGCTGAATGTCGCCCGTACCGGGCGGCATGTCCACAATCAAATAGTCCAACGACTTCCAATTGGTCTGGCGCAGCAACTGCTCCAGCGCTTGGGTGGCCATGGGGCCACGCCAAATCATTGCCTCATCTTGATCCACCAAGAAACCGATGGACATGACTTGCACGCCATAGTTTTCGAGGGGCTCCATGGTTTGACCGTCTTCGCTCTCGGGGCGACCTTCAATGCCCATCATCATGGGCTGACTAGGGCCGTAGATATCGGCGTCGAGCAAACCCACGCTTGCGCCTTCGGCAGCCAAGGCCAAAGCCAAGTTGGCAGCAGTGGTACTTTTGCCCACACCGCCTTTGCCTGAAGCCACAGCAATGATGTTTTTAACTTGCGGCAACAAAGCCACACCGCGCTGCGCGGCATGCGCCACGATGTTGACCGTGATATTGGCTGACACGTTCTCAACGCCCGCCACGCTCTTGGCTGCAGCAATCAACTCTTTACGAAAACCCGCAATTTGGCTCTTGGCTGGGTAGCCCAACACCACGTCAAACGACACATCACCATCGTTGATTTGCAGGTTCTTCAACGCCTTGCTGGTCACGAAGTCTTTGCCCGTGTTGGGGTCAATCACGGTTTGCAGGGCAGCGGTGAGGGTTTGTTCGTTCAATGACATAAGAATTTCTTTACATAGGAATGCGCACAAGTCTAGCGCGAGACTTTTGACGCCGTTAGTTTCGACGAGCCACCCAATAAGTTGCGCCTTCTGCGCCATACCGCTCGTCGTGGGGGACATCGCGTTCTAGCTCAAAAACGGAACCTAGCAACAGGTGCTGAGTTTGACCATTTAGGGTCAACCACATCTCGCCGCGCGTGAGGATGGCATGCACCGCAAACGGGTGGGTGTGGGTATCCAGCACAGTGTGAGGCGGCCAGTCGCGCTCAATCACCTCGTCAAACCCAGCGGCAAGGGCTTGTTGCTTGAATTGATCAAAGCTAGGCAAGTTCATGCTGGGCATTGTCGAGGACTAGAATTAGCCCCCTTGTTCAAAAGGTCTTGCCCTCTCATGTCTCAGCGCCAGCTATTTGTTACCACCGCCCTGCCCTACGCCAACGGCAACTTCCACATCGGCCACATCATGGAGTACATCCAGGCCGACATCTGGGTGCGTTTCCAGCGAATGCAGGGCAACAAAGTGGACTTTGTGGGCGCAGACGACACCCACGGCGCGCCCATCATGATTGCCGCCGAGAAGGCCGGCATCACCCCGCAGCAGTTTGTAGCCAACATCGCCGCAGGCCGCAAGCCGTATTTGGACGGTTTTCATATTCAGTTTGACAACTGGCACAGCACCGATGCGCCCGAGAACCACGAACTGGCCCGCCAGATTTACCGCGACTTGCGCGATATTCCCGAATCACAAGGCGGCTCACTGATCGAGCGCCGCACGATTGACCAGTTCTTCGACCCCGAAAAGAACATGTTCTTGCCAGACCGCTTCATCAAAGGCGAGTGCCCCAAGTGCCACGCCCACGACCAGTACGGCGACAACTGCGAGGTGTGCGGCGCGGTTTACGCCCCCACCGACCTCATCAACCCGTTCTCCGCTTTGTCGGGCGCTAAGCCTGAGCTAAAGAGCTCAGAGCATTTCTTCTTCAAGCTGTCTGACCCACGTTGCGTGGAATTCTTGGAAAAGTGGACGCAAGACGGCAAGCTGCAAGCCGAAGTGGCCAACAAGGTCAAAGAGTGGTTCACCGTGCGCACCAACCCCGATGGCACCACCAGCGAAGGTTTGGGCGACTGGGACATCTCGCGTGATGCTCCTTACTTTGGCATCGAAATTCCCGATGCACCAGGCAAGTACTTTTACGTGTGGCTCGACGCGCCTGTGGGCTACTTGGCCTCGCTCAAAAACTTGCTCGACAAGCGCGGTGAGAACTACGACGCCTACATGGCCAACCCTGCGTTAGAGCAATACCACTTCATCGGCAAAGACATCGTCACGTTCCACACGCTGTTCTGGCCCGCCATGCTGCATTTCAGCGGCCGCAAAACACCCAACAACGTGTTTGTGCACGGCTTCCTCACCGTCAACAACGGCGAGAAGATGAGCAAAAGCCGTGGCACTGGTCTCGATCCGCTCAAGTACCTGAGCCTCGGCATGAACCCCGAGTGGCTGCGCTACTACTTGGCAGCCAAGCTGAACAACAAGAATGAAGACGTGGACTTCAATGCCGACGATTTCATGCAACGTGTGAACAGCGACATGATTGGCAAATACGTCAACATTGCTAGTCGCACCTCGGGCTTCATCGCCAAGAAGTTTGAAGGCAAACTCGCCTCAGGTTACGAAAACAGCTTGCAGGAAATGCAATTACTCAGCCTGTTTGCTGACACGCTGCCAGGAATTCGCAAAGCCATCGAAGCCCGCGACTACTCCAAGGCACTACGCGACGTGATGATGCTCACCGACCGCGCCAATGAATACGTGAGCGAACGCGCACCTTGGGACTTGTCCAAGCATGCAGACAAACAAGTCGAGTTGCACACCGTGTGCTCATTTAGCTTGGTCATGTTCAAGCTGCTCACTCTCGCGCTCAAGCCCATCCTGCCCGACACAGCGCAGAAGGTGGAGCAGTTCTTCAACATCCCGCCTCTCACTTGGGCAGATGCAGACAACTTGCTCATCACACCCGAAGGCGAGCAAGCTGCCAACCGCATCAACCCAGCCGCCATGATGGGCGGACACACCATCAACGCTTACCAACACCTCATGCAACGCGTCACCCCCGAACAACTCGAAGCCTTGTTTGAACCCCCTGCCGTGGTGGAAGAAAAAGTGACGCCCGGCGGCGAAGAAATTGCGCCCACCATCAGCATCGACGACTTCGCCAAAGTCGATTTGCGCATTGCCGAAATCGTCAACTGCGAAGCGGTGGAAGGCTCGACCAAGCTGCTGCGCCTCACGCTCGATGTAGGCGAAGGCAAAACGCGCAATGTGTTCAGCGGTGTGGCCAGCATGTACAAGCCCGAAGATCTCAAGGGCAAGCTCACCGTGATGGTGGCCAATTTGGCCCCACGCAAGATGAAGTTTGGCGTGTCTGAGGGCATGGTGCTCGCCGCCAGCCATGCAGACGACAAAACTGATGCTGGCATTTATGTGCTCCACCCATGGCCCGGCGCAAAACCCGGAATGCGTATCCATTAATTGGGTTCTGACCCCAAATACTGACCCCAAATACTCATGCTCAACTTTTTTCGCCCCCACGCCATCGATTCATTGAAGGGGTACACGCGTCAGCGCTTTTACCAAGACGTGGGCGCGGGTATCACGGTGGGCGTGGTGGCGCTGCCGCTGGCCATGGCGTTTGCCATTGCCTCGGGGCTCAAGCCCGAAGCGGGTTTGTTCACCGCCATCATTGCGGGCTTTTTGATTTCTGCTTTGGGCGGCAGCCGCGTGCAAATTGGCGGGCCAGCGGGGGCGTTCATCGTCATCGTCTATGGCATTTTGGAGCGCTACGGTTTGGCCAACCTCATCATCGCCACCGCCATGTCGGGCGTGTTGTTGTTTGCCATGGGCTTGCTGCGCTTGGGTACGCTCATTCGCTTCATTCCTGTGGCGGTGGTGATTGGTTTCACCAACGGCATTGCGGTGCTCATCATGGTGTCGCAGCTCAAAGACTTCTTTGGCTTGCAAGTCAAAGCCATGCCAGCAGACTTCTTTGGCATCTTGCGCACACTGAGCGACAGCTTTGGCACGCTCAACGCAGAAGCCTTGGGCTTGGCCTTGGTTTGTTTGGCCGTCTTGGCATTTTGGCAATTGGCCCTGCCGCGTTTGGCCAATGCCATGCCGAGCACCAAAAGTTTTTCCACCATCCCCGGCTCTATCGTGGTGTTGGTAGGCGCCACCGTTGCCGCCAAGATGATGGGGCTGGAGGTTGAAACCATCGCCTCACGCTTTGGCAGCATCCCCAACAACTTGCCCGCTTTTGCATGGCCTGAGTTCAGCTGGGAAACCGCGAAGTTCTTACTCATCCCCGCCACCACCTTGGCCTTGTTGGGCTCGATTGAATCGCTCTTGTGCGCCCGTATTGCCGACCAAATGATGGCCGATGGCCCCTATGGCGACCGCCACGATGCCAACCAAGAACTGATGGCCCAAGGCATTGCCAACCTCGTCACACCCTTCTTCGGCGGCATGCCCGCCACCGGCACGATTGCCCGCACTGTGACCAACGTGAAAAACGGTGGAAACAGCCCTGTGGCTGGCATGGTGCACGCCGTCACGTTGTTGCTGGTCATGCTGGTAGCCGCCCCCTTGGCAGGCGATGTGCCGCTGGCAGCGCTCTCGGCCATTCTGATGTTTGTGGCTTGGAACATGGGCGAGTGGCGCGAGTTTGTGCACCTGCGCCAGTTCCGCATGACCTATCGCGTCACCTTGCTGCTGGTGTTCGCCCTCACCGTCATCGTCGATTTGACGGTGGCTGTGGAGGTAGGCCTGATTGCCGCATGTTTAACCTTCATCTACCGCATCTCTAGCCTCAGCCGTGCCGAGCAAGTGCAGCCCGACAACCACCCCGAGTTGGCAGGCCACGAAGCCAAGGTGCAAGCCCACCGCTTGTATGGCGCGCTGTTCTTTGGCGCGGTCAAGCTGGTGGAAGACATTGAAGAACACCTGCCCGAGCAAGCTTTGGTGCTGGACCTGAAAAATCTCATCTACATCGACACCTCAGGCGCTGACGCGCTCATGGCTTTGGCCCGCAGTTGCCGCAAAAAACAGGTTCGCCTGATTCTGTGCGGCGTGGACCACCAGCCTTTAGAAATGATGCAGCGCTGTGGCCTACTGGCCCAGCTGCCCGAGCAAGACCTGCGTCCCGATTTGGGCCAAGGTTTGGCAGCAGCCCTCGGTCGTTAAAATCTTCGCAATCTTAAAAATTCAATCAGGAACCCTGTCATGTCGATTTTTCAACGCGACCACTACACCTCAGAAGCCACGCAATTCATCGAGTCGCTCAAGGCCAAAAACCCAAAGCTTGAACAAAGCCAACGCGAAGGCCGCGCTTTGCTGTGGGACAAGCATGTGAACACCGAAATCCAGCAAGACCTGCAAGCTGGCCGCGTGGCGCAAAAGCCCTACGTTTACCAAACGAACGCTTGATACGCGCGTTCGACTGAGCGCTGACCGTGCATCCTGCTGACCCCACCCTGCCTGACGACGAGGCACACCTCGCCTCGGCCATGCCAGAGGTGATCGACAACGTGGCTGTGGCCCGCCTGTATGGCGAGCCGCTGTTCGCCATGCCGCAGGATTTGTACATCCCGCCAGACGCGCTCGAAGTTTTCCTCGAGGCCTTCCAAGGCCCGCTGGATTTGCTGCTCTACCTCATCCGCAAGCAAAACTTCAACATTCTCGACATCCCCATGGCCGCGCTCACGCGCCAGTACCTGAGCTATGTGGACGAGATTCGCAGCCGCAACTTAGAACTGGCCGCCGAGTATTTGCTGATGGCCGCCATGCTGATTGAAATCAAATCACGCATGTTGCTGCCACCCAAGAAGGTAGCCGAAGGCCAAGAGCCCGAAGACCCCCGCGCCGAGCTGGTGCGCCGCTTGCTCGAATACGAGCAAATGAAGCTCGCCGCCGCCAAGCTCAATGAAGTGCCGCAGTTTGGCCGCGACTTCTTGCGCGCACAGGTCTACATCGAACAATCGCTGCAACCGCGCTTTCCGGATGTGCATGTGGTCGAGCTTCAACAAGCGTGGGCCGACATCTTGAAGCGTGCCAAGCTGGTGCAGCACCACAAAATCAGCCGCGAAGAACTGTCTGTGCGTGAGCACATGAGCATCGTGTTGAAGAAGCTCCAAGGCCAACGCTTTGTCGAGTTTGAAAACCTCTTTGACCCCGCTGAAGGCGTGCCTGTTTTGGTGGTCACCTTCATCGCCTTGCTGGAGCTGGGCAAAGAAACCCTGATTGAAATCACCCAGGCCGAGGCTTTTGCCCCGATTTACGTGCGTTTGGCCTATACCCCGACGTAAAGACCCACGTAAACTCCACATCCTCTTGGCAACACAGGACTGGCTTTGCGCCACGCACGTTCTATGAGCAACCCCAACGCTTCGCCCTACGGCACTTTGCCGCCCGCTTCCCCCGTCGCCGCCCGCAAGCCCATCAGCTTGCCCCGCTTGAACGAGATGCGCGCCCGTGGTGAAAAAATCACCATGCTCACCGCCTACGACGCCACATTTGCTGCCGTGGCCGATGCTGCTGGCGTGGAATGCATCTTGGTCGGCGACTCACTCGGCATGGTCTGCCAAGGCCTCACCAGCACCGTGGGCGTGACGCTGGACACCATGCGCTACCACGTCGAAAGCGTGGCCCGTGGCATCCGCCGTGTGCAAGGCACAGCGTGGATCATTGGCGACTTACCCTTTGGCAGCTACCAAGAGTCCAAAGAGCAAGCCCTACGCAGCGCCACGGTTTTGATGCAAGCGGGCGCTCACATGGTCAAGCTCGAAGGCGGTGGCTGGACCACCGACATCGTGCATTTTTTGGTGGAGCGCGGCATTCCCGTCTGTGCGCATTTGGGCCTCACCCCCCAAACCGTGCATGCCTTGGGCGGCTACCGCGTGCAAGGCCGTGGCGACTCGGCCACCCAACTGCGCCAAGAAGCCATTGCTCTGCAAAACGCAGGCGCCAGCATGTTGGTACTAGAAATGGTCCCCGAACCACTGTCCACCGCCCTCACGCAAGAGCTGCCAAGCTGCCACACCATTGGCATTGGCGCGGGCAATGGCACGGCCGGCCAAGTGCTGGTCATGCACGACATGCTAGGCGTCAACTTGGGCAAAAACCCCAAGTTCGTGCACAACTTCATGGAAGGCCAAGCCAGCGTGCAAGCCGCCATGAGCGCCTATGTGGCCGCCGTCAAAAACGGTACTTTCCCCGACAACGCCAAACACGCTTGGGCTTGATCAAGCCCTAATGCCCAAGCCACCTTTTTTCGTTTCATGCAAATCGTTCACACCCTCGCGGATCTGCGCCGCGCCCTAGAGCCAGCCACACTTCGCGCCTTCGTGCCCACCATGGGCAACCTGCACCAAGGCCATTTAGAGCTGATGCAAATGGCCCGCCAAGAGGTGGACAAACGTGCAGCCACAGGCGGTATGACCGTGGCCAGCATCTTCGTGAACCGCCTGCAATTTGGCCCCAACGAAGACTTCGACACCTACCCACGCACCCTAGAAAACGACTGCGCTTTGCTAGAAGCCAACGGCTGCGACGTGGTCTTTGCGCCGTCCGAAAAAGACCTCTACCCCGAACCCCAAGTGTTCAAGGTGCACCCACCCGCTGAGCTGGCCGATATCTTAGAAGGCGCGTTTCGGCCAGGCTTTTTTGTGGGCGTGAGCACCGTGGTGCACAAGCTGTTCAACATCGTGCAGCCCGACTTGGCCGTGTTTGGCAAGAAGGACTACCAACAGCTCATGGTCATCCGCCGCCTGGTGCAGCAAATGGCCTTGCCCATCGAGATCATCGGCGGCGAAACCCGCCGTGCTGAAGACGGCTTGGCGTTGAGTTCACGCAATGGCTATTTAAGCGCCGAAGAACGCGCCGAAGCTGTGCAACTGTCGATGGCTTTGAAAGGCTTGGCTGCTGCGACCCGTGCAGGCAATGCTTCAGGCCAGCTAGATGTGACGGCCGCCGAAGCCGCTGCGATGGATGCCCTGCGCCAACGCGGCTGGGTCCCTGACTACATCACCCTACGCCGTCAGCATGACTTGTCACCCGTGAACGGGCCATGCGCTGAGCCGCTGGTGGTGCTGGGTGCGGCTAAGCTGGGTAAGACGCGATTGATTGATAACTTGGAGGTTTGATAGCAGCTATTCAGCCAAGCCGCAACGGATACAATATCGATAACTTTTATAAATTAGTTTATGAAATCCACGTTTATTCGATTTCTTCACCTTAAGGAAG
Source organism: Limnohabitans sp. MORI2 (assembly GCF_027925025.1). Classification (NCBI taxonomy): domain Bacteria; kingdom Pseudomonadati; phylum Pseudomonadota; class Betaproteobacteria; order Burkholderiales; family Comamonadaceae; genus Limnohabitans; species Limnohabitans sp. MORI2. The sequence goes on from NZ_AP027058.1 coordinate 2,230,020, forward strand.
TTTTAAGTGGTCATCAAGTCGATGCCGAGATTGACTTGACTGCGCAAAAATTACTGGAAGTCGTGAGTCTGCGGCATTCAAACCACAAGGCCCTCACAGTAACTGATGCCATGCAACTACAAAGCATTGCTTCACCAGCAACATTGCATCGCAAACTATCGACTCTGCTGGAAACGGGCTATGTCGAATTTGCATTCGAAGGCACGAATCGTCGGACCAAATACATTCACCCCACAGCCAAAACTGACGCTTACTTTGACGCACTGGGGCAAGTGCTGAAAGAATCTTTGACTTAATCGTGTGTGCTTGAGCTGAGTTTCAGACGGTTGGTTTGATGTGAAGTACCTGACAGAAAAAATATTGCTCTGCGCTCTGTTTGGTGCGCTGTACTTCGCACTGTTTGAAATCTCTTGGTCATTTGATTTGGTCGAAAGTTATGCCCCTGGCATCTCTCTGGTGTTCTTACCTGCAGGGGTCAAGCTACTTGCGGCCTTGATTTCTGGCTTTTGGGGTGTTCTCGGGACGGTCATTGCCCTCGCCTATGTCACCCCAGGTTTTTGGCCTGATCAACCCCTTTGGTTTTATGTGGTCTATCCAGCGTTGAGTGGCTTTAGCACGCTGGCAGTCGTGGCACTCATGAAACGCATGCTTGGAATTGACGACGACATTCGTAACCTACGCTTCATCCATATCCCGATCATCGATCTGTGTGCAACGTGTGTGCACGGAGCAGTGGTGAATGGTTTCTTCGCGCTAGAACATTTGTCTGTGGACAAAGACTTTTTCACCCGAGCATTCGCCATGTCTGTGGGAGACTTTTTAGGAAGCCTCATCTTGATGCTCAGCTTTGCAGTGTTGGCAAAGTTATACGACCTTCACACACAAAGCGTTATTCGCCCTTAGCTCCGCGCCCCATCAATTCAGCAACCGCCTGTACTGGCGTGGTCTTACCGTCAAGTAACGCCACGACAGCCTGCGCAATCGGCATCTCTACACCTAAGTGCTGCGCACGTTGCGCCACAGTACGGGCGCAGTACACGCCTTCAGCCACGTGGCCGAGTGAGTCGACCGCTTGTTGCAACGTCATGCCTTGGGCCAAAGCGAGGCCCACTTTGCGGTTGCGGCTCAGATCGCCTGTGGCGGTAAGCACCAAGTCGCCCAAGCCCGAGAGGCCCATGAAGGTTTCAGTCTTAGCGCCCAATGCCACGCCGAGGCGCGTAATTTCGGCCAAGCCGCGAGTGATGAGTGCAGCACGGGCATTCAATCCCAACTGCAATCCATCGCATAAACCTGTAGCGATGGCCAACACGTTTTTCACCGCACCGCCCACCTCCACGCCCACGATGTCATCGTTGGCGTACACACGCAGGCTGTTGTTGTGAAAGGCTTGCACCATGGCGTCGCGCACCGCAGCGTCGTTGCTGGCAGCCACCAAGGCGGTGGGCATGCAGCGTGCCACTTCTTGCGCAAAGCTGGGGCCACTGAGCGCACCGCCGCGCAACGCGGGGGCCACTTGGGCTTGCACTTCGTGAGCCATCAAGCCCACACCATCCAAAGCCGCTTCAAAGCCTTTGCAAAGCCATGCCACAGGCACCTTGCTACCCAAAATGGGCGCGAGTTGCGTGAGCATGCCACGCAGGCTGCTCATAGGTGAACCGATGACCACCAAATCTTGCTCGGCCAACCAAGGGCCAAGAGGTGCTGACGATACTTGCACGCCGGCGGTAAAGGGCAACTCAGGCAAATAACGTGTGTTCACACGCTCCGCCTGCATAGCTTGCGCTTGGCGCGCATCGCGCGCCCACAGGGTCACGGTGTGGTGTGCGCCCGCATTAATCGCCAATGCTGTGCCCCACGCGCCTGCACCTAAAACGGCAACCTTCACGTCGATGCCCTAAGAGCAGATTTACTGAACAGAGGCAGCTGCTTGTTGCTGCTGTTGTTCGTACATGGCTTGGAAGTTGATTTCAGCCAAGTGCACAGGTGGGAAACCAGCGCGTTGAATCACATCGGCCACGTTGCCACGCAGGTAGGGGTAAATGATCTGGGGGCAAGCGATGCCAATGACGGGACCCATTTGGTCGTCGGGCAAGTTACGCACTTCAAAAATACCCGCTTGCTTGGCTTCGACCAAGAACACAGTTTTATCTTCAATCTTGGTGGTGATGGTGGCTGTCACGGTCACTTCCACAATGCCATCGGCCACTTGTTCCATGCCCACGCCCAACTGAATGTCCACCGAAGGTTGCTCTGTGCTGGTGAGGATGGCAGGGGAGTTGGGTTGCTCCAAAGATAGGTCTTTCAAATAGACGCGTTGAATTTGAAAGACGGGTGTTGCTTGTTCTTCTGACATTGTTTTTTCCTAGTACACAAAAAAGCCCGCATCGGACATACCGAAGCGGGCAGCTAATCGGGATAGTTGAATTATGTCAGCTCACGACTGCAACAACGGCTGCAGGCCGCCTTTGGCATCCAAAGCCATCAAATCGTCGCAACCGCCCACATGGGTGTCGCCAATGAAGATTTGCGGCACGGTGCGGCGACCGGTGATTTCCATCATGTGCGCACGTTGTTCGGGGTTGGTGTCAATGCGGATTTCTTCAATCTGCGTCACGCCTTTGCTTTGCAACAGTTGCTTGGCGCGAATGCAGTAAGGACATACGGCGGTCGTGTACATCTTGACGGGTGACATGGTGTGTTCTCCGAGTGAATAGGCCAACAATCAGGCTTTCGCCACAGGCAGATTAGCCTCTTTCCATGCTTTGAGCCCGCCATTGAGCGAATGCACCTTCTCGTAACCCAGTTTTTGGGCAATGGCTTGAGCACGCTTCGAGCGCGCACCAGCCGCACACACCATGATGACGGGCGTGCCTTTGTTTTTCACAACTTTGTCTAAACGGGCTTCCAATTCGTCCAGCGGAACGTTCACAGCACCTTTGATGTGGCCTTGCGCATATTCGTCTGCACCGCACACATCCACCACCACGCCTTTTTCGCGGTTCATGCATTGCACAGCTTCGGTGGGCGTGATGCCACTGGCCGCTGCGCCTTGCACCACGGGCAGCAGCAAAAAGAAACCACTGCTCAAAGCGATGGTGATCAACATCCAGTTGTCGAGAATAAATTTCACGGGGGAATCCAGTTCAGGGGGTTAAAAGTATCGAGTCAGGGCAGCATTCTAAAATCACAACCAATCTTTCACTGACTCTGTTGATTTAAACCATGTACAAGCTCGTATTAATCCGCCACGGCGAATCCACTTGGAACCTTGAAAACCGTTTCACCGGCTGGACCGATGTGGACCTCACCCCCACCGGCGTCGAACAAGCCAAAAACGCAGGCAAGCTGCTCAAGGCCGAAGGCTATGAGTTTGACGTGGCCTACACCAGCGTGCTGAAGCGTGCCATTCGCACCCTCTTCTTGGCCTTGGACGAAATGGATCGCACCTGGTTGCCCGTGGTCAAAAGCTGGCGTTTGAACGAGCGCCACTATGGCGGCTTGCAAGGCTTGAACAAAGCCGATATGGCCAAGCAATATGGCGACGAGCAAGTGCTGGTTTGGCGCCGCAGCTACGACACACCACCTCCCGAGTTGGAAGCCAACGACCCCCGCAGCGAGCGCAACGACCCTCGCTACACCCGCTTCGAGCCCAACCCCGTGCCCTTGACTGAATGTTTGAAAGACACCGTGGCTCGCGTGGTCCCCTTCTGGAACGAAGCCCTCGCCCCCGCCATCAAGTCTGGCAAGCGAGTGGTCATCGCGGCACATGGCAACTCGATCCGCGCTTTGATCAAGTATTTGGACGGCATCAGCGACCAAGACATCGTGAGCTTGAACATCCCCAACGGCATTCCCTTGGTGTACGAGCTGGATGAAAACTTGAAGCCCATCCGCCACTACTACTTGGGTGACGCCGAAGCCGCTGCCAAAGCCGCCGCCGCAGTAGCCACACAAGGCAAAGCCTAATCGTCGTACTTACAACGCGCCCACTGGGCGCGTTGTATATTGGGCACTTATTAAATTTGTTATTTCTCGAAGGCCACATGCGTCAAAAACTCAAGATTGCAGGCTGGGTCGCCCTCGGCGCCCTGACCGGCGCACTGACCACCGTCTCGTTGCAAACCGCTGCACGCGCCAATATGGCCCCGCTGCCGCTGGAAGAACTGCAACAACTCGCTGCTGTTTTCAGCATGGTCAAGAGCGACTACGTCGAACCTGTGGACGAGAAAAAACTCATCACCGATGCCATCACCGGCATGGTCGCTAGCCTCGACCCACACTCGCAGTACTACGACAAAAAGACCTTCAAAGAATTCCGCGAAGGCACCACCGGTCGCTTTGTGGGCGTAGGCATTGAAATCACCCAAGAAGAAGGTCTGATCAAAATCGTGTCACCGATTGAAGGCTCACCCGCTTTCCGCGCGGGCATGAAGTCTGGCGACATGATCACCAAGATTGATGACACCGCCGTCAAGGGCTTGTCGCTCAACGAAGCCGTCAAGCGCATGCGTGGCGAGCCTGGCACCAAGGTCATGCTCACCATTTATCGCAAAGATGAAAACCGCACCTTCCCCGTGAACATCGTGCGCGAGGAAATCAAAACACAAAGTGTCAAAGGCAAGGTGATGGAGCCCGGCTATGGCTGGATTCGCCTGAGCCAATTCCAAGACCGCTCGGTGGACGACTTCACCAAGAAGCTGGAAGAAATCTACAAACAAGAACCCAAGCTCAAAGGCTTGGTGCTTGACCTGCGCAACGACCCAGGTGGTTTGCTCGACGCCGCCGTGGCTGTGTCTGCCGTGTTCTTGCCAGAGAACGTGAACGTGGTGTCCACCAACGGCCAATTGGCTGAAAGCAAGTTTGTTTACAAAGCGTCGCCCGAGTTCTACCGCCGCAGCGGCGGCAATGACCCCGTGGCTCGCTTGCATCAAAACACCAAAGGCATTTACCGCACCATCCCCTTGGTGGTCTTGGTGAACGAAGGCTCGGCCTCTGCCAGCGAAATTGTGTCGGGCGCTTTGCAAGACCACAAGCGTGCCACCATCATGGGCAGCCAAACCTTTGGCAAAGGCTCGGTGCAAACTGTCCGCCAGTTGGGCCCAGACACTGCTTTGAAAATCACTACCGCGCGTTACTACACGCCGAGCGGTCGCAGCATTCAAGCCAAAGGCATCGTGCCCGATGTGTTGGTGGATGACACCGCAGAGGGCAGCCCCTATGCCATCTTGCGCATGCGTGAAGCCGACCTCGACAAGCACTTAGAAAGCGGTCAAGGCAAAGATGCCAAAGACGCCGCTAAGGAAAAAGAAAAAGAGAAGGCCCGTGAAGAAGCTCTGAAGCGTTTGGAAGAAGAATCCAAAAAGCCCAACAGCGAACGCCGTCCACCTGAGTTTGGCAGCGACAAAGACTTCCAGCTGCAACAAGCCTTGAACCGTCTCAAAGGCCAAACGGTGTTGGTGAGCAAGACGCAAACAGAGCGTCCTGCTGAGAAAAAAGAAAAATAAACCGTTCTAAGCCGCCGTGAACGACGATCAACTGCTGCGCTATTCACGCCACATCTTGCTTGACGATGTGGGCATCGAAGGCCAGCAACGCTTGGTCGACAGCCATGTGCTGATCGTCGGTGCAGGCGGCTTGGGTTCTCCGGTGGCCATGTATTTGGCAGCCAGTGGTGTAGGTCACATCACGATTGCCGACCATGACACGGTCGACCTCACCAACCTGCAACGCCAAATTGCCCACACCACGGCGCGTGTGGGGCACGCCAAGGTTGAGTCAGCTGCACAAGCCATGTTGGCGCTCAACCCCGAAGTACGCGTCACGGCGCTGCGCCACAAGCTAGACGCCACTCAGCTAGATACCCTCGTACCCACTGTCACCGTGGTGGTGGACTGCTGCGACAACTTCCCCACCCGCCAAGCGGTGAATGTTGCATGTGTGAAACACAAAGTGCCGCTCGTCTCGGGCGCGGCCATTCGCATGGATGGCCAACTGGCGGTGTACGACGCGCGTGACGACAAATCGCCCTGCTACGCCTGCATCTTCCCGCCTTCTAATGCGCCTGAAGAAGTGCGTTGTTCAACGATGGGCGTGCTTGCGCCACTGGTGGGTGTGATTGGCACGATGCAAGCCATGGAAACCGTCAAGCTCATCACGGGCATTGGCTCGCGCCTGACGGGCCGCCTGCAAATGCTCGATGGCCGTGGCATGGAGTGGAACGAGATGCGCTTGCAACGCAACCCTAGCTGCTCGGTGTGTGGCACGACCCATAGCGCTTCCTAAACCACCTCGGCTGCAACGCCCGCCCATCTGAGAACAAACCCAAGTGCTGCGTTTGCGCCTGCAGCTGCAGCGCCTCATAGGGGCCTGCGTTGTTTTTGTAGCTGTACGACCACGCATAGCCCTGCCCCACCATCCACGCCCCCACATCGCTGCCTTGGCGCGTGAGCTGCGCCAGCAAACGGCCATAGCTGTCACGCGTACGGGCACGCACCTCCACCACTTGGCCTTGCAATGCAGCGTGCAAAGCAGCGCGTGACTGTGGGCCCCACGGCTGGCAAATCTCGGGGGCATCGATGCCCAACAGCCGCACCTTGTGCGCCTCGCCACCTTGCAGTGGCTGCACCCACACCGTGTCGCCATCGCTCACATGAGTCACCACGCCCAGCCATGCCTGCGCATGCATAGCCCATGCACACAACATGGCACCTATCAAGCATTGCATTCGCCAATTCAGAGGCATCGTCTCTCCATTCGTTGAGGCATTGTGCAAATCACGGAGCAGAAATGGGCAAAGCATCTATTACGATTGGCTGATGTATTTTGCGAAGCACTGGCTCCCGTTTCTCAGCTGGCCCAAGCCCAGCACACAGCTCCTTCAAAGCGAAGCCTTCGCGGGCCTGAGCGTGGGCCTCATGGTCATTCCACAGGGCGTGGCGTATGCGGCGCTGGCAGGGATGCCGCTCATCACGGGTATTTACGCCTCTCTCTTGCCGGCCTTGGTGGCGGTGTTGTTCAGTGCGTCCCAGCGTTTGTCGGTGGGGCCTACGGCCCTCACGGCCATTTTGGTGTCGGCCTCTTTGGGTGGTCTGGCCACGCCGGGCAGCGCAGAGTGGGTCAACCTCACGGTGTGGCTGTCACTCATGACTGGCTTGCTGCAAGTGGTGCTGGGCTTTGCACGTTTTGGCTGGTTGCTCAACTTGGTCAGCTCGCCGGTGTTGATGGCGTTCACACAAGGTGCGGGTGTCCTCATCATCTCGTCGCAAATGCCAGCCTTGTTGGGATTCACGCCAGGTTGGTCGACCGTGCTCACCGGCTCGGCCATCGACTGGGCCAGCTTGGTGTTTGGCGTTGTCACTCTGCTGTTGCTAGTGTGGGCACGTCGTTGGCGTCCCACATTCCCCACCGTGTTGGTGGTGGTGCTGGGGGCCGCAGCGGCCAGCTGGGCTCTAGAGCTGGAAGCAGCAGGCACAGCCGTGGTGGGCGCGTTGCCGCAAGGTTTGCCCGCGCTCTTTGTTCCCTCGCTCATCGAGTGGGATGTGTTTCGCCAACTCGTGCTGCCCACCTTGGTCATCACGCTGGTGAGCTTTTTAGAAACCGCATCCAGCGCCAAGGTCGACAACGACCGCAGCGGCAAACGCTGGGACCAAGACCAAGACCTGATTGGTCAAGGCTTGGCCAAAGTAGCGTCGGGTTTGTGCGGCGCGTTTCCTACCAGTTCGTCATTCAGCCGTTCGGCGTTGAACCTCTATGCAGGCGCGCAGTCGGCATGGGCCACCATCTTTTCGGTGGCGGTGATTTTGGTCATTCTCTTGTTCTTCACCGCTGTGCTGCAGCCTGTGCCGCAATCGGTGCTGGCGGCCATCGTGGTGGCAGCGGTGTTGGGGCTCATCAAACCACGCGCCTTTGTGCAGCTCTATCGCATTGATCGGGTCGAGGCCGCCACGGCAGCTGTGACGTTTGTCATCACCCTGCTCTCGGCCCCGCGTTTGTATTGGGGCGTGCTGGCTGGTGTGGTCATGGGGCTGAGCCACTTTTTGCACACGCGCTTGCACCCACGCATCATCGAAGTCGGCCTGCACGACGACGGCAGCCTACGCGACCGCCACCTGTGGAAGCTGCCCCCCTTAGCCCCACACCTCTACGCCCTGCGCATGGACGCTGAGTTGGACTTTGCTGCCGCCAGCTCGCTCGAACGCGCCGTGATGGAGCACTTGGCCCAGCACCACAGCGTGCGCCATGTGTGCCTGTTTGCCCTGCCCATCAACCGCGTGGATGCCACCGGCGTAGAAACCTTGGCCAAACTAGAAGCCCTGCTGCGCGAACGCGACGTGACGCTGCACATCAGCGGCATGAAGCTCCCCGTTGAAACCGTGCTGCGCCGCGCCGGTTGCCTGCAAGACCACCCCTTGCTCAAGATGTACCGCACCGATGCGGAGGCGATTCAGCAGCTCAGGCAACTAGAGGCTTTGCCAGCGGATATGGGGTGGTGTATTTAGCGGATTAACTATCTACGTTGATAGGCCTCAAGCGCCAGCAAAAGACTGGTTCGGTGCTCACGTGCAACCGTCTGCCAAGGCTGGTCCGTTAATGCCCCCTCCAAGGCCCATAACAAATTGAGGCTCACACGGGCATCCGCTTGTTTGGCTCGTGCAAAAGCAACGACAGAGCCCAATTCTTGAAGTTGAGCCACAGTGGTAATACCCGCCAACGCAAGCATGTGCTGAGACTTCAGACCGAGATTAGGAAGTTCTGAAAGGGTCATGGTCTGCAACTCAAGATTAACCGATCTCTTTTGAGAGGCTGCAAAGAATACATATTCATCACCGTATCAAAATGCCTAAGCATGAACTGCCGACTGCAACACCTCAGTCGCCCACTGATTCAAACTCTTACCCGCCGCCTGCGCAGCCACCAAAGCCGCGCCATGCGTTTCTGGCGGCACACGCAGCATGAGCTTGCCTGATGCAGGCTTTTCGGGCGTGATGCCTTGTTCCTTGCAGTCGTTCAAAAAATCATCAATGGCCACTTCAAACTCGTGGCGAAGTTCAGACACGGTTTCCCCGTGAAAACTGATGATGCTGCGCAAGCCCAAAACGCGGCCCACAAAGATGTTGTCGCGCTCATCAAACTCGATGCGTGCAATGTAGTTTTTGTAGGTCATGGTGCTCATGGCTTCACTCCGATTCGTTCTAACAACTCACGCACTTCTTCCACCTGATACCGCTTGGCTTCTTTACCTGGGTGCGGGCGGTGGCAGCGCCATTGCTCGTCCTTGAGGATGATCTTTACGCGTGAGCCCTCTCGCTCATACACCTCACCGCCTAGGGCTACCAGCAACGACTCAATGTCTGTAAACACCAACGAGGCCGAGGTGGGTTTGGCAAACACAGCGCGCAGCGTTTTACGGTGTTTGGTGTTGACGCGAACAATGCTATCAAAAAGTGCAAGCATAGACAACACCCCTCAAAAATTACTGTGTTTAAATACAGTAATTATGCTCCGTTCCCTCTTCGTCGATTTCAACAGCTACTTCGCTTCGGTTGAGCAACAACTCAACCCCGCGCTGCGTGGGCGGCCAGTGGGGGTGGTGCCGGTGTTGGCCGACACGTCGTGCTGCATTGCCGCGAGTTATGAGGCCAAGGCGTTGGGCATTGGCACGGGCACTGGGGTGGCCGAGGCGCGGCGACTGTGCCCTGACATTGCCATCGTGCTGGCCGACCACGCCAAGTATGTGGAGATGCACCACCGCGCGGTGGCGGTGGTGGACACCACGGCCCCTGTGCGCCAAGTGCTGTCGATTGACGAAATGGAGTGCGAGCTCACAGGCCGCTGGCAAGCGCCCGATCGTGCGCTAGCTTTGGCGCAGCGCGTGAAGGCCGAGGTGGTGGCGCAGCTGGGCGAGTGCATGCGCACGTCGGTGGGCATTGCGCCCAACACCTTGCTGGCCAAGCTGGCGTCGAACATGCAAAAGCCCGATGGGCTGACGATGCTGCAAGCGCACGAGTTGCCGCAGCGGTTGTACGCGCTCAAGTTGTCGGCCATCAACGGCATTGGCCCGCGCATGCAACGCAGGCTGAACGCCTGCGGCATTCACACGGTGGAGCAGCTGTATGCCGCGCCACGCGAGCTGTTGCGCACTGCTTGGGGCGGCGTGGCAGGGGCCGAGATGTACGACAAGCTGCGCGGCCAGTGGTACGGCCCGCGTGAGACGGTGGCGCGTTCGCTGGGCCACTCGCATGTGCTGCCGCCCGACTTGCGCCACCCCGCAGGCGCGTTGGCGGTGCTCAACCGCCTCACGCAAAAAGCAGCCATGCGCCTGCGCAAGCAACAGGTGTATGCCACCAGCATGAGCGTGCATATACGCTGGCGCAACGCACGCGGCCAACATGAGGGCGACGAGCGCGCAGCCCAGGTGGGCGAAACGCAAGACACCGCGTTTTTGCTGCACACCCTCGACACGCTGTGGCACAGCGGCTTGCACCGTTGGCCCAAGCCCGTGAGCGTGGGCGTGCAACTGCACGGCTTGGTGCCTGCGGTGCAACACACGATGGATTTATTCGGCGATGGCGCTGAGCCTGTGGGTGCAACATCAACGCGTGCAACGGCCCCAAAAGACCGCAGCAAACTCATGGCCGCACTCGATGCCCTGAACGGCAAGCACGGCAAAAACACGGTGTACTTCGCCAGCGCCCAAGCGGGGCTAGACCACGCGCCGATGCGGATTGCGTTTAACCGGATACCGGATTTGGAGTCGGAGCGTTAACGCGTCAAGGGGGCAGCTATTTGCACACTGGCGCGTCGGCTTAACGCTTCTTCGTTTTGAGCTTTCAGCACATCCAAACTGCGCTTGAACTGTTTGATCCAGTCAATCACTTGTAGATTGAGTTCGGCCAAGCGTTGCTCCATCGGTTTAGAACTGGGCATGAGCAAACGAGCCAAGCTTTGGTTCAGGGCCATGGTGTGACGCGCCAGATCATCGTCGGTGGTCAAAGCCACATCGTTACCCGCGTTTTGCACAGTTCGCAAATGTTCGGTCAACAGCTCGGCCAAGGCTTTGTCACGCGCAGTTGAAAACACAAGGCTGTTGACCATGGCATCGGTGGCGGTCATGTACCGCAACCCAGCTTCTTTGAGGGCTTTGAATTCAGCGGCCCGTTCACCCGCGAGTTGTTTGGCGAGATCTGTTTGCACTTGGCGTGTGCTCGCACGTTCGTGTTGGTAGTTCGTGACCCAACTCCCGCTCAGTGTGCCGATGACGCCAATCAAGCCAGCGAGCAAAGGGAACAGCCAGTCTTTGCGATCCATAAAAATCCTGCGCCATGCAGTTTTGTTGCGATACGCAACTATAACTAAAATGGATTACAAATTAACCCGGATTAATTCATAGACCTGCCGTCACGATCCAGCCTTCCAGCGGGTCACACATGGGCAGGCCGTAGTTCAAATCACCCGCTTCGTATTGAGTTTGGGCCCACGCGGCTTGCACCATGCAGAGCACCGCGTCTAGGCTGTCGCCGCTGGCATCGTCCACCAAGATGTCATGCTGAGCGTGGGTGAGCTTGAGACGCAGGTTCAAACGAGTTTGCCCCACTTCGAGGGCTTGGAGCAGTTGCTTTCGGGCGATCAAACGCTCAGGGGTTTGTTTGGCTTTGTCGTCGCTTTTGTAGCTGATGTTGCCAATGAGTTCACGCGCCAACAAACCCGGGTAGGCCTCCAGCGCAATACGTGATGGGTCTGCCATGTGTAAGCGTGGCAGCGTGACGCCCGCCTCGATGAGCAGCGGTACACCCGCATGCAGCATGTAGGCGACGGGCGGGTTGACCCACTTCATGGATGGGCTGGAGCCTGCGGGGGTATCGGTAGCGCGATGGGCAAACTTGCCACCCACGGGGCGCGCATCGCAAAAGGCTTTGAAGGTGGCACGTATGTCGGCGCGGCTGAGTGCGGTGTAGTGCTGCATGCAGGGCAACCAGTCGGTGGGCCAACCCAAAGCTTCGACCAATTCGCGTGGCAAGCCAAAAGGCAAGTCAAAGCCACCCACCCACGCTTGAGGCTGTTTGAGCCAATCAGCAAAAGAGACCAAGGTGTCAAACCGCAGCAGGCTTTGTAGTTGCACGCGTCCTGCTTTGGCGTGGCCCAGCGCCACAACAATAGGTTTTCGTGGGGTAGGGCTGCTGCTGAAGTCGCATCCCAATAGGCATGGCGAAGCGGTCATGCCAGCCCCAACATCGCCACCCCCGCAGCAATGAGCAAGGCACCAAGCACGCGTAACCAACGGTCGCCCTCACCCAACAAGTGCCCGCCAATGAGCGCCGCAAAAAGCATAGACACCTCACGTGCAGGTGCTACCAAAGACAAAGGCGAGGTTTGCATGGCATACAAGATCAGCACATACGAAATGGGCGTGACCGTACCGACGATGAGCGCGTACTTCCACTGTTGACGCCACAGCGTCCAAGCGGCGGGTCGGTCGCGCAACACCACAGGCGTCAACAAGGCAAAGCGAGTCAAGTTTTCCAAATAGTGCAACAAGACTGGCGACATCAACAGCACCTTCACCGCATAGCCATCCACCACGGTGTAACTGGCAATGAATAGGCCCGTCAGCACGCCATAGCGCAAGCCTGCGCGGCACAGGCGTTGAGATACCAGCTGCGCGTCATTGACCACATCGGCACGTCGCCAATCGGTGATGAGCTTAGGCCCACCAGCAATTAAGAACACACCACTCACTACACCCGCAACACCCAAAGCACCGATGTACGACATGGATTCGCCCAACCATACCAAGGCCACCAGCGATGACAACAAGGGGCCTGTGCCACGCGCCAAGGGATACACCACGGTCAAATCAGCATGGCGATAACCGCGTAGCAAGACCACAAAGTACAGCACGTGCAACACGCCACTGGCGATGACAAAACCCCACTCCCATGCACCCCACTGCGGCAACACATCCCATCCGATCCAAACCCCTACAGGAGCCCAAACCACCATGGCAACGCCTGCGGTGAAGCAAGCAAAGCGTGCATCACCGCCCGCTTTCTTAGCGAGGATGTTCCACAAAGCATGCAGCAGCCCTGCGAGTAAAACGATGGAGAGAGCGTTGGCGCTCAAGCGCTAACCAACAAGCGCCTCAGGCGCGACCGATGATGGACGCAGTGGCCATCAGTTCTTCCAGCAACGCAAACGAGACCTGACCCGACACGCTGTAGGGGTCAAGCTCTGGCGTTTCGGAGTACTTCAACACGATGGATGGGTTGAGTTTGTCCAAGCGCACTTGACCCATGGTCCAACCGCCAAAGCGGCGTTCGGTGATTTCTTCATAGGCAAGCACCACAACGTCTTTGTGACGTGGGTCTTTGACGATTTGGCTGTAAAGCGCATTGACTTGATTGCGGCCACCTTCGATGGCTTGCAAATAAATCCCACCGCCATAGCACAGCACACCCGTGATGCCATTGGCCAAGTTGTGCTCGCGCGAGCTAGCCAAGATGGATTCGGTTTGCTCAGGTGTTTCGGGATGAACAGAGCGGCTCACATACAACAAACGAACGAGCATGGCATCAACCTTTAGGAATCAGAGACAAAAATTCGCGGCGCAAATTGGGGTCTTTCAAGAAAGCGCCACGCATGACCGAGTTGATCATCTTGCTGTCCATGTCTTTCACCCCGCGCCACGACATACAGAAATGGCTAGCTTCCATCACGATGGCCAAGCCATCGGGCTGTGTTTTTTCTTGAATGAGGTCGGCGAGTTGGACGACAGCTTCTTCTTGAATTTGGGGACGACCCATGACCCATTCGGCCAAGCGTGCGTACTTGGACAGGCCAATGACGTTGGTGCGCTCATTGGGCAACACGCCAATCCAAATTTTGCCAATCACGGGGCAAAAGTGATGGCTACAAGCGCTGCGCACGGTGATGGGGCCGACAATCATCAGCTCGTTGAGGTGTTCCGCGTTGGGAAATTCGGTGATGGCCGGCGCTTTGACGTAGCGGCCTTTGAAAACTTCTTGCAAGTACATCTTGGCCACGCGACGTGCGGTGTCGCCCGTGTTGTGGTCGTGCTCGGTATCAATCACCAAGCTATCGAGCACGCCTTGCATCTTGCTTTCGACTTCGTCGAGCAAGGCTTCTAATTCGCCGGGTTGGATGAACTCGGCGATGTTGTCGTTGCTATGAAAGCGTTTGCGGGCGGCAGTGATGCGCTCGCGTATCTTGACAGATACGGGCGTGCCTTCGAAGTTGTCTTTTGCAGTCATGGGGATGATGGTATCAGCGAAGCAAAGCCCCTACAGGACAGCGTCTTCAGTAGCGTTTACCCGTTAAAAACACGCCAAAACGCAGCACCAGAGCAGCCCCCCAATCCACCAGTTGTTGCCACCACCCCCGTTGCGCAAAGCTGTTGGCCTCGACTTTGGTGGAACCGGTTTGAATGGCTTGGTGCAAGCTGTCTTGTAAGCGTTGGGCAAAGGCTGCATCACGCACCACCACATTGGCCTCGCGCGCTAACAACAAACTAAAGGGATCTAAGTTAGACGAGCCCACGGTGGCCCAATGGCCATCGACCACTGCCACTTTGGCGTGCAACACGCTGGCGTGGTACTCGTAAATTTCTACGCCTGCCGTCAAGAGTTGGCTGTAGAGCTGGCGTGAAGCACGGTAGGGTAAAAAATACTCGTACTTACCTTGCAGCAGCAAACGCACGCGCACACCACGGCGCGCAGCCAGCATCAAGGCGCGACGCAAGCGTAAGCCTGGAAAGAAATACGCACTGGCCACCACCACCTCGTGCCGTGCTGCGCCAATGGCCTTGCGATACGCACGCTCAATTTGCGTGCGGTGACGCACGTTGTCGCGCAGCACCAATTGCACGGTACCGTGCGTAGGCAACGCAAGGCCTTGATCTGCGCTGCGCAAGGCCTCAAACGCACCTGCAATGTCTTGGCTACGCAACTCACGCATCGCCTCAATGCGTGACCACAGTTGAGACATGGCATCGTGCACATGCGCCACCAAAGGACCGCGCAAACTCACACCGTAATCCAAACGCGGTTGCTCTAGGCCCTCCGGCACGTTGGGATCAATGAAGTCATCCAACAAATTGATGCCGCCGCAAAATGCCACATCACGGTCCACCACACACAGTTTGCGGTGCAAGCGCCGCCAACGACTGGGCAACCAAAAGCCCACACCCGTCAGGGGCGAATACACGCGGCACTGCACCCCTGCATTTTCAAAACGCCGCGCCCACTCAAGTGGTAAGGCGCCTGTACCCACACCATCGACCACCACGCAGACACGTACGCCACGCTGCGCAGCGCGCACCAAAGCTCGGGCGACCTCGCCACCTGCCCCCGCAAAGTCGAAGATATACGTTTCCAGCAGCACTTCATGTTGCGCATGGTCAAACGCATCGATCAGTGCAGGAAACAACGCCACGCCGCTGCGCAACAAACGAATGTCATGTGCGGCGTGTTGGGTGTTCATGGCGCATCCCACGCAAACTCAACCAGCAGGGGTAAGTGGTCAGACATTCGACCCCAAATTGGACCTCGCGGCACATGGGTAGCCACACGGTGCACGCCACGCGCGTACACATGATCGAGCTGCACCAGCGGTAAACGCGAGGGATAGGTGGCATGTGGTTTGTCTTCGTTGGTGTGTAACCCCACGGTGTCCATCATTTTGGCGACAGCGTTGCCCCAATCATTGAAATCGCCGGCCACCAAGAGTGGGGCATCGGCAGGCACTTCGCGTGCGATGAAATCATGCAACTGCTGCGTTTGCCGAATACGGCTGCCTGGCAGCAGCCCCAAGTGCACCACGATGACATGCACCACTCGCCCCTGCATATCCACCGACACATGCAACAAGCCTCGTTGTTCTAAGCGATGGTCTGACATGTCTTCATGGCGATGTTGCAACACAGGCCAACGGCTGAGCAAGGCATTGCCATGCTCACCGTGTTTGGTGATGGCATTGGTGCAATACACCGGCGTGTAGCCCTCGGGCGCTAAAAAATCAGCTTGCCCTTGCTTAGGCCAGTGCTTGAAACGACGCTCTTGCTGACGATTAAAGCCACGAACTTCTTGCAAGCACACAAGGTCGGCATCAAACTGCTCGACGGCGTGCCCGAGGTTATGGATTTCCAAGCGACGCGCTGGGCCCAAGCCTTGCACGCCCTTGTGAATGTTGTAGGTTGCTATGCGAAAAGTATTCATGAATTCATTAACGGATGACTTGAAATGTAAAGCCCTCTTTAAAATGCATAGGCACGATCGATTGATAGCGTTCAAATATATCCAACCACATGCTACAGATCATGAATCATCGCTTCGTCGTTCCCCTCGTCCTCACCCTCATTCTGACTGGATGCGGCGGCGGATCGGGCGGCAACGCACTGAGCGATGTACCCAATGCCACCGTTGCCGCACAGGTGCAAGACATAACCCCGGATAACAACGACGACACAGCATCCGTTTTTGTCGCGTTAGACAGTAGCAGCACCTCGGTTTCAGGGTTAATCACCGCCTATCAAACAGCCGATGAGCAACGCGTGCAAAGTCAAAAAAACTTTTTGGCCTCTCTCCAGGCGAATGCAGGGCAAGCCTTAAACGGTGCAACCGGTGGCAACTGCACCACCTCTGATTTGGCAACACGCATCAACCAAGCCCACACACCCAGTTCTGGCAATGTGGTGCGCATTGATCTCAATGCTTGCGAATTAGGACTACTTCCCAGAATCAAAGGGGTCAGCGCTGTACATGCTGACATTCCTATGTCTACGCAAAGCATCACCAGCAACACGGTTAGCAGAACCAACGATGCGATCAAACTCAGTTTTGACGGCTCAACCGCACAACCAACGCTGAATGCCCGTGTGGCCGATGGCACAGGTCAAGTGATTGCGCTGATGGACTCTGGCGTCGAGAACAATCATCCTGCATTGGGTAACAACAAGATTCTCAATGGGGTTTGCTTTTCCACGCCATCCAATGGCGGAAAAGGGTTTTGCCCCAATGGTCAAAGCTCAGACACCACCACATCAACAGCAGGTCGAAGCTGTGCTGACACATGGAGTGGAACGCGTGACGAGGCCATTCTGGCGGGCTGCGGTCACGGCACAGGCATGGCTGCTGCGGCTGGCATGAATTACAGCGCGAATGGGGTTGTCGCCAAAGGCATTGCACCCAACACACAAATTTTGCCGATTCAGGTTTTTAGCGAGACCATCACCAGCACAGGCAAAAGCCTGTCCGCTTCAGCGGGAGATTTGCTGGCTGGCATTGAATGGGTCACCAATGAAGCGCGTCGCCGGCGTGCAGCAGGGCAAGCGCCCATCGTGGTCATGAACATGAGTTTGGGCGGTGGCAGCTACACGGCGGCGTGTGACACAGACTACGTGGGCGGCCTGTTCAAAACGGCATTTAGCAACTTGCGTAACCAAGGCGTCCTGCCTATCGTTGCCACGGGCAATGGGGGCACAAGAAATGCCATTTCATTCCCCGCATGTGTGAGCAATACCCTCAGCGTATCTGCCGCCAAGTTGAATTACAGCGGTTTAGCCAGCTATGCCAATTTCAGTGCACAAACCAAATTGATTGCCTTAGGCGGCGATGTCGATGGTTCTGGGCGCTATGCATTGCCGGTGTTGTGCCCCACAGCAAACAACTTTGATTGCTGGCAGGAAGTCGCTGGCACATCGCCCGCAACAGCCCTGACCTCAGGTGGCGTTGCCGCACTGTATAGCGTCAAGCCTAACGCGACTTTGGCTGACGTCGAGAGTGCTTTGGTCACTGACATTGCGGCTTTGGGTTTAAGTGGTTCATCCGCCATGCACCTCAGTGTGAATGACGGCACTCAAACCCTCACACGACCTGCGCTGCGTTTAACCGCCAGTGGCTATCGCTTGCTGGGCATCTCCGAAAGCAACGGGGCAGCATCCAGCACCAACAACACCAACAATGACACCGCGATTGCCCAAGCGCAAATTTGCTTATTTAGCAAACCGGGCTACGTCGGTGCGATGGCTTGCACCACACAAGCGTATGACACTGGAACGGCCAACGCATTGTTCTATCGTTTCACGGGTAAGGTTGGCTCTGTTCGAATCACCGATGTGCGAACCAATGCCAACTTGGCTGCTAATAAAGTCACCGTCACACTTTATGCGGCACTGAGCACAAGCAGCCAATCAGGCTCGGTCAGCGTCTCGACAGCTGACACCACACGTTTGACCATCTTCAATAATCCGACCATTCGCATGATTCGAATTCAAAACCAATGACACACACCACTCGCTTTGCATACATCACAGGCATTTGCCTCAGCCTCTTCAGTGCACTGGCATGGGGGCAAGATGCTTCACCACAAACTGCGCCTATTCAATGGGGTGTGAGCGGTGGCATCAACCACTACAAAGAGCCTAATTTGATGCAACTCAAAGGGCCTGAGGCAGGACTGCACGCGCGCTTGTCGCATTGGGCAGAGATGCCAAACGCCCAGTTTGAAGGCGATGTTTTTTTAGGCAAACAAAAATACACCAGCATCAACTCGGGCAGCCTCAACAATGTGACCAATCTTGAAACACGCTGGCGTGCTTTGGTCCCCCTGTTCAGTGAAACAGTCACACAAGAAGGCTGGTTTTCTGGCTTGGCAATGCACACCTTATGGAATGACCTGCGGGGCACCACCACCTTTCAAGGGACAACCTATGGCGGCTACCAACGCGGTGCAACGCAGTTGTGGCTACCTGTGCGCTGGTCCAGTGGTGACATGTGGACCATCGATGCCGGTGTGCTGATTTACGGACGTCACACCTCCAAACTTTCGGAAGTGAATCACAGCTACCAAGACATCACCAACACCCAGCACGGTGGGCAGTATGCGCAGCTCAGCATGAAGCTTGGTTTATCCAATGGCGACGCCCTCCGACCTTTTGTGCGCTATACCCACTTGGCCGACTCCAACACTGTACCCATGGGCGGCAAGAATTGGCTCGAGCCAGAGAGCGATCGCTGGCAAGTCGGCGCCATTTGGGAATTCGCGGCGCCCTAAACACGCCGTATGCATGGCAGCGCCCACTATGATGCCGCCATGCTCACTCCACTAGACACCTACCCCACCTGGCGCGCCGAAAGCGGCGCTGCAGCGCCCCGTCGCGTGGTGGCTGCTGACGACACGATGTCGGCCGACACGGCCTATCGACTCGCTTGCGAGGGCACAGGTTTGTTGTGGCAAGGTGACTTTCACAATGCACGTCAACTGCTGCAAGCCTTGGCCCGTCGCACTGAACGTAAACCTAAGAAAAACAAAAAGTCAGAGGTTGACCTCACACCCGTGCAAGCCTTCAATGCACACCGCTTGACATTAGGCCAACGCGCCCGCATCTTGGCCATGGTCATCGTTCCCTTAGAAGGCGACTACACCATCCCCCTGCGCCGCGCACCTGACCTCAAACAAGCCTGTACCGAAGCGTGGGGTCCAGCCAACGGCGAAGCCTGCATGGTGTCGCTGCGCGAACTTTTGGGTGTGGTGGGAGCGCATGAGTGGCGCAAAAAAGGCGTGGAGATTGCGGCCTTGGACGACGCACCCAACAACCGCATCTACCCGCATTACGGCGTGTTCTCGCCGGTTCGTGGTGAGTATGTGGATCTCGTGGCGAATGCGCCGATCAAAGACAAATCGCTCGCGTTTGACATTGGCGTGGGCACAGGTGTGTTGTCTGCAGTGTTGGCCAAACGCGGCGTGCAACGCATCGTCGCCACAGACCAAGACCCACGCGCCCTTGCCTGTGCGCGCGAGAACCTGCAACGCTTGCAGCGCATCGACAAAGTGGCCTTGGTGCAAACCGATCTATTCCCAGAAGGCCAAGCACCGCTGATTGTGTGTAACCCGCCGTGGGTCCCTGCGCGTCCTAGTTCGCCCATTGAGCACGCGGTGTACGACGAAGGCAGCCGCATGCTGCGTGGTTTCTTGAGTGGGTTGCGTGAACACCTTGCGCCCAATGGCGAAGGCTGGCTCATCATGTCTGACTTGGCCGAGCACTTGGGACTGCGCACGCGTGAAGAACTGATTTGTTGGATCAGTGAGGCGGGGCTCAAGTTGGTGGACCGCCACGACATCAAACCGCGTCATGGCAAAGCCACTGACGAAACCGACCCGCTGCACGCAGCGCGCGCCAAAGAAGTTACTTCTTTGTGGCGCCTAGCAGCTGCTTGAGCAAGCCCAGCAATCCCACGCGTGGTTCAGTGCCCTCCTGAACTGTCGCTGCCGCTGGCTGAACAGGCTCTGGTTCCGCCAAAAGTTCAGGCATAGCTTTGGGCTGAGGTGCTGCGACTGGTGTATCAAACGGCATCGTCGTTTGCAGCGCCTGCTGCACAGGGGCTTGGTGCACGGGGTCTGGTTTGGCTGGCGTGGCAGCAGGTAAATGAAGTGCTTGCAACACAAACTGATTCACCACCGCGTTGAACGGCACTGGGTGCGCCGCATCGGCCACTTCCAGCACCTGTGCTTTGGCAAATTCGCGCTGCAACGCTTTGACTTGCTGTGGCGTGCACACACCCGAGTTACCACCGTGCATCAAACGCACCGGGCCTTTGAAACCATTCAGCAAATGACCAAACTTCATCCCCTTCCAATCTTTGCGGTAAGGCAAATCGAAGTGCGAGGGTGACTGCACGGCCAGCACGGCACCAATGCTCACATTGAACTGTTCTGCCATTTCTTCTGGGGTTGGCAAGCGACCTGCTTGCTTCATGCCGTCGTACAAACCGTAGATCGACATCCATGGCAAATCCAAGCCAATGTCATTGAAGAACAAACCACTGACGTGGTTATGGGCATCGTGCGCCAAGTACATGGCCAAGATGCCGCCCATGCTGGTGCCCAACACGTCGATGTGCGGCACAGGCTTGCCATCGGGCATCAACTCATGGCGAATGAAATGTTCAATGTCTTCTAGATACACCTGCATGGTGTACCCCTTGTCACCTGGCAAGCAACTGGAGTCCCCTCGGCCACACAAGTCCACACTGATCACTCGCAAGCCTTGCAGACCATCAGCCGCTTGCAGCAGCGGGTCAAACGTGGCACGGGTTTCTAACAAGCCGGGCAAGCACAACAGCACATGCGGGCTATTGACATCACCCACCGAGCTATAAGCCAAGTGGCGGCTGCCTTTAGACAGAGGAAACTGAAGAGCGGGGAATTGAGAGACGGTCATAACTGCAATCATCCTAGTCGATACACAGCAGATCACACGCTTGTTTTGCGTACGATAAGGCCATGTCTAGCGCAACCACATTTCAACTCGCGGTCCAAAGCGTCACTTGGGGCCCACTGAACAACTTGTCTTTTGCTTGGACACCTGGTGTGAGCTGGGTGTGTGGCGATGAAGGCAAAGGCAAAACCACGCTGCTGCGTTTGTTAGCAGGTGATGTGCAACCCACAGCGGGCCAAGTGACAACACCCAAAGGTGGCGTGTTTTGGGTGGACCTGCAAGATGCTGCGCACGACAGCACTACCGTGCAAGCCAGTTGGGACGCATTGCGTGCGCACTACCCGCGCTGGAACCAAGACCTACTGCAAGACTTGGCGGAAGAACTCGACATGACACAACACCTCGACAAGCGCCTCAACATGCTGTCAGCTGGCAGTCGCCGCAAAGTGATGGTGGTAGCGGCTTTGGCATCAGGCGCAACCGTGACTTTGCTAGACCAACCGTTTGCCGCACTCGACCTTGCATCGGTTCGCGTCATCCATGAGTTCTTGCGAGAAGCGGCAGAGCACCCCAGTCGCGCATGGATCGTGGCTGATTACGAAGCTCCGACCCATTTGCCACTGGCGAGCGTGCTCAACTTAGACGAATCACAATAAATCGCAGACATGAAAAAAGGCTCCCAAAGGAGCCTTTGTCGTTTGCACCGAAGTGCCACTGAGTCAACGCATCAAGCCTTGACCGCGTCGGGGTTGCGCAAACGGATGTGCAATTCGCGCAATTGTTTCTCGTCCACAGGGCTTGGGGCTTGCGTGAGCAAACACTGAGCGCGTTGGGTCTTGGGGAAGGCAATCACGTCGCGAATCGATTCTGCGCCGGTCATGAGCGTGACGATGCGGTCCAAACCGAAAGCCAAGCCGCCGTGTGGAGGCGCGCCGTATTGCAAAGCATCGAGCAAGAAGCCGAACTTGAGCTGGGCTTCTTCGGGCGTGATCTTCAAAGCGTCAAACACTTTTTGTTGCACGTCAGCGCGGTGGATACGCACGGAGCCGCCACCCATTTCCCAACCGTTCAACACCATGTCGTAGCCCTTGGAGATGCACTTCTCGGGCGCAGTGACCATCCAGTCTTCGTGGCCGTCTTTGGGTGCGGTGAAGGGGTGGTGCACGGCGGTGTAGCGTTGGCTCTCGTCGTCGAACTCGAACATGGGGAAGTCGACCACCCACATTGGCGCCCAACGGTCTTCGAACAAACCGTTCTTCTTGCCGAACTCGCTGTGACCAATCTTGATGCGCAAGGCGCCAATCGCGTCGTTCACGATCTTGGCTTTGTCTGCGCCGAAGAAAATCAAGTCGCCGTTTTGTGCGCCTGAACGTTCCAACACGGCGTTCAATGCTGCGTCATGGATGTTCTTGACGATGGGTGACTGCAAACCGTCACGGCCTTTGGACAAGTCGTTGACGCGGATGTAAGCCAAACCCTTCGCACCGTAGATCTTGACGAACTCGGTGTACGCGTCGATCTCGCCACGGCTGATGCCGCCGCCTTCCACCGAGCCATTGGGCACGCGCAAAGCCACCACGCGACCGCCCTTCATGTTGGCAGCACCTGAGAACACTTTGAAGTCCACATCGCCCATGACGTCGGTCACTTCGGTGAATTGCAGTTTCACGCGCAAGTCTGGCTTGTCTGAACCGTACAAGTGCATCGCATCTTGGTAGGTCATGACAGGGAACTCGCCGAGGTCCACACCGATGGTGTTTTGGAACACGCGCTTAATCATGCCTTGGAACATGTCGCGGATTTCTTCCTCGCTCAAGAACGAGGTTTCAATATCAATCTGGGTGAATTCAGGTTGACGGTCCGCACGCAAGTCTTCGTCGCGGAAGCACTTGGTGATTTGGTAGTAACGGTCGTAGCCCGCCACCATCAACAGCTGTTTGAACAACTGAGGCGACTGAGGCAACGCGAAGAACTGACCATCGTGCACACGGCTGGGCACCAAATAGTCGCGTGCGCCTTCGGGCGTGCTCTTGGTGAGCATGGGTGTTTCCACGTCGATGAAACCGTTTTCGTCGAGGTACTTGCGCACTTCCATCGCCACTTTGTAGCGCAGCATCAGGTTGTTTTGCATGTAAGGGCGACGCAAATCGAGCACGCGGTGTGTGAGACGTGTGGTCTCAGACAAGTTGTCTTCGTCGATTTGGAAGGGTGGCGTGACCGACGCGTTGAGCACTGTCAACTCGTGGCACAGCACTTCAATCTTGCCGCTCTTGAGGTTGTCGTTGGTTGTGCCTTCTGGACGGGCGCGCACCAAACCTTTGACCTGGATACAAAACTCATTGCGCACGTCTTCGGCAATTTTGAACATCTCAGGACGGTCGGGATCGCACACCACTTGCACATAACCTTCGCGGTCACGCAAGTCGATGAAGATGACGCCGCCGTGGTCACGACGACGGTTGACCCAGCCGCACAGGCTCACGGTTTGGCCATTGAGGGCTTCGGTCACGAGACCGCAGTAGTGGGAGCGCATTGCCATTTTTAGTTTCTCTTTTCTTGAATTGCTTGGGTGCCGGGAGACACGGCGCCCATGGAAATCACATACGTCAACGCTTCGTCAACGCTCATGTTGAGCTCTTTCACATCGGCACGAGGCACGACCAAGAAAAAGCCACTGGTGGGGTTAGGCGTGGTGGGCACATACACGCTGATGTGTTCACCGTCTAATTTGCTGGCCACTTCGCCAGACGGTGTACCCGTTTGAAACGCAATGGTCCACACACCTTGACGTGGGTATTGAATCAACAAAGCTTTGCGAAACGCATTGCCGCCGTCGGAGAACAAGGTGTCGGACACCTTCTTCACGCTGGAGTAAATCGACTTGACGATGGGGATTTGATTGAGCAAACGGTCCCATTGCTTCATCCACCAACGACCCGCCACGTTGGACACCAAAGCACCGCTGATCAGCAGCACGAGGATCAACAAGATCACGCCAAGGCCCGGGACATGCTCAAGCCAATAAATGGTATCGGGCGAGGTCAGGCGCAGCTTTGTCAACACACCGATGAACGCGCCATCCAGCGAGCCGACCAGCCAGCTCAACACCGCCACAGTGATGACGAGTGGCGTCCAGACCAAAAGGCCGGCGAGCAGGTATTTTTTAATCGGCATGAAAGACCCAGTGGTGTTGAAAATTAATGGCAAGCACAGCCGCCGCCGCAAGCGGCTGGGGGTGTACTGGTGGCAGTGTCCGATCCCGCTGAAGCAGTTTCGGTAGCAGCCGCACCAGCGACAGAAGCGGGCGCGGATGTGCCACCGGAACCGCCTTTGAAATCAGTGGCGTACCAACCCGAGCCTTTGAGCTGAAAGCCCGCAGCCGTGAGTTGCTTGGAAAACGTGGGTTTGCCGCACTCTGGACAATCGGTCAGAGGCGCATCTGAGATTTTTTGCAGGACGTCCTTGGCATGGCCGCAGGACCCGCATTTGTAGGCATAAATGGGCATGGCGAGACGAATTCGGTAAAACCCTGAATTATAGGCGCCCAACCCCTATTTCAAGGGGCGCCAGACACTTAGGCCGCACCGACCAGCTTGTGGTGACTGCCGTGGGCATTGCGAATGGCTTGTGGCCCCAACGAGCCCACCAACATGCCCGTCAAACTGGCCAATACACCGGCCAACTGCGCTGGAAACTCGTCCCCCGCAGGCGTGAGCAAAAACAGCAACCAAGTAAGCAAGCCCAGCACCAAAGCAAAAATAGCGCCTTGTGTGGTGGCGCGCTTCCAGTACAGGCCAAAGGTGAGCGGCACAAACGCACCCACCAGCGGCACTTGGTAAGCGCCCGACACCATTTCGTAAATCGAGGTGCCTTGCATGGCAATGGCATAGGCCAGCACCAACACGCTGAACACCAACACCGTCACGCGCATGGCACGCAACTCTTGCTGGTCACCTTGATGCGGGCGGAACTGACGCCAAATGTTTTCGGTAAAGGTCACGCTAGGCGCCAGCAATGTGGCTGATGCACACGACTTGATGGCAGAGAGCAACGCGCCAAAGAACAGCACTTGCATGACAAACGGCATTTGCTCAATCACCAACGTGGGCAACACTTTTTGTGGGTCTTCGGCAATCAAGGTGGCTGCCTTCTCGGGCATGATGATCATGGCGCTGACCACCAAAAACATGGGTACAAACGCAAACAAGATGTAGCAAATGCCGCCAATCACGGGGCCGCGTGTGGCCGAGGTGATGTTGTTGGCCGACATGACGCGTTGAAACACGTCTTGCTGAGGGATGGAGCCCAACATGATGGTGATGGCCGAGGCAAAAAAGAACAGCACATCTTTGGCGTTGGGCTCGGGCCAGAACTTGAACATGTCTTGACTGACCGCCAAGGCCACCACTTTGTCTGCGCCACCCGCTTGGTCGGCCGCAAACACCGCCAAGATGGACAGCCCCACCACCAAGATGATCATTTGAATGAAGTCGGTGATGGCCACCGACCACATGCCACCAAACAAGGTGTAGGCCAAGATGGACGCCACGCCAATGATCATCCCGAGCTCCATGCTGACCACGCCATCGGACAAGAGGTTGAACACCAAGCCCAACGCGGTGACTTGCGCCGACACCCAGCCGAGGTAGCTGACCATGATGATGAGCGAGCACACCACCTCGACCACGCGGCCATAGCGCTCGCGAAAGTAGTCGCTGATCGTGAGCAACGTCATGCGGTAGAGCTTGCCGGCAAAGAACAAGCCCACAAAGATCAAACAAAAGCCTGCACCAAAGGGGTCTTCGACCACGCCATGCAAACCGCCATTCACAAACTTGGCGGGAATGCCCAACACCGTTTCTGAGCCAAACCAAGTGGCAAAGGTGGTGGTCACGATCATGGCCATGGGCAGGTGACGACCGGCAATGGCAAAGTCAGACGAGTTTTGCACCCGCTTGGCAGCCATCAGACCAATGGCAATGGTGACCAGCAAATAGACGATGACGAGTGTGAGCAGCACGGGTCAACTCCGTAAAGTGTTTAAAAGAAATGGTGAAAACGCACGAA
Source organism: Limnohabitans sp. MORI2 (assembly GCF_027925025.1). Classification (NCBI taxonomy): domain Bacteria; kingdom Pseudomonadati; phylum Pseudomonadota; class Betaproteobacteria; order Burkholderiales; family Comamonadaceae; genus Limnohabitans; species Limnohabitans sp. MORI2. Next base: position 2,256,316 of record NZ_AP027058.1, read on the forward strand.
CACTTGTATGGCCAGCAAGCCCACCAAGAAGCCACCACCCACCCACACGATGCCTTGCAACATGCGGTTGGTGCGGCGCTGTTCTTCGATGAGCTGTTGCAACTGCACGTTGCTGTTCGTTTGGCGGTGCTTCAAAAAGTCGTGCACCAAGCGAGGCAACTCGGGCAAGAGCTTGGCGTAGCGCGGCGCTTCAGCGCGCAATTGGTTCCAGAGTTTCTTGGGGCCGACTTGGTCGACCATCCATGTTTCCAAGAACGGTTTGGCGGTGCTCCACAAGTCCAAATCTGGGTCAAGCTGGCGACCCAAGCCTTCGATGTTGAGCAAGGTTTTTTGCAACAACACGAGCTGCGGCTGAATCTCCACATTGAAACGGCGCGAGGTTTGGAACAAACGCATGAGCACCATGCCGAGTGAAATTTCTTTCAGCGGACGGTCAAAGTACGGCTCACACACCGCGCGAATGGCAGACTCCAACTCATCCACACGCGTATCAGCAGGCACCCAGCCGGACTCCACATGCAACTCAGCCACACGCTTGTAGTCGCGGCGGAAGAACGCGGTGAAGTTTTGCGCCAAATACTCTTTGTCGTATTCGGTGAGCGTGCCCACGATGCCAAAGTCAAGCAACACATAACGACCAAAGCTGTTGGGCTCTAGGCTGACCTGCAAGTTGCCGGGGTGCATGTCGGCATGGAAAAAACCATCGCGAAAGACTTGGGTGAAAAAGATGGTCACGCCATCGCGTGCGAGTTTGGGGATGTCCACACCTGCTTCACGCAAACGTTCGGTTTGGCTGATAGGCACGCCTTTCATGCGTTCCATCACCATCACATCGGTGTGGCAGAAGTCCCAGAAAATTTCGGGGATCAACACCAAGTCCAAACCTTCCATGTTGCGGCGAAGTTGTGCCGCATTAGCAGCTTCGCGTACGAGGTCCAACTCGTCGTGCAGGTACTTGTCAAACTCGGCCACCACTTCACGCGGCTTCAAGCGTTTGCCATCGCTCGACAGGCGATCGACCCAAGCGGCCATCATGCGCATGAGACTCAGGTCTTTGTCGATCACCGTCAGCATGCCCGGACGCAACACTTTCACCGCCACTTCGCGCTGACTGCCATTGCGGTCTTGGATCACCGCAAAGTGCACTTGCGCAATCGACGCACTGGCCACTGGCTGACGTTCGAACGACACAAAAATGTCGTTCAAGCTACGACCAAACGAATTCTCGATGATGGCCACAGCCACATCCGACGAAAACGGGGGCACACGGTCTTGCAGCTTGGCCAACTCATTGGCGATGTCAGGCGGCAACAAGTCGCGACGGGTCGATAGCACTTGGCCAAACTTGACGAAGATCGGGCCTAACCGTTCGAGTGCCTCACGCAGACGCTGCCCACGGGGCGCACGCAAATCGCGCCCGATCGACACAATGCGCGCGAGCAAACGCAAACCAGGTTTTTCAAAACTGTTGAGCACCAACTCGTCTAGCCCAAAGCGCAGGACGATGAACACGATGTAAATACCGCGCAGCAAACGGGTCATCATGGCGCGGCCTTTGCGGTTTGTTGTTGCACAAAAGAACGCAGCGCCTCCACCGCACGCTTGGCGGTTTGCACCAAGGTGTGCGCGGGTGCGTCGCCAATCAAGCGGGCTACGTCTTCTTCGGGATCCCAACGCACGTGGTCAAACAACCAATTCACCTCAGCGGCCAGTTGCACATCGCCTTCAATGTGAATCGGCGGCTTCTCGCCTTGCAACACGGTTTGGACCAAGGCCATCGGAGAAGGCTCATTCACGCGCAACACCAAATCAGCTGCATGGCTGCTGGTATCGGGCGAAACAAACTCCAACAAACCTGCGGGGGTAAAGCTGCATTGAAACACTTGGTCACGCCAGCAGACTTTGACTTGGCGACCTTTTTGGCGTTGCAAACGATCGCGTGCAGCAGGCTCTTGCATGAGCACATGGTTGAGCAAGAGCACCACGCGTTGCTGCACTTCAGCCACCGCCCATGCGGGTGGCGTGAAAGATTGCGGGAAATCTGCGGGAAGTTTGGCGCGCAGCGTGTCTGCTGCGTCGGCTAACCAAGAAAAAGGGGACTGTGTTGCCATAGTCCCCAATTATTCCCTGTTTATGCTGCCTTATTGCAGGGCTTGCACACCTGCCACCAACCAGCCCAAGCTACCGTCTTTAGGCTTGGTCATATTCCACACTTCGCGGAATGGTGTGGGGCCAGAGGATGGCTCTTCACGGATGAGGCCAGAGAACTCCACACTGGCCATGTAGCTGCTGCCCAAATCTTCAATGCCCAACAGTTGCGCTTCGAGCATGACCACGTCGGTGTGGTTGACTTGACCATTGGCCGTGGCTTCACGCTCGGCCAGTTGCGTTTTGATTTCGGCCAACATGCCGTCAGTCATCATCATGCGCAAGGCAGCGATGTCTGAACGGTCCCAAGCTTGTTGCAAGGTCATGAAGTTTTGTTTGGCCGCGCTGACAAAGCCAACGGTGTCAAAGTCGGTGGGGATACCCCAGGTTTGGTTACCGCCCAAAGCCGAGCCGATCATCGAGCCACCCGCTGCGTAGTCGGGGTTGGTATCGACAGGACGGGCGGACGAGTCATTACCCACATTTTTAGGGTTGTACTGCGGCAAAGAGCTGGGGTTCATGGCCCCTGCACCTTCAAAGGCGTAGGGACTGCTGTTGGCCACTTCGGGTTGGCGGCGACGCATCACCGCACCCACCACCATCATCAGCACCAAGGCCAACAAACCGAACATCAAGAACTGACCAAATTCAGCACCAAAGCCCAATGAGTGTGCCAACCAAGCCAAGCCTAAGCCAGCGGCCAATCCACCGAGCATGCCGCCCATGCCACCAAAGCGAGAAGGCTGTGCAGGTGCAGGCGCGGGTGCAGCAGGTGCGTGTGGCGCTGCGGCAGGTGCTGCATTGGGCGCGGCATTGGGCGTGGCAGCAGGCGCAGGTTTGATGGCTTCACGCTGCGTCACATTGCTGGACTGTTGGCCCATCGACTTGCCACCGCCTAAACGTTTGGCTGCCTCGGCGTGCATCGTGGCAAAGGCCATGGCCACCACAAAAAGGGCTGTCAAAAGTTTCTTCATCGCGTCATCTCCGGTTGTCGTTGTCTTGTTGTGATGTCTCAGCACTTAATTCCAACATGAAGCGCGACCACGCCGGCGCTCATGTTGTGAAAGTCCACATGGCCAAAGCCATTTTGTTTCATGAGGGATTTCAATTCCTCTTGGCCAGGGTGCATGCGAATCGACTCGGCCAAATATTGGTAGCTGGCTGCATCGCCCGCAATCATCTGCCCCAACTTGGGCAAGATGTTGAAGGAGTACCAGTCGTAGGCCTTCTCCAGCGGCTTAGCCACTTTGGAAAACTCCAAGACCAGCAGCTTGCCATTGGGCTTGAGCACGCGGCACATTTCGCGCAAGGCGGCGTCTTTGTGGGTCATGTTGCGCAGGCCAAAAGCCACACTGACCACGTCAAAGTGGTTGTCGGGGAACGGCAGTTTTTCGGCATCACACACCAAGGTGGGCAACACCACGCCGTGGTCGAGCAAACGGTCACGGCCGGTGCGCAACATGGCTTCGTTGATGTCGGTGTGCACCACGCGGCCTGTTTTGCCCACTTTCTTGGCAAACGCCATCGACAAGTCACCCGTACCGCCTGCGATGTCGAGCACTTGCGAGCCCTCACGCAAGTCAGCCACCATCACGGTGTAACGCTTCCACACGCGGTGCAGGCCAGCAGACATGAGGTCGTTCATCACGTCGTACTTGGACGCGACCGAGTCAAACACGCCACGGACGTGTTTGGCCTTTTCTTTCTCGTCGACAGTTTTGAAACCGAAGTGGGTGGTATTCATAGTTTTGTCAATCTTATCAATGTGCGTGACTGCTGCAGCCCGCGCCTGCTTTTTCGGGCATAGGTGCGTCGCGGTCTACACCGGCTTCTTTCAGACGGCGTTCGTAATCAGCCCACAGCTGATCTTGCTCGGAGCCCAAAAAATAAAGGTATTCCCAAGTGAACAAGCCGCTGTCATGGCCATCGCTGAAGGTGGGCTTGATGGCGTAGTTGCCAATAGGCTCTAAGCCTTCGAGCTCGACCAAGCGCTTGCCCGTTTGCAACACCTCTTGACCTGGGCCGTGACCCTGCACTTCAGCTGAAGGGCTGTAGACGCGCATCAGCTCAAACGGAATGCGAAAGCTCGCACCGTCGGCAAAGCTCACCTCCAACACACGCGATGCGCCGTGCACCGTGATGTCTTGGGGTGCAGGCGTGTTTTTTTGCAATCCGGCCATAGGGGCTCCTGTTAAACCAACACGCGCTCAATGCCACCGGCATTGGCGTTGGCCACGTACTCGGGCATCCACTGTTCGCCCAACAGCTTGCGCGCCATCTCGACCACGATGTAGTCGGCTTCGAGCAAACCGTTTTGCAAGTCGTCGCCGTAGCGGGTCAAGCCTTGCAAGCAGCTGGGGCAGCTGGTGAGGATCTTCATATCGCCTTTGGCTTGACCCGTCATCGCACGCAACGCGGCTTCGTCTTTTTGCAACTCAGCTTCTTTGCGGAAGCGCACTTGGGTCGAAATATCAGGACGCGTCACGCCCAAGGTGCCCGACTCGCCACAACAGCGGTCGCTCTTGCGCACTTGCTCGCCCACCAAGGCCTTGACCGTTTTCATCGGGTCTTGCTGTTTCATCGGTGTGTGGCAAGGGTCGTGGTAGAGGTAACCGGCTTGCTGTTCGGCGCTGAGCTTGATGTCTTTCTCCAACAAGTATTCGTGGATGTCAACGATGCGGCAGCCTGGGAAGATCTTGTCGAACTGGTAGCTTTGCAACTGATCAAAACAGGTGCCGCAGCTCACGACCACGGTTTTGATGTCAAGGTAGTTGAGCGTGTTGGCCACGCGGTGGAACAACACACGGTTGTCGGTGATGATCTTGTCGGCCTTATCGAACTGGCCCGAACCTTTTTGCGGATAGCCGCAGCACAGGTAGCCCGGTGGCAACACAGTTTGCACACCCGCGTGCCACAACATGGCTTGCGTGGCGAGGCCCACTTGGCTGAACAAACGCTCAGAGCCGCAACCGGGGAAATAGAACACCGCTTCTGTTTCAGACGTGGTGGTCTTGGGGTTGCGGATGATTGGCACGTAGTCTTTATCTTCGATGTCCAACAAGGCACGCGCGGTTTTCTTGGGCAAGTTGCCGGGCATTTTTTTGTTGACGAAGTGAATCACCTGCTCTTTGATCGGCGCTGTTCCCACCGTGGCAGGGGGCGCCTTGGTTTGCTTGCGTGCCACCACTTGCAAGGCGTCATGCGCAAAGCGTTGCAGCTTCATGCCTACATCCACCATCGCGCTGCGCGCGAGTTTGATGGTTTCGGGGTTGGTGGCATTGAGCATGAACATGGCCGCGGCATTGCCAGGACGGAAGCTCTTTTGACCCATCTTGCGCAAGAGGTTGCGCATGTTCATGGACACATCGCCAAAGTCAATCTTCACAGGGCAAGGTGTGAGGCACTTGTGGCAGACCGTGCAGTGGTCGGCCACATCTTCAAACTCTTCCCAGTGTTTGATGGACACACCGCGGCGGGTTTGCTCTTCGTACAAAAAGGCTTCGACCAACAACGAGGTGGCCAAAATTTTGTTGCGTGGGCTGTAGAGCAAGTTGGCGCGTGGCACATGGGTTGAGCACACGGGCTTGCACTTGCCGCAACGCAAACAGTCTTTCACGCTGGCGGCAATTTCGCCAATGTCAGACTGCTGCATGATGAGTGATTCGTGGCCCATCAAGCCAAAGCTTGGTGTGTAGGCTTGGCTCAAATCAGCATGGCGCAGCGACGCATCGACGTCTTGGTTGCGCAGCAATTTGCCTTTATTGAAGCGCCCTTCTGGGTCCACCTTGGTTTTGTAGTCCGCAAACGGTTTGAGCTCGTCATCGCTCAAAAATTCGAGCTTGGTGATGCCAATGCCGTGCTCACCCGAAATCACACCATTGAGCGAACGCGCCAACACCATGATGCGTGCCACCGCTTCGTGCGCAGTTTGCAGCATGGCGTAGTTGTCGCTGTTGACGGGGATGTTGGTGTGCACGTTGCCATCACCGGCGTGCATGTGCAGGGCCACCCACACGCGGCCTTTGAGCACGCGTTTGTGAATGGCGTTGCATTCTTCCAAGATGGGCGCGAGTTGCGCGCCTGTGAAGATGTTTTGCAACTGCGCACGGATTTGTGTTTTCCAGCTTGCGCGCAAGGTGTGGTCTTGCAACTGTGGGAACAGCGCGTCGCACTCGTTGAGCCACTGCTGCCACAGACCACGCACTTCGCCAATGAGCGAGCGGGCTTGTTGCACGCGGTCTTCGAGCAACTCGGGCGTAGGGATATCTGCGGCATCGTCCGACTTACCCAAAGGCAAATTGCCTTTGGCGAAGAAGTCGTCCAAAGCGTCGCACAACTCAATCTTGTTGCGCAAGCTGAGCTCGATGTTGATGCGCTCGATGCCGTCGGTGTACTCGGCCATGCGTGGCAAAGGAATCACCACATCTTCGTTGACCTTGAAGGCGTTGGTGTGGCGACTGATCGCTGCGGTGCGCTTGCGATCGAGCCAGAATTTTTTACGTGCTTCAGGGCTCACCGCCACAAAGCACTCGCCGCTGCGGGTGTTGGCCATGCGTGAGACTTCGGATGTGACACGTGCCACTTCGTCAGCGTCGTCACCCGCGATATCGCCAATCAACAGCATCTTGGGCAAGCCGCCGCGTTTGCTCTTGGTGGCATAACCCACGGCGCGCAAATAGCGGTCATCCAAATGCTCTAAGCCCGCCAGCAACACGCCGCTGCGTTTTTGCTCGGCAAACATGTAGTCTTTGATTTCCACGATGCTGGGCACTGCGTCTTTGGCGTTGCCGAAGAACTCCATACACACGGTGCGCGTGTGCACGGGCATGCGATGCACGATCCAACGTGCGCTGGTGATCAAACCATCGCAGCCTTCTTTTTGCACACCAGGCAAACCGCTCAAGAACTTGTCGGTCACGTCTTTGCCCAAGCCTTCTTTGCGAAAGGTCTTACCGGGGATGGCCAAGGTTTCGGTACGGATCGGTGTTTTGCCGTCAGCCTTGAAGTAGCGCAGCTCAAACGTCGCCACTTCGGCGTCGTGAATCTTGCCGAGGTTGTGGTCCATGCGCACCACGTCGAGCCACTCAGCGTCGGGCGTGACCATGCGCCAGCTGGCGAGGTTGTCGAGCGCAGTGCCCCACAACACGGCTTTCTTGCCGCCCGCGTTCATGGCGATGTTGCCGCCAATGCACGAAGCTTCAGCGGACGTGGGGTCCACCGCAAACACAAAACCACCGCGTTCTGCCGCATCGGCCACGCGCTGCGTGACCACACCGGCTTCGGTGTAAATCGTGGGGACTTTGTGGCTGATGCCAGGCAGGTCAATCAGCTCGACTTCGGTCATGGCTTCGAGCTTTTCGGTGTTGATGACCGCACTCTTCCACGTGAGCGGAATCGCGCCACCCGTGTAACCCGTGCCGCCGCCACGCGGAACGATGGTGAGGCCCAAGTCGATACAACCTTTGACCAAGCCCGCCATCTCTTCTTCGCTGTCAGGCGTGAGCACCACAAAGGGGTATTCCACGCGCCAGTCGGTGGCGTCGGTCACGTGGCTCACACGTGAGAGGCCGTCGAATTTGATGTTGTCTTTGGCCGTTTGCTTGCCCAACACACGGGCGGCTTTTTTGCGCAACGCGGCAATCGCGTCGAACTGTTGGCTGAAGGTTTCAATCGCACGGCTGGCCGCTTGCAAGAGTTGGCCCACCATGGCATCGCGCTCTGCATCGGCATCGGGGGTGCGACGCTGTTGCACCTCACCCAAACGGTGGTGCAAGGCCTCGACCAACTGGTGGCGGCGCTTGGGGTTGTCCAGCAAGTCGTCTTGCAAATAGGGGTTGCGCTGCACCACCCAGATATCGCCCAACACCTCGTACAACATGCGGGCCGAGCGGCCTGTGCGACGCTCTTGGCGCAAACGCAGCAACAACTCCCAAGCCTCGGTGCCCAGCAAACGCAGCACGATTTCACGATCAGAGAAGGAGGTGTAGTTGTAGGGAATTTCGCGCAGTCGCGGGCTTTCTTCAGCCGTGGCGAGCAAGTGGTTCAGCGAGGTGGGAGCATTCATGGTGTGATGTGCGCGCTAGGGCGCATTGGGGGCGCGAATTAAGGCCCGATTTTACTGCAGGGGGCTTGGGTGCTTGGGTTTTGGGGGTGGAGAGCACTTACTGGCTTTGGGGGTGTCCTGTAGCGGTTTTTAGGGGTATTGCTGGTGACGTGGGTTTTGAAGTCACTTCTGGACAGTGATCAGGCCGTATGCGCGTTGGCTCCTCTTCGCTGCGCTCAGAATGTCGCTCACCGCGCACACGGCCTGATCACTGTCTTGCGGAGTAATAAGGTGCGTTTCGCGCACAAAATCGCAAGCGCAAAGCCCAAGGCGAACAGCCTGCGTGTACGGTGAGCGACATTCTGAGCGCAGCGAAGAGGAGCCAACGTACACGCAGGCTGTTCGCCTTGGGCGCTTCACATCAACGCTGCCAGCCTTTGCACATCAACCACTGGGCCGAACCACACACGATGACCAAAGCCGAATAAGTGGCCATTTTTCCGTCTACACCCCACAAAACTAGACCACCAGCCAAGACGGCTGTGCCTAAAACACCGCTCACCAAAGTCTGCTTCATCAGGCTCCAGCTGGCTAAGGGCAGCCACCAACGTGCTGTGAAGCGGGCTACCAGCACGCAAAACAGGGCCACACCCCATGCAGGCGCAATGAAGTTAAAAGTGTGAATGATTTGTTCTAAAGGGCCCATGCCACAAATTTTATAATCCACACTATGGCAGTATGGGCTTTGGGCCTCAATCACACGACAGCCCCGCTTGATTTGCGGGGCCGTTTTGCTTTTGCGGTCGACCAAATGGGTCCGACCCTTGCAACCCTGCGCCATTCTTTTGCACCTGACAGCGAGGTGGCGATTCTTTCCACCTGCAATCGCACCGAAATTTACTGCGCGGGCAGCGAGGCGCAGATACAGCAGACCATGGCATGGCTGGCCAAGTCTGGCGGTGTGTCCGCCGACGATCTGAAAGGCCATACTTACGCCCTGCTCGAAGCCGATGCAGCCCGCCACGCCTTTCGGGTGGCCAGTGGCCTCGACTCCATGGTGCTGGGCGAACCCCAAATCTTGGGCCAAATGAAAGACGCGGTCCGCGCCGCCACCGAAGCCGGTGCCTTGGGCACCACGCTCAACCAACTGTTTCAACGCTCTTTTGCTGTGGCCAAAGAGGTGCGCAGCAGCACCGAAATTGGCGCGCACTCCATCAGCATGGCCGCCGCCGCCGTGCGCTTAGCCAGCCAGCTGTTTGAAGACCTGAGCGACACCCGCGTGCTCTTTGTGGGCGCGGGCGAAATGATTGAGCTGTGCGCCACCCACTTTGCAGCCAAAAACCCCAAGGCCATTGCCATTGCCAACCGCACATTGGAGCGCGGCGAAAAACTGGCCACCCAATTCAGTGGCGAAGTCATGCGCTTGGCCGACTTGCCCCAACGCCTGCACGAGTTTGATGTGGTCATCAGCTGCACCGCCAGCACCCTGCCCTTGATTGGTTTAGGCGCAGTCGAGCGGGCGTTGAAGCAGCGCAAGCACCGCCCCATGTTCATGGTCGACTTGGCTGTGCCTCGCGACATCGAGCCCGAGGTGAAGTCGCTCGAAGACGTGTATCTCTACACCGTGGACGACTTATCGGACGTGGTGCAAACCGGCCAAGCCAACCGCCAAGCAGCGGTGGCACAAGCTGAGGCCATCATCGATGCAGGCGTGCAAAGCTTTGAGCACTGGATGGACCAGCGCAGCAACGTACCGCTCATCCAACAGCTCAATGCGCAAGCCGAAGACTGGCGCAGCGCTGAGCTTGCGCGTGCACGCAAGGCAATCGCCAAAGGTGACGATGTGGATGCAGTCCTGGAGGCCCTGTCACGCGGCCTCACCCAAAAAATGCTGCACGGCGCGATGGCTGAGCTGCATGCGGGTGACGCCGAGTCGCGTGAGCGTGCGCGTCATGCGATTGAGCATTTCTTTTTGCGCGGCAACCGTTAGGCGCTGACCCCATGAAAGACTTTCTGCGCGCTCAGCTTGAGCGCCATACCCAACGCTTGAACGAACTCGACTTCTTGCTGTCTCGCGAAGACATCATGAAAGACATGACGCAGTTCATGGCCTTGTCGCGCGAGCACACCGAGGTGGCCGCCACCGCCAGCCGCTATGCGCGCTACCAACAACGCGAAGCCGATTTGCAAGCCGCGCAGCAAATGCTGCAAGACGGTGCTGATGACGCTGACATGCGCGCCATGGCCGAAGAAGAAATCACGAGCGCACAAGCCGAGCTGCTGGAACTCGAAGCCGAGCTCCAACGCATGTTGCTCCCCAAAGACCCCGACGACGCACGCCCTGCGTTTGTCGAAATTCGTGCAGGCACGGGCGGCGACGAATCGGCATTGTTTGCTGCCGACTTGCTGCGCATGTACCTGCGCTATGCCGAGCGCCAAGGGTGGCGCAGCGAAATCGTGAGCGAATCACAAAGCGAGCTGGGCGGTTACAAAGAAGTGGTGGTCCGCATGGACGGTGGCTCTAGTGGCGACGGCGTATATGGCTGGCTCAAGTTCGAGTCGGGCGGCCACCGCGTGCAACGCGTGCCGGCCACCGAAACCCAAGGCCGCATCCACACCAGCGCCTGCACGGTGGCGGTGTTGCCCGAGCCGGACGAGGCTGAGGCCATCAAGATCAACCCATCTGATTTGCGCATCGACACCTTCCGTGCCAGCGGCGCGGGCGGCCAGCACATCAACAAAACCGACTCGGCCGTGCGCATCACCCACTTGCCCACAGGCATCGTGGCCGAGTGCCAAGATGGCCGCAGCCAACACAGCAACAAGGCGCAAGCGCTGCGCGTGTTGACTGCGCGCATTCAAGAAAAAGAACGCGCTGAGCGCGCTGCCAAAGACGCGGCCATGCGCAAAGGCTTGATTGGCAGCGGCGACCGCAGCGACCGCATTCGCACCTACAACTACCCGCAGGGGCGCTGGACCGACCACCGGATCAATCTGACGCTGTACAAACTCAACAACATCATGGAAGGCGACCTAGGCGAAGGCCTGCTCGCCCTGCGCCATGCCCGCGAGGCGGAGCTGTTGGCCGATTTGGAAAACGCATGAACACGCCCATGCGTGCCCCCAACAACTTGACGAATGCACCGCTGCAAGCGCCCAGCGATGCGCCATTGCTCTGTGTGCAACAAGCATTGAGCTGGGCGCAAACCTTGGGGCTTCCCCGCTTAGACGCGCAAATGTTGCTGCTGCATGCCTTAGGTCGCGCCTTGAACGACCGCGCTTGGTTGTTGATGAACAGCGATGCACCGCTGAGCGTCGAGGCCCACCAAACCTTCAGCCAGTTTGTGCAACGCCGCTTGACCACTGAGCCTGTGGCGTACATCACGGGGCAAAAAGAGTTCTTCGGCCTCACCCTGCAAGTGGACAAGCGCGTGCTCGACCCGCGCGCCGACACCGAGACCTTGGTGGAGTGGGTCTTGTCGTGCTTGGCCGATGTACCCACCCCACACGTGGTGGACCTGGGCACAGGCAGCGGCGCAATTGCGCTGGCTTTGAAGCACAGCCGCCCCGACGCGCACGTTCACGCGCTAGATGCCAGCACCGAAGCGCTGCAAGTCGCCCGAACCAATGCTGCACGTTTAGGACTCGCCGTTCAATTTCATGCAGGCTCGTGGCTCTCGCCTTTGACCAAGGGCCCCATGTTCGATGCCATCGTCTCAAACCCACCCTACATTGCCAGCGACGATGCACATCTGGCCTCACTCACCCACGAGCCCTTGAGCGCCTTGGCCTCAGGCCACGATGGACTAGATGACTTACGCACCATCGTGCGCCAAGCGCCACACCACTTGAAGCCAGGCGGCTGGCTGCTGCTGGAACACGGCTACGACCAAGCGCAAGCGGTGCAAGACCTGCTGGGCAACGCGGGCTTCACCCAAGTGCAAAGCCATGCCGACTTGGCGGGCATCTTGCGGTGCAGCGGCGGGCGCTGGCCAACAGTGAAATAATCCACCCAGTTTTAGTTTTGGAGAAACGCCATGAGCGACGTGCAACAACGCATTGATGATTTGGTCAAGCAAAACGAAGTTTTGCTCTTTATGAAGGGTAGCGCCAGCTTTCCTATGTGTGGCTTTTCGGGCCGCGCAGTGCAAGTGCTCAAAGCTTGCGGTGTGGACCCCAAGGCGATCAAAACCGTGAATGTGCTGGAAGACCAAGAAATCCGTCAAGGCATCAAGGAGTACAGCAACTGGCCCACCATTCCTCAGCTGTATGTGAAGGGCGAGTTCATCGGTGGCTCTGACATCATGATGGAAATGTACGAATCAGGCGAATTGCAAAAGGCCATCAACGGCTGAGCAAAGTAAGGACTGAGTTAGCCGCAGAAAAACCCGCTGAGTCTCAGCGGGTTTTTTATTGCCTCGGTGTAGGTAACAGCTCAGTCACTGGCATAGACACAGGTGCGACGAGCTGATCGGTTTTGCATTTGGCGTTGCCGTAGCGTTGCACACACAAGTTGGCGGCACACGATTCAATCGCCATTTTTCGCACAGCTTCGTTCTGATCAATCACCACCGTCTCTTGATATGGGATGTACTCGGGACGCGTGATGTCGTTACAAATGGTGCTGGTGTGTGCACCATCGCGAGTGCTAAAGCAACTGCGCATGCCTGTGGACACATGAATCACACGTTGGCGTGTTTGCACCACTTGCACTTTGTTCTCGGGATAGTCTGCCCACGCCTGCGGCGCACATTCACTTTCGACAGCGCGATAGGCTTTGGTCGCACAGCCAGTCAACAGCGCTGTTACCAACACAATAAACCACACTTTCATTGCCACCCCTTTTGTGCCGCCAGCACAGCATTTGGATAAGGCGCTTGCCCACGGCTGCCGTTGTAGCGGCCTAGCGCCAAAAACATGTCGCCATTTTCAACGTTCAAGTAGTGCCGCAAGATGACGCAGCCGAAACGTAAATTGGTTTGCGCTTGAAACAACAGGCTGGCATCGCCGTCAGCCAATAGGCGTGCCCAAAACGGCATGACTTGCATAAACCCACGCGCGCCTGCGCTGCTGATGGCGAATTTGCGAAAGCCGCTTTCTACTTGAATGAGGCCGAGCACCAGCGATGGATCTAAACCCGCACGCTGGCTTTCGTACCAAACCGTTTGCAAAAACTCTCGGCGCAAATGGGGACTGGCTAACTCATGCGCGAGAACATCCGGCATAGCGCTTGGCCCCGCCCCTTTTTGTGGGGGTTCAGCTATCGCTAAACCTTGCGGCACGGGGCTGGCTTTGCGGCGTTGCAGTTGTTTTTCTAAACGCACCTCGGTCTGTGTCAGCCATTGTTGAAATGCGTTGGCGGCTTTCACATCGGCATGCACTAACACTGGCGGACCTGATGGATGGACCGCCGCGCTCAAGGCGGTACGCACCGAATCCATCAAAGGTTCTTCGCGCTGAGTGCCCGCTTGCACGGCGGCACTGAAAGACACCCAAAACAAAAGCGGCCCCCAACGGAGCCGCCATGTCGCCATGAACCCAAGCGCACGCAGCACACGACTGAAAAGACGCAGGCTGCGAACCATCAGAATCACAAACCGAGCTTGGCCTTCACATGCGCCAACACATCGGCCACAGCCACTTTGGTGGACTCAGTGTCGCGGCGGTGTTGGTACTCGACCACACCTTCTTTCAAGCCCTTGTCACCAATGGTCACTCGGTGTGGGACACCGATCAGTTCCCAATCGGCAAACATCGCGCCGGGGCGCTCGCCACGGTCATCCAAGATGACGTCCACGCCCAAGGCCAACAGCTCTTCGTAGAGCTTGAAAGCAGCGGTTTTTACGTCTTCGCTGCGGTCCATGTTGACGGGGCAGATCACAGCGGTGAATGGTGCAATCGCGTCGGGCCAAATGATGCCGCGATCGTCGTGGTTTTGCTCGATGGCAGCAGCGGGCAAGCGCGTGACGCCAATGCCGTAGCAACCCATTTCCATGAACTGCGGTTTGCCATTCACATCCAAGAACGTAGCGTTCATGGCTTGGCTGTATTTGGTGCCGAGGTAGAACACATGGCCAACTTCGATGCCGCGCTCAATCGCGAGCACGCCTTGACCGTCGGGTGATGCGTCACCGGCCACCACGTTGCGAATGTCAGCCACCAAATCAGGTTCAGCCACATCGCGGCCAAAGTTCACGCCGGTCATGTGGAAATCCACTTCGTTGGCGCCGCAAATCCAATCGGCCATCACGGCCACATCGCGGTCGGCCACGATCTTCAAAGGCTGTTTCAAGTTGACAGGGCCGAGGTAGCCAGGCTTGCAACCGAAATGGTCTTCAATCTCAGCGGTGGTAGCAAAACGGAAGCCTGCCTCAAAGCCAGGTAGCTTGCCCACTTTGACTTCGTTCATGTCATGGTCGCCGCGCACGAGCAAGAGCCACACTTGCGACTTGACGACTTCGCCTTTGTCATTGAGTGTGTCGGTGGCCAGCACCAAGGATTTGACGGTGGTGCTCAACGGCACATTCAGCAAAGCAGCCACGTCTTCGCAGGTGCTCTTGCCAGGTGTGGCGGTTTTGGTCAAAGCCTGAGTGGCTGCGCCGCGCGTTTGCGCAGGCGCCAAAGCCTCGGCCTTTTCCATGTTGGCAGCGTAGTTGCTGGTGGGGCAATAAACGATGGCGTCTTCACCCGTAGCAGCAATCACTTGGAACTCTTCGCTCAAGTCGCCACCAATCGCACCGCTATCAGCCGCCACGGCACGGTAGGTCAAGCCGAAGCGGTCAAAGATGTTGCGGTACGCAGCGGCCATGACTTGGTAGCTCTGCTTGGCGGAGTCTTGGTCGCGGTCAAAGCTGTACGCGTCTTTCATGATGAATTCACGGCCACGCATCAAACCAAAACGTGGGCGACGCTCGTCGCGGAATTTGGTTTGGATTTGGTAGAAGTTTTTGGGCAGCTGTTTGTAACTGCGAATTTCTTGGCGGGCGATGTCGGTCACCACTTCTTCGCTGGTGGGTTGCACCACAAAGTCGCGACCATGGCGGTCTTGGATGCGGAGCAACTCAGGGCCCATCTTGTCGAAGCGGCCGGTTTCTTGCCACAGCTCAGCGGGTTGCACCACGGGCATGGTCAACTCAATCGCGCCCGCTTTGTTCATTTCTTCACGCACGATGGCTTCGACCTTACGAATCACACGCAAGCCCATGGGCATGTAGTTGTAAATGCCAGCGCCAAGCTTTTTGATCAAGCCCGCGCGCATCATCAATTTGTGGCTGACCACTTCGGCATCAGCAGGGGCGTCTTTGAGGGTGGAAATGAGAAACTGGGAGGCTTTCATGCGTGCAATCGAATCGTCAAATTTGTAGGGGAATTAGGGCAAATTCTGAGTGAAGTGCTGCAGCTCTGTGCATAATCGACTCAGTTTAAAAATTTGAGGTTCGATTATGCTTGACCGAGAAGGGTTCAGACCCAACGTCGGCATCATCTTGCTCAACCAGAAAAATCAGGTTTTTTGGGGCAAACGCATCCGCACCCACAGCTGGCAGTTTCCACAAGGCGGCATCGACCGCGGCGAAACGCCCGAGCAAGCCATGATTCGTGAATTGCACGAAGAAGTGGGGCTCAAGCCAGAGCATGTGCGCATCGTTGCCCGTACCCGTGATTGGTTGCGCTATGAGGTGCCAGACCGGTTCATCCGCCGTGACGCGCGCGGGTTTTACAAAGGCCAAAAGCAAATTTGGTTTTTGCTGCAGATGGTCGCGCCTGACCATCATTTGAATTTACGTGCCACCGATCACCCCGAGTTCGACGCTTGGCGTTGGAACGACTATTGGGTGCCGCTGGATGTGGTGGTGGAGTTCAAGCGTGGTGTGTACGAAATGGCGCTCACAGAGTTGTCGCGCTTTTTACCCCGCCAAGACAACCGCAGTCGCTACTTACGTGGCGGCGGGCATCAACACGCGTCACAAGAACACAGCAACCGCACCAAGCAATTTGGTGCAGCCATGAACATAGAGCTCCCCCCAGGCGCCACGTTTGACCCAGACCCGCAAGCGGCTTTGCGCCAACCGCGCGAAGGCTCATAAAAAAAGCCCACTTCGGTGGGCTTTTTCTTCTCTGTTTACTTATTTGGAGAGCACCAAGTTGTCGCGGTGCACCATCTCTGGTTCGGCGGCGTAGCCGAGTAATTCAGACATTTGACTCGACGGTTTGCGACACAGCAAGCGGGCCTCGGCAGCTGCATAGTTAGCCAAACCACGGGCCACCTCTTGGCCTTGGTTGTCCAAAATGGCAATCACTTCGCCGCGCGAGAAATCGCCATCCACGCTGGTCATGCCAATGGGTAAGAGGCTGGAACCATCGCCCTTGAGCTTGCTGACCGCACCATCGTCAATGGTGACCGAGCCGCGCAGTTGCAAATGGTCAGCCATCCACTGCTTGCGAGCTTGTTGTTTTTGGGTTTGTGCGACCAGCAAAGTGCCAATGGCTTCGCCTTGCGTCAAACGCAACAAAGCATCGGGCTCACGGCCCCAGGCAATCACCGTGGAGGCACCCGAGCCAGCCGCACGCTTGGCCGCCAAGATCTTGGTGATCATGCCGCCCTTGCCAATGCTGGAGCCTGCGCCACCCGCCATCTCTTCGAGCTTGGCGTCACCTGCGCGTGCTTCATGCACAAAGGTGGCTGATGGGTCGCAACGCGGATCAGCGGTGTACAAGCCTTTTTGGTCGGTCAAGATGATCAGCGCATCAGCCTCTACCAAGTTGGCAACCAAAGCCCCCAAAGTATCGTTGTCACCGAACTTGATTTCGTCGTTCACCACCGTGTCGTTTTCGTTGATGACGGGTAACACGCCGTGCGTGAGCAGCGTCAACAAAGTAGAACGGGCATTCAAGTAACGCTCACGGTCTGCGAGGTCAGCGTGTGTGAGCAAGACTTGGGCAGAGCCCAAACCGTTTTCACGCAGCTTGGTTTCGTACATGTGCGCCAAACCCATTTGGCCGACAGCAGCTGCGGCTTGCAACTCGTGCAACTCTTGTGGACGTGCTGTCCAGCCCAATCGCTTCATACCTTCGGCGATTGCACCGCTGGACACCATGATCACTTCACGACGATCGCGCACCAATGCGCTGAGCTGGCGACACCATTCGCCGATGGCTTGTTCGTCTAAGCCACGGCCTTCGTTGGTGACTAAGCTAGAACCGACCTTGACCACGATGCGGCGAGCATCGCGCAACACGGTAGAGGCTGAAGATGTCATGACGATTATTCTGACGTTGGCTCAACAAAGCGTGGATCGACGTACTCTGGCGGCTGCTCAGAGACCTGCTGGGCTTTGATGTGTTTGTAAATGTCTTTGATCAACGGCTCGCACCCCTCACGCGTCAGTGCCGAGATTTGATAGACCGGACCTTTGTATTTCAATCGCTTGACGAAGTCGGCCACCACAGCGGCGCGCTCATCGGCACCGATCATGTCGAGCTTGTTGAGCACCAGCCAACGGGGCTTGTCGTACAAAGCCTTGTCGTATTTTTTGAGTTCGTTGACGATGGCCTTGGCTTGTGCCACAGGGTCCACACCGTCATCAAACGGCGCAATGTCAACAAGATGCAGCAACAAACGGGTGCGCTGCAAGTGACGCAAAAACTGGTGCCCCAAGCCTGCACCATCAGACGCACCTTCAATCAAGCCAGGCACATCGGCCACCACAAAGCTTTGCTCTGGGCCCACGCGCACCACCCCTAAATTGGGGTGCAAGGTGGTGAAGGGATAGTCGGCAATTTTGGGGCGCGCATTAGAGACGGCCGAGATGAACGTCGATTTACCGGCATTGGGCATGCCCAGCAAGCCCACATCAGCCAACACTTTGAGTTCGAGTTTGAGGCTGCGCTTCTCGCCAGGCCAACCAGGTGTTTTTTGGCGCGGCGCACGGTTGATCGCGCTCTTAAAACGCATGTTGCCAAAGCCGCCGTCGCCGCCCTTGGCGATGGTGATGACCTCGCCTGGCGTGAGTAACTCAAACAACACGTCGCCAGTTTCGGCGTCTGTGATGATGGTGCCCACTGGCATCTTTAAAGTGATGTCATCGCCTGCATGGCCGAACATGTCGGAACCCATGCCGTGTTGGCCGCGCTTGGCCTCGTGGCGGCGCGAGTAACGGAAGTCGACCAAGGTGTTGAGGTTGGGGTCAGCCACGGCGAACACATGGCCGCCGCGCCCGCCATCGCCACCGTTGGGGCCGCCGAACTCTTTGTACTTTTCATGACGGAACGAGACGCAGCCGTTCCCCCCATCACCAGCGGCGATGTCGATATAGGCTTCGTCTACGAATTTCATGGGTCTAGTGTAAAAAGTAAAGCCCCGACAAGTCGGGGCTTTGTCACAAATCAGTTTGAAAAAATCAAACGGGTGTGATGTTGACCATGTGCTTGTTCAAAGCGCCTTTAACGCCGAACGAGACGTGGCCGTCAACCAATGCGAACAAAGTGTGGTCTTTGCCCACGCCGACGTTCACGCCGGGATGGAACTTGGTACCACGTTGACGCACGATGATGGAGCCAGCAGAGATCAACTCACCGCCGAAAGCTTTCACACCGAGCATTTTGGGCTTGGAATCACGCCCGTTGCGCGTAGAGCCGCCGCCTTTTTTCTGTGCCATGTCAAATGCTCCTTAACCGTTGATGGAAGCAATCTGCAGTTCTGTGAACTGCTGACGATGCCCTTGGCGTTTTTGGTAATGCTTACGACGACGCATTTTGAAAATGCGAACTTTGTCGTGTTTACCGTGAGCCACGATGGTGGCTTTCACAGTTGCGCCGGACACCAAGGGAGTGCCGATCTTGAGTTCAGCGCCGTTGCCGACTGCCAACACTTGATCGATCACGATCTCTTGGCCTACGTCCGCAGCAATCTGTTCTACTTTAATTTTTTCGCCAGCAGCAACACGATACTGTTTGCCACCGGTTTTTATGACCGCGTACATGTGAGACCTTTAGATAAGAATCTAGGGATATCTACGGACGGATTTCCGCAGAGCCAGAAATTATAGCAGTGAAAGGCCCAGTTCCGCCAATCCCTATAATCCAGCAGCGTTTCGGCGCTTTTCGTCCTATTTTTTCTAGTCACGCTTTGTCCACTCCACCTGCCAACCCCTTGACCCTGATTGCTGCCGATATGGCAGAGGTTGACCGCGTCATCGCGCAACGCTTAGATTCGGGCGTTCCGCTGGTGGGCACCGTGTCGCAGTACATCATCTCTGCTGGCGGCAAGCGCATTCGCCCCGCCCTGCTCTTGCTCATGGCAGGCGCCTTGGGCTACGCCGATGCCCAGCGCTACAACTTGGCCGCCGTGGTGGAGTTCATCCACACAGCCACCTTGCTGCATGACGATGTGGTGGACGAATCCACCCTGCGCCGTGGCCGTCCGACGGCCAACGAATCGTTTGGCAACCCAGCAAGCGTGTTAGTAGGCGACTTTTTGTATTCCCGCGCCTTTCAAATGATGGTCGACTCGGGTGAAATGCGCGTCATGGAAGTGTTGGCTGAGGCCACCAACGTGATTGCCGAAGGCGAAGTGCTGCAGCTGATGAACATGCACGACGCCTCGCTAGACGAAGCTGGGTATTTACGCGTGATTCGCTCTAAAACAGCCAAGCTGTTTGAAGCCAGCACACGCTTGGCCGCCATTTTGGCCAAAAGCTCACCCGACGTGGAAGCCGCTTGCGCCGATTACGGCCAAGCCTTGGGCACGGCCTTTCAAGTGATTGACGATGTGCTCGACTATGACGGCGACGCCAAAGAGCTGGGCAAAAACTTGGGCGACGATTTACGCGAAGGCAAAAACACCTTACCGCTCATCATCGCCATGCAACGCGGCACGCCTGCACAACGCCAAACCATCCAAAGTGCGATTGAAAACGGCGAAATGGAGGCTTTGGCTGAAATCGTGGAAATTGTGCGCAGCACAGGCGCACTTGATGCCACGCGTGCTGCAGCCAGTGCAGAAGCTGAGCGCGCCATCGCTGCACTGAACGTTTTGCCAGCCACCGCGTATCGCGACGCGCTACATGCCTTGGCTGCACAGTTGCTTGATCGACGAAATTAACCCCCTGGAACTCAGCGAATGCACGATTTAGACAAACCCTATACCGACAGCATTCAGCAGTGGGACATTGCTTGCGATTGCTTCAAAGCAGAATTTAAATTCGACCCGAATGAAATTGTCACCATTGACACCATTCGAGAGATGTTTGCGGAAATTGTGGACGAGCAGGAACTGTCTCAAAATGCATCTACTTCGCTGATGTTTGCCTTGTATTTCTTAGGCTACATCACCCTGCTTGAAATCATGAAGGCCAAAGACGAAGCTTTTGAAATTGGCGACATGACAGATTTTTATTTGATCCTTGATCGCGCAGATCAATGGGCACATCAATCTTTAGATGCTTCTAAATTAGCCGAAGCTGCACGTCCTATTATTGAAACCACGCAGCAAGTGATGCGAAAACTTAATCTGACACGCTGATACGTGCCAGATTAACGTTATTCCTCAACCAATTTACAGGGCATTTTGATGCCCTTTTCTGCTCTTTTTTCTTCGCAATAACGCATAGCGCGTCGCTCGCCTTCGGCTGACATTTTGATATGAATTGAACAGCGAAAAGCCATCTTGTCACCGTCTGAGTGGCTATCAAACGCTGCAGCACAGTGGCTCATTTCATTCATTTCGGGTTTTAACTCCTTCCAAACCGAGCGTAAAGAATCAGGCAGTTCGCTCACATGGATAGAAGGATAAGGACCGATTGGTTTTGCCATCGCAGCAAAACCAATCAATGCCAAACCACAAACCAAATATTTAAAACGATTCATGATTGAGCCTCGATAAAACAGGAAATTAAACAGCAGCAGATTGTGTGATCAACGCTGAGTCTAATGTACCTGCAGCTTTCAAAGCTTGCACCCAAGTTGGAGAAACGCCGCGGCCTGTCCAAGTTTGCTCTGGATTGGCTGGATTGCGGTATTTAGGTGCAACTTTCTTGCCCGCCAACGCGCCTTTTTTTGCAGTTTTGGGGCCTTTTCCAGCCTTAGCAGGCTTGCCTGCACTCAAAGCTTTGGTGATATCAGCAGCGGTCAGTCCAGCCTCTTTCGCCATGGCAACAATTTTTGACAAAACCTTGTCATGCGATTTGGACTTCAATGCCTGCTCTTTTTTGTCTAACAATTCACGCTGTTTACGGATAGCGGCCAATTGATTTGCAACGGTAGTACGTGCCATGAGATATTCCTATTCAATATGTTTTAAAAGACCTAAATATTCTAAACATACTTCAGAAAATATAAAAGCCCGTACAAAACGGGCTTTTATTAATTTGATTTGAATTTAATATTAATTCAAAGCATCTTTCAGGCCTTTACCAGGCTTGAAACGAGGCACTTTAGCAGCCTTAATTTTCAAAGCAGCGCCAGTGCGAGGGTTGCGACCGGTACGAGCTGCACGCTTGCTGACACTGAAAGTGCCGAAACCCACCAAGGTCACCGTATCACCCTTTTTGAGGGTTTTCTTGACAGCTTCAATGATGGAGCCAAGTGCACGGGTGGCAGCAGCTTTAGAAATGTCAGATTTGCTCGCGATGTGTTCAATCAGTTCTGTCTTGTTCACGTTGTTGTTCCTATTGTTAATTTGGATACCAGCAATGCTGATTTGGTCAGTTTACTTAATTTATTGAAAAAATAAATACGCCACTTGGCGTATTTCATGCAAAGCACCTGCATCGTCAGATTTGTAACGGCAACTGCCACACACGCTGAATTTTTCAAGCGACAAATAGCATCTTGTCCCAACGCGAGTGCCGTATACCCATGCCGACTGACAACGCCGTCAACACACTAGACGACTTACTGCAACAAGCGCTACTTCAAGGTGCATCGGATGTTCACTTTGAAAGTGGTGAAGATTTCTTTCGCGCACGATTTCGCATTGATGGCATCCTGCGGGTAGCAGCAACGCCTGCGCTGACACTCAGAGATGCCGTCGTATCTCGCATCAAAGTTTTAGCTCGTATGGACATTGCTGAAAAACGGCTGCCTCAAGACGGACGAATTCAATATCCCCATCTGGGACAAACCGTGGATTTGCGCATTAGCTCATTGCCGACTGTTTATGGGGAAAAAATTGTCGTCCGCATACTCAACTACAGCCGTGAACGTCCTGGTTTGGCCGCTCTGGGTTATGAACCTGATGAACGCGCCAAGTTAATACAAGCCCTCGGACAGCCTCACGGCTTAATTTTGATGACAGGACCAACCGGCTCAGGCAAAACCTTATCTTTGTATAGCTGCCTTGAGTTGCTCAATCGTCATGAAATCAACATTTCCACAGTTGAAGACCCTTCGGAAATTCACCTTCCGGGAGCCAATCAGGTCAACATCAATGAACGTGCAGGGTTGACATTTGCAAGTGCACTTCGTGCGCTTTTACGTCAAGACCCAGACGTGATCATGGTGGGTGAAATACGCGATCTGGAAACCGCAGAAATCGCCATCCAAGCTGCACAAACAGGGCATTTGGTTTTATCCACCTTGCACACCAACGATGCCACTGGGACATTGGCCCGTTTGCGGCATATGGGCATCGCAGCATTCAATGTTGCAGCCAGCGTGAGTCTGGTGACAGCTCAGCGCTTAGTGCGTCGTTTGTGTGAGCATTGCAAGCAAGCGATGGATGCGTCAGAAACCGAGTTTCTCTTGAGTAATTTAAATGACCAAGATCTGCGAACGATCCCAGCGGCTCTGCGCTCGCAAGCGATGCCACACAAAGCCATAGGTTGCGCATTGTGTGACCAAGGTTACAAAGGACGTATTGGCATTTATCAGGTTCTTCCGATCAGCCATGAGATGCAAGCACTGATCATGCGAGACAGTGATACTCACGCCTTGGCTGCTCAAGCCACGCATGAAGGTGTACGGACACTGCGCCAAGCAGGGTGGGTCAAGGTCATGCAAGGCCTCACATCCATGGAAGAAATCATGGCGCTGACGCACCATGACTAAACATCACTACGTATGGCGAGGCATCGACCGTAAGGGCCAATCCGTAAGAGGTACTTTTGAAGCCCACAGCTCAGAAGAAGTACGGTTTTTTCTTAGGCAACAACGCATTCGTGCCAAAAGTATCAGCAAGCAGCTGCACATCCCCTCGTGGTTACGCATTCGACACTCGAAGAAAGTTTCTGTACGTGATGTCACCCAACTCACACGACAGTTGGCGACATTGCTTCATGCTGGCGTACCTTTGCTGCAAGCCCTTGACATTTTGGAACGCAGCGAAAGTAACACCGCCTTGGCTCAGACTTTGCGAAGTCTACGCACGCAAATCGAAGGTGGCGCAGCCTTGAATTTGGCGTTACGTCAACATTCAGAATTCGATGCCTTGTATTGCAACTTAGTGGCTGTAGGCGAATTAACTGGCATGCTCGACACCATGCTGTTGCGTTTAGCCATCCATCTTGAAAAATCAAACGCATTGCATGCCAACATTCGTTCCGCCTTGGTCTACCCTGTGGCGGTATTGAGTATTGCAGTGGGCGTGCTGGTTTTGATTTTGTGGTTTGTGGTGCCTGCCTTTCAAAATATCTTTTCTTCTTTTGGAGCTGAACTCCCGTGGTTAACTCAGGCTGTGATCAGCATGAGTCAAGCCTTGCAAGACCATGGCATTGGTCTATTCTTATTTTTATTAGTGGCAAGCATTGGCTTCAAACGCATGCTTGCCACACATCCCACATGGCAATACACCCTACACAAACGACTCTTACAGTTACCGGTCGCTGGGCCATTGACACGCCACGCCTGCACCGCACGATGGAGTCGAACATTAGCCACATTGTTTGCAGCAGGCATCCCTCTGACAGAAGCACTTGATGCCGCACAAGGCGTGACAGGACACTTGCTGTTTCAAAATGCCACTCGGGAGATTCAGGCGCGACTCATTCAAGGAGAGCGCCTGTCTCATGCACTTGACAATTCGCAAGGCTTGTTTCCACAGATGTTGATTCAAATGTGTGCCATTGGCGAAGAAGCAGGTGCACTAGAACAGATGCTAGAAAAAACTGCAGAACATTACGAACAAGAGGTAGAACACACAGTCGCTCGACTGTCTACACTCTTAGAACCCTTCATCATGGTGGTGTTGGGTGTGTTGATCGGTGGATTAGTCATGGCTTTGTATCTTCCAATTTTTCAGCTGGGACAAGTGGTATGACAGCGTGCAATATCCTGACTGCTGTGCTGGGATTGCTCTTCGGGAGTTTTGTCAATGTACTTATCCACCGACTTCCTCGCATGATCTTGTCCGCGGACCAAAACACGTCCCCTTCGTTGCGCTATGACTTGTGCTGGCCAGCATCACACTGTCCGCATTGCGACTCAACACTTAAAGCGTGGCACAACATCCCCGTGGTGAGTTACCTTTGGCTCAAAGGACGTTGTGGTTTTTGCCAAGAACGCATTTCTTGGCGATATCCCCTTATCGAAATCACAACTGCTCTGATTTGGTTGATGTGCATAGGATGGAAAGGCTGCCATGCCGCAGGCTTTGCTTGGGCCGTTTGCTTCACGCTGCTGCTAGCCGCCTCCGCCATCGACTGGCAAACACAACTCCTACCCGATGTGCTCACGCAAGCCTTGGTTTGGCTCGGACTCCTCGCTGCCTCATTCGGATGGACTCAACTAGAAGTGACACAGGCTGTTTGGGGCGCTGCCACAGGCTATGTTTCACTGTGGAGTGTCGCCACTGCGTTTAGACGTATCACCGGCAAGCACGGGATGGGCGCAGGCGACTTCAAACTCTTGGCAGGTCTTGGCGCATGGCTTGGGCCACTGGCCTTGCTGCCCGTCGTTATTTTGGCCAGCGTCAGCGGTGCGATGGTCGGGCTATGGCTCCAATCGAACCAACGTTTAACTGAAGAAGGGCATGTGCCGTTTGGACCTTTCTTGGCCATAGGAGGCGTTGTTGTGGCTGTCATTGGCATTGAGCCGATTGCCATGTGGATGAATTGGTGATTTTTTGCATAGACTTGCAACATGACTCTCACGCCTCCTCTTCTTCGCATCGGTTTAACTGGCGGCATTGGCAGCGGCAAAAGCACAGTGGCTCAGATGCTTGCTAAACGAGGTGCCACAGTCATCGATGCGGACGCCATCTCTCGCCAAACCACAGCGAAAGGCGGTGCAGCACTTCCTGCAATCGCCAAGACCTTCGGCGCAAACTTCATCACCATTGAGGGCACGCTTGACCGTGAGCGCATGCGAGACCGTGTGTTCGGTGATTCAACAGCCAAACAAACACTCGAGTCCATCATTCATCCTTTAGTGGCCTTGGAAACACAGCGTCAAACACAAGCAGCCATTGATCAAGGGGCTCGCACACTGGTTTTTGACGTACCTTTGCTGATCGAGTCGGGGTCTCGCTGGCGTGCCCAAGTCGACTTCGTTTTACTGGTTGACTGTGCACCCGAAACACAAATTCAACGCGTCATGGCTCGCAATGATTTGAGCCGAGAAACCGTTCTACAGATCATGGCTGCACAGGCGCCTCGCTCCCAAAAACTGACGGCGGCTGACTGGACCATTCACAACGATGGCATCTCTTTGGATGAGTTGCGAGCTTGTGTGCACGATCTGCCGCTGGCCCCGACTTAAACCTAAAGAAAACACCACCTAAACGGGTATGATCCTCATAACTACTAACGTCCATTTCTGACCCGTTTTCGCGTGATTCTGTACGAACATCCCTTCAACGAACGTGTGCGCACTTACCTGCGCTTGGAACACCTGTTTCAGCGTTTTGAAGAGCTTACCTCTCGCGATCACCCCGTGGACAACCACTTTGCGCTTACCACGTTGTTCGAGTTGGTAGAAGCCGGCGGACGTACCGATTTGAAATCAGACGTTTTAAAAGACTTGGAACGTCATAAACAGCAGTTCAGTGCACTGCGCGGTAACCCATCTGTTTCCGAAACAGCACTACAACAACTGCTCGACAGCATCGATCACTGCTTCACCGGTCTGAATGGGCCCGTGGGTAAGATTGGCCAAAACATCATCGACAACGAGTGGCTCAGCGCACTTCGCAACCGTGTGGCTATTCCTGGTGGCACTTGCTGCTTTGATTTGCCTGCTTACCATGCGTGGCAACAACTCAGCCCCGATGTGCGCCGTGCAGACATCTTGCGTTGGTTCGAAGTCTTCCAACCCATGAAAGATTCAGTGAATCTGTTGCTCTCGCTCATGCGCGACACGGGCACAACGCAAAAAATGATGGCCATGGGCGGTCAATTCCAACAATCTTTGGCACAAGGCAAGTTCCAACTCATGCGTGTCGCGATTGATCCTGCGTTGGGCTTCATCCCAGAAATCAGTGGCAACCGCTTGATGATTTGGGTGCGCATGATGCGTCAAGATGGTGACGGTCGTTTGCAACACAGCACAGACGATGTGCCTTTTGAAATGGCTCTTTGCGTTTAAGTCATGAACGACGCTGAGGTTCGCATCGTCGTATGCCCCCAATGTGGCGGCCCTAGCCGCTACGAGACTGCCAACAAATACCGCCCCTTTTGCGGCGAACGATGCCGCAACATTGACTTAGGCGCTTGGGCCAACGAAGAACACCGGTTACCCGACGAAACCCCACAAGACGACGCAGATTTCGAGAATACGCCGCTGCACTGAGCCGCTGACGCAGCTCAATCGCTGTGTGTGGCTCCCGTGAAATTGCGCTCTTGTGCAAACCACTGCAGCACAGGCAAGGTGCCAGGCAACACGGGCTTCACATCAACAGGCAATTGCTGCCAAGCAAACGACTGAGACTCCAGCATCTGCAGCTCGCCCGTCCATTGGGTCACTTGACAAAAATTCAGTTGCACCAGCGCATGTGGATAGTCAATGCGCTCGGTTTTCCACACGGTGCAGTCTTGAATGGTGATGCCAATTTCTTCTTGCAGTTCGCGACGCAACGCCTGCTCAACGGTTTCACCTGCTTCGAGCTTCCCCCCCGGAAATTCCCAATAGCCTGCATAAGCTTTGCCCTCTGGGCGACTCGTCAGCAAGAACGCGTTGTCAGCACGCAGCAACACACCTACCGCCACTTGAACCAAACGTCGATCAGCTGATCGCGGTTGGTCCGCATCGACCACGCGCACTTCTAGGTGGGACATCGCCTTAGGCTGCGTGTTTGCCCGCGTAGTCGCGTGCAAACTGAAACGCCACACGACCGCTACGCGAGCCACGCTCTAATGCCCAGACCAAGGCCTCAGGCTTAGCCGCTTCAATTTCAGCTGGCTTGATGCCAAATGAAGCTAACCACTGTGCAGCGATGGCAAGGTATTCATCTTGGCTAAACGGGTAGAAGCTCACCCACAAACCAAAACGCTCGGACAGAGAAATCTTTTCTTCTACGCCCTCACCTGGATGCACCTCACCATCATCGGTGTGCGTGTAAGTGAGGTTTTCTTTCATGTACTCGGGCAACAAGTGGCGACGGTTGCTGGTGGCGTAGATCAACACATTGGGGGTTGCAGCTGCGATGGAGCCATCCAAGATCGACTTGAGCGCTTTGTAGCCTGGCTCGCCATCTTCAAAGCTCAAGTCATCACAAAAAATCATGAATTTTTCGGGGCGCTCAGACACCAACTCGATGATGTCGGGCAAGTCGGTCAGGTCGTCTTTGTCGACCTCAATCAAACGCAGGCCTTGGGAGCCATATTCATTCAAGCAAGCCTTGATGAGCGATGACTTACCCGTGCCACGCGCACCCGTGAGCAACACATTGTTGGCAGGCAAGCCCTTCACAAACTGTTCGGTATTGCGCTGAATTTTTTCTTTCTGTCCGTCGATCTCTTGCAAGTCAGTCAGAGCAAGTTTGGCGACATGACGCACGGGCTCTAAGCCACCACGACCGTTGTTGCGCTTGCGGTAGCGAAAGGCCACGCTGGCTGACCAATCAGGCTCAGCCATGGGCTGAGGTAGCACTTGCTCAATGCGAGCCATCAAAGCTTCGGCGCGTTGCACCAAGCGTTCAAGGGGGTGGAGCGTGTCTGTCATTAGCTTCGGTAGTCAGCATTGATACTGACGTAGTCGTGGCTCAGATCGCAAGTCCACACAGTGTCGCTGGCAGTGCCTCGACCCAAAACCACACGCACGGTGATTTCAGATTGCTTCATCACACGCTGACCATCTTCTTCGCGATACTCAGGGTGACGGCCACCTTGGATCGCAACATGCACATCGTCCAAATACAAATCGATACCCGTTTGATCGAGGTCGGTGATGCCGGCATAACCCACCGCCGCCAAGATGCGTCCTAAATTAGGATCACTGGCGAAGAAAGCAGTTTTCACCAAAGGCGAATGTGCAATCGCATAGGCCACTTGGCGGCACTCCGCGCTGGTGTTGCCACCTTCCACGCGAACCGTGATGAATTTGGTCGCGCCTTCACCATCGCGCACGATGGCTTGCGCCAGTTGACGCGCCACTTGCAACATCGCTTGCAACAAGGCTTGGCCCTCTGCACTTTGCAAACTGGTGATGGGGGCGTGGTTGGCTTTGTTGGTGGCAATGACCACAAACGAGTCGTTGGTGGACGTGTCACCATCTACCGTGATGCGGTTGAATGACCCCTCAGCCAAAGCCAAAGACAGCTCTTTCATCAGCATGGGTGCCACACAGGCATCGGTGGCCACATAGCCCAACATGGTGGCCATATTCGGGCGAATCATGCCAGCGCCCTTGCTGATACCAGTCACACTGACCGTGGCCTCGCCAATTTTCACTTGCGTACTGGCGGCTTTGGGAACGGTGTCAGTCGTCATGATGCCCTCTGCGGCATCGGCCCATTGCTGCGCACTGCCCGCTTGACCAGCGGCTGCAATAGCCGCAGGCATGCCTGCAATGATGCGGTCGTGCGGCAGAGGCTCCATGATCACGCCCGTTGAAAACGGCAACACTTGGTTAGGCGAAATGTGCAGAGCTTCGGCCAATGCAACGCAAGTTTCGCGGGCACGTTTGAGGCCTTCTTCACCCGTACCTGCATTGGCGTTACCCGTGTTCACCACCATGGCGCGAATACCTTGTCCCGCATCCAAATGCTCACGACACACCTGAACAGGTGCAGCGCAAAAACGGTTTTGCGTGAACACACCGCTCACCGACGCACCTTCGTCGATCAACACAACCGTCAAATCTTTGCGATCTGCTTTGCGAATACCAGCTTGCGTGACGCCTATGCGCACACCTGCAATGGCGTGCAAATCAGCGGGATTGGGAGGATTGAGATGAACTGACATGTTGATTTAAGCCAACTTACCGTGGCATTGCTTGTATTTCTTACCACTGCCACAGGGGCATGGATCGTTGCGACCAACGGGCGGCATTTGCGCGGCAAAGGTGGCCTCGTCGGCTGTGATCACCGCTTGACCGGATTCATCAGGCGCGGTGTAGGTGACGTTGTGCAAATTCTCTGCACGGTCTTCCAACTCCGTGGCGGCTTGCTCGATTTGTTCATTGGATTCAATACGAACCGTCATCAACACGCGAGTGACTTCATTCTTGACCAGGTCAAGCAACTGACCAAACAACTCAAACGCTTCGCGCTTGTATTCTTGCTTGGGTTGCTTTTGGGCGTAGCCTCGTAAGTGAATGCCTTGGCGCAAATAGTCCAAGGCCGCCAAATGCTCGCGCCAATGACTGTCAATGTTTTGCAACAGCACCACACGCATAAAGGGCGTGAACTGCTCAATGCCCACACGGTCGAGTTTGGCTTGGAATGCTGCATGCGCAGCTTCAATCACTTGCTCAAGAATTTCTTCATCGGTGATCGCTGAGGCTTGTTGCACAGTCGCTTGCAATGGCAATTCAATCAACCACTCATTCAACAAGGCACGCTCTAAGCCAACGATGTCCCATTGCTCTTCCACCGATTCTTCCGGCACATACTGACGCACCAAATCAGTAAACGCGCCCTCACGCAAGCTCGCGATTTGAGCGGTCAAATCGGCAGCATCCAAGATGTCGTTGCGTTGTTGGTAAATCACACGGCGTTGGTCGTTGGACACATCGTCGTATTCCAGCAATTGTTTGCGAATGTCAAAGTTGCGTGCTTCGACTTTGCGCTGCGCGCTTTCGATGCTGCGTGTCACGATGCCAGCTTCAATGGCTTCGCCTTCAGGCATCTTCAAACGATCCATGATGGCTTTGACACGCTCACCGGCAAAGATGCGCATGAGGGAGTCATCCAAGCTCAAATAGAAACGCGATGAGCCTGGATCACCTTGACGACCCGAGCGACCACGCAATTGGTTGTCAATGCGGCGTGATTCGTGACGCTCTGTGGCAATGATGCGCAAGCCGCCCAAGGCTTTGACTTGCTCATGATCTTTACCCCACTGCACACGCAATGCATCGATTTGCTTTTGCTTCTCAGCAGCGTCCAATGATTCGTCAGCTTCCACATCAGCAATGGCTTTTTCAACGTTACCGCCTAGCACGATGTCCGTGCCACGACCTGCCATGTTCGTGGCAATCGTGATCATCTTGGCGCGGCCAGCTTGCGCAATGATGGTCGCTTCGCTGGCGTGCTGTTTGGCATTCAACACTTGATGCGGCAGCTTGGCCTTGTCGAGCATCTCAGAGATCAACTCTGAATTTTCAATCGAAGTGGTACCCACCAACACCGGTTGACCACGCTCGTAGCATTCGCGAATGTCGTCAATCGCGGCTTTGTATTTTTCTGCGGTGGTTTTGTAAACACGGTCCAATTGGTCTTCGCGTTTGCTCACACGGTTGGGTGGAATCACCACAGTTTCCAAGCCGTAGATTTCTTGGAATTCGTAGGCTTCGGTATCTGCCGTACCCGTCATACCGCCGAGCTTGGCGTACAAGCGGAAATAGTTTTGGAAGGTGATGGACGCAAGCGTTTGGTTCTCGGCTTGAATCTCGACACCTTCTTTGGCTTCCACCGCCTGGTGCAAGCCATCGCTCCAGCGGCGGCCTGCCATCAAACGACCTGTGAACTCATCCACGATGGTGATCTCACCGTTTTGCACCACATAGTGTTGGTCGCGGTGGTACAAGTGGTTGGCACGCAAGGCTGCGTACAGGTGGTGCATCAAGCTGATGTTGGCTGGGTCGTACAAGGACGCACCCTCTGGCAACAAGCCATTGGCACTCAAGATGCGCTCTGCATTTTCATGGCCTTGTTCGGTCATGAACACTTGATGCGTTTTTTCATCTACCGTGAAATCACCGGGTTCGATGATGCCCTCGCCTGTGCGCGGATCTTCTTCACCGATTTGACGCTTGAGCAAGGGCACGATGCGATTGATGGCCACATATTGCGCCGTGTGATCGTCTGCTTGACCGCTGATGATGAGCGGTGTGCGTGCTTCGTCGATCAAGATGGAATCCACCTCGTCCACGATGGCGTAGTTGAGTTTGCGTTGTACACGGTCATTGGCTTCATAGACCATGTTGTCGCGCAAATAATCAAAGCCGTATTCGTTGTTTGTGCCATAGGTGATGTCAGCACGGTAGGCGGCTTGTTTTTCTTCGCGCGGCATTTGCGGCAAATTGATGCCCACCGACAAACCGAGCCAGTTGTACAAACGTGCCATCCACTGGGCATCGCGACTGGCCAAATAGTCGTTCACGGTCACCACATGCACACCGTTGCCCGTGAGGGCATTGAGGTACACCGGCAAAGTGGCCGTGAGGGTTTTACCCTCGCCTGTGCGCATTTCAGAAATCTTGCCTTGGTGCAAGGCGATACCGCCTAACAACTGCACATCGAAGTGGCGCATTTTCATCACGCGCTTTGAGGCTTCACGCACCACGGCATAAGCTTCGGGCAGCAATGCATCTAAGGTTTCGCCTTGGGCGATGCGTGATTTGAACTCGTCAGTTTTGCCACGCAAGGCGTCATCGCTGAGCTTCTCCAACGAAGGTTCCAACGCATTGATCTGCGCGACAGTTTTGCGGTATTGCTTGAGTAGGCGCTCGTTGCGGCTACCAAAAATATGAGTCAGGAAAGAAAGAGCCATGCGAGCACTGCGAAGGTCTTGCTTTCAGCTGAAAACAAGGGTCGCAAAATCCTTTTTGTAAGGCTTGATAGAAGCCGAGAATTTTAACCGTCAGCCGCCCCATAATTACTGCATGGCCACTCGCTCTACCCCACATCCAGACACGTTAGCTGCCTATCGCGCTTTGGGTTACAACGCCCCTCCGCGAGCGAAGGTGTCCGTACGTGGCAGATCACAAACTGTCGAACAAGTGGTCGACTCAGCACCTACTTTGGCCCATTTTTCAGCCGTAGCGCGTGACACGCAAAACCGACTCAAAGCCATCGCCCCCTTACTTCCAACCTCTCTGCGTTCTTTGGTTCAATCCGGCGGCGTAGAAGGCGATGTGTGGTGTCTGTTGGTACCGAACAGCGCTGTCGCAGCCAAGCTGCGCCAAACCCTACCCGCTTTGTGCGCGCATTTGCGCACCAAAGGCTGGGATGTGAACACCATTCGCGTCAAGGTCAACACGACGCGCTGACGTGGAATTGCACCGACGAAAAGAAAAACCCGCTACGCCAAAGGCGTAACGGGTTTTATTTTGGTGCCGCTTGTCGGATTCGAACTGACGACCTACCGCTTACAAGGCGGGTGCTCTACCAACTGAGCTAAAGCGGCGCAGGCAGTATTCTAACCTAACTTCTTCGTCTTATTTCACACGCGTGAGTGTTGGACGTCCTGCTGGTGATGTGGGCGTTGGTGGCTCATCATCTGGCACATCTTCGGAATGGGGCGTTTCTACCGCGCTCAACACAGGACGCGCAGGAGAAGATTTTTTAGGCACTGGCGTTGCATCAGAAGCAACACTCATGGGGAAAGCCATGCCTTGTCCGTTTTCACGGGCATAAATCGCCATCACACGATTCACCGGAATGATGATGTCACGCGGCACGCCACCAAAGCGGGCTTTGAATTCAATGTATTCATTACCCAGTGTCATGCCAGCCGTGGCGTCATAGCCCACGTTCAACACAATCTCACCGTTTTTGACGTACTCCATCGGCACTTGCACAGTCTCGTCAACCAAGACCGCCACATAAGGCGTGAAACCACTGTCCGTGCACCACTCGTGCAAAGCACGCAGCAGGTAGGGACGGGTTGAAGATGCGTCTGGAGCGTTCAACATACGACTTACTTGCGCATGACCTTTTCAGAAGGCGTCAACGCCTCGATGTAGGCAGGACGAGAGAAGATGCGCTCTGCATATTTGAGCAAAGGTGCAGCATTCTTCGACAAGTCGATGCCGTAGTGATCCAAGCGCCACAACAGCGGTGCAATGGCCACATCGAGCATGGAGAAGTTCTCACCCAACATGTACTTGTTTTTCAAGAACACGGGGGCCAACTGAGTCAAACGGTCACGGATGTGTGCACGTGCTTTTTCCAACGCTTTGTCGTTGGCTTTGGCCGCGCGAGACTCCAATGTCGACACGTGTGTGAACAACTCTTTTTCGAAGTTCAACAAGAACAGACGCACGCGAGCACGCTCAACAGGATCACCAGGCATCAACTGAGGATGTGGAAAACGCTCATCGATGTACTCGTTGATGATGTTCGATTCATACAAGATCAGATCGCGCTCAACCAAGATTGGCACTTGACCGTATGGATTCATCACATTGATATCTTCGGGCTTGTTGTAAAGATCAACATCGCGAATTTCAAAATCCATGCCTTTTTCAAACAAGACAAAACGGCAGCGATGTGAGTAGGGACACGTGGTTCCCGAATAAAGCACCATCATGATGGGCAGCTCCTAAAAATCAAAAAGAGTGGCAGGCAAACCTGTCACTCCGTGAGGTGACAACGGGCACAAGGCCCGCTGCCGAATTTGCGCAAATTACTTGATGTCTTTCCAGTAGGAAGCATTCAAGCGCCATGCGATGAACATAAAGCCAGCCAAGAACAACAACACAAACACACCCAAACGTGTACGTGTGGTTTGTGCTGGCTCAGCCATCCATGTCAGATAACCAACGAGGTCAGCCATGGCTTCGTCGTACTCTTTTTCAGACAACTTGCCTGGCTTGATTTGTTCCCAGCCTTTGAAGACTTGTTGACCGTCGTGTGACTCGAACACAGCACGGCGTTCGCCTTGCAGTTCCCACAGCACGTGAGGCATACCCACATTCGGGAACACCAAGTTGTTCCAGCCTGTGGCTTTGGTTTCGTCACGGTAGAACGTGCGCATGTAGGTGTAGAGGTAGTCTGCACCTGTGCCATTGTGGCCAGCGCGTGAACGTGCGATCACGGTCAAGTCAGGAGGCGTTGCACCAAACCACTCTTTAGCCTGTTTAGGGTCAATGTTGGATTTCATGGTGTCGCCGACTTTTTCAGTCGTGAACAACAAGTTGTCTTTGATCTGTTGCTCAGTCAAACCAATGTCTTTCAAACGGTTGTAGCGCATGAAAGCGGCTGAGTGGCAGTTCAAGCAGTGGTTCACAAAGATCTTGGCGCCATTTTGCAAGGCGGCTTGATCGTTGATTTTGTTAGGCGCTTTGTCCCAAGCGATGCTGTCGCCAGATGCTTGCGCACCAGCCACCACACCGAGGGTCAATGCCAAGCTGAGAATGATTTTTTTCATGGTTATGTTCTCCGTGAATCTCAGTGAGGCGTGAAAGTGACGCGGTCTGGCACTGGCTTGGTCTCACCGATGCGGCTCCAGATGGGCATCAACAAGAAGAAGCCAAAGTAGAACAAGGTGCCGAGTTGAGACACACGCTCACCAACAGGTGAAGGTGGCTGCACGCCCAAGTAAGCCAAGACAACGAAGTTCACCACGAACACGCCGTACATGTACTTGTGCCAATCAGGACGGTAGCGGATCGACTTCACAGCGCAGTGGTCCAACCATGGCAAGAAGAACAAGATCACAACAGCACCACCCATCACGACCACGCCCCAGAATTTGGCATCGATCGAGAGCATGAGCAAGGACACGAACACAGCCGCACCCACCACGCCAGCTTTGAGCACTTTTGGCAAGTTGGTTTTCACAGCACCAAAGTAGGCACCAGCCAACACGCAAGCGATCAAGACGTACATCATTTCGCTGGTGATCGCACGCAACATCGAATAGAAGGGCGTGAAGTACCACACAGGTGCAATGTGCAACGGTGTCTTCAATGGATCGGCAGGGATGAAGTTGTTGTATTCGAGGAAGTAACCACCGAACTCAGGTGCGAAGAAGATCACAGCGCTGAACACCAACAAGAAGCCGCTCACGCCCAAGATGTCGTGCACGGTGTAGTAAGGGTGGAAAGGCACGCCGTCGAGTGGATGACCGTTGGCATCTTTCGGTGCGTTAGGACCTTTGATTTCGACGCCGTCTGGGTTGTTAGAACCCACTTCGTGCAACGCGATGATGTGCGCCACCACCAAGCCCAATAGGACGAGTGGCACAGCGATCACGTGGAAGCTGAAGAAGCGGTTCAAAGTGGCATCGCTCACCACGTAGTCACCACGAATCAGCAAAGCCAAGTCGGGGCCCACGAAAGGCACAGCAGCAAACAAGTTCACGATCACT
Source organism: Limnohabitans sp. MORI2 (assembly GCF_027925025.1). NCBI lineage: Bacteria > Pseudomonadati > Pseudomonadota > Betaproteobacteria > Burkholderiales > Comamonadaceae > Limnohabitans > Limnohabitans sp. MORI2. The sequence goes on from NZ_AP027058.1 coordinate 2,292,133, forward strand.
TGTGCGCCCCAGTAGGACATTTGGCCCCAAGGCAACAAGTAACCCATGAAGGCTTCAGCCATCAATGCCAAGAAAATGGCACAGCCGAACACCCACACCAATTCACGTGGCTGGCGGTATGAGCCGTAGATCAAACCACGGTACATGTGCAAATACACCACGATGAAGAACGCAGAAGCGCCAGTGGAGTGCATGTAGCGGATCAACCAGCCCCATGGCACGTCGCGCATGATGTATTCAACAGAAGCAAATGCCAAGTTGGCATCAGGCTTGTAGTGCATGACCAAGAAGATACCGGTCACGATTTGAATCACCAGCACCAACATGGCCAACGAGCCAAAGAAGTACCAGAAGTTGAAGTTCTTGGGTGCGTAGTACTCAGACACGTGTTCTTTGACCATCTTAGTCAAAGGAAAACGGTTGTCCACCCAGTTGAGCAGTTTTTCGCCAGCGCTGGCGTTCGGAGAGATTTCTTTAAATTCAGCCATGGTGCGTCCTATCAGGCTTTCTTGTCTTCACCAATGAGCAACTTGGTGTCAGACAGATACATGTGTGGCGGGATTTCGAGGTTATCGGGTGCAGGCTTGTTTTTGAACACGCGACCTGCAATGTCAAACGTCGAACCGTGGCATGGGCACAAGAAGCCACCTTGCCAATCAGCTGGCAACGAAGGTTGCGCACCGGTTTGGAATTTATCGGAAGGCGAGCAACCCAAGTGGGTACAGATGCCGACAGCCACGAAAATTTCGGGCTTGATCGAGCGGTGTTGGTTCTTCGCGTAAGCAGGAATTGGATAAGCCTTGCGATCAGAAGCAGGGTCAGCCAATTGAGATTCGGTCTTGTTCAAAGACTCGACTTGCTCAGGCGTGCGCTTGACGACCCACACGGGCTTACCGCGCCATTCCACAGTCATTTTCTCGCCTGGTTTCAGGGCAGAGATATCGACTTCAACCGCGGCACCGGCGGCTTTGGCACGCTCGGAGGGCTGGAATGTACTAACGAAGGGCACAGCAACTGCTGCACCACCGACTGCACCGGCGCATGTCGAGGCAATCAGCCACGTGCGTTTACTGGTGTCTACTGGGGTGTCACTCATGGGATTCCTCAAACAATCATCACTGGTTGGGCTAACTATTTATTGTAGCTGACCGCCACATGCGCCTCATTAATTCGAAGTGCTTCCACTGCAAGCTCGGGGTAAGACTGCGATAATTCGAATACTTTAATACACACAAGGAAGTTGATATGTTGAAAGAGTTCAAGGCATTTGCGATCCGCGGCAATGTGATTGATTTGGCCGTGGGCGTCATCATTGGCGCAGCATTTGGAAAAATTGTTGACTCGGCAGTGAACGACTTGATCATGCCCATCGTGGCAGCCTTTATTGGCCACCTCGACTTTTCTAACTTCTTCTTGGTCTTGGGACATGCGCCTGAAGGCACCGCCATGACGCTTGATGCGATGAAAAAAGCTGGGGTCCCCGTCTTCGCCTACGGCAACTTCATCACCGTGGCTGTGAACTTTGTGATTTTGGCTTTCATCATTTTCTTAATGATCAAACAAATCAGTCGCCTCAAAGGTAATGCCAACCCCGATGCGGAAACGAAAGAAGAGATTTTGCTGTTGCGTGATATTCGCGACAGCCTCAAAAAGTAAAAAATCAGCGGCACATGGCCTGCGCCATCGCAACAGCTGCCAACAAGCTAGAGGCATCCGCGTTGGCCATGCCTGCCACATCAAATGCAGTTCCGTGATCGGGGCTTGTGCGCACCAAGGGCAGGCCCAAGGTCACATTCACTCCCTGCTCCACACCCAGGTACTTCACTGGAATCAAACCTTGGTCGTGGTACATCGCAATCACCACATCAAACTCACCCGCTTGGCCGTTCTTGGCGCGTGCACGCATGAACACGGTGTCTGGCGCGAACGGGCCACTCACCCACATGCCTTCTGCACGCGCTTGCTGCAACGCAGGAATGATGATGTCTAGCTCTTCACGCCCCATCAATCCACCCTCACCGGCATGAGGATTCAAGCCTGCCACCGCCATGTGTGGGGCTCGACCTGTCACAGCCAACTCGGCGGCATGTGTGATGCGCAGGGTCTGCAAAATATTGTCGACAGTCACAGCTTCTATCGCTTTGCGCAGTGACACATGGATACTGACCAACACGGTTTTCAGCTCAGGATTGGCCAGCATCATGCGCACAGGCATATCGTCGACCGCCACGCCAGCATGCTCGGCAGCACAGGCTTGCAACATTTCGGTGTGCCCCGGAAATGGCACACCCGCCGCGTGCAAGGCCTCTTTGTGCAAAGGTGCCGTGACCACAGCAGACACATCGCCGCGCAGCGCAGCTTGAGCAGCCCACACCACGCAGTCTGCGGCTAACTTACCCGCAGTGGCGCTCACCTTGCCCCACGCTGGCAACTGATCAGCGCTAAGAGGCGGCGTGACTTGCAGCAAAGGAATCGTGCAAGGCGCGGTGATATTCGCAGCCTCTCGGATGTCATGCACCTGTTGAATTTGCATGGGGGGCGGGGGCAGCTCGCACTGTGCCAAGAGCAAGGCCGCACGTTGCATTACCGCCAAATCGCCAACCACCACGCAGCCTTGCATTTGCTCTGGTGCATCACGGAATGCTTTGACGATGATCTCTGGGCCAATGCCCGCCGCATCGCCCATCGTGATGACCATTGGCTTGAAGGTCATGCGGGGTTATCAATCTCGATGAACTGGTGTGTGATACCCAGTTGCTCGGCAACGTGCGCGGCAACTGCAGGCGCACCATAACGCTCGGTGGCGTGATGACCACAGGCCAAAAACGCCACGCCGGTTTCACGGGCCAAGTGCGCTTGCGGCTCTGAAATTTCACCTGTGATAAACGCATCCACACCCGCTGCAATGGCCGCTTCGAAGTAGCTTTGGGCACCGCCCGTGCACCACGCCACTTTGCGAATTTCGCGTGTAGGCGTTTGCACCACCACAGGCTCGCGTTGCAAGGCTGTAGACACCACAGCAGCCAACGCATTCACATTGGCAAATGCTTGGCCGTCGGCATGTGTGCCCCACAGCCCTAAATCTTGTTCACCAAACGCACCTTGCACTTGCAGGCCCAAACGTTTGCCTAGCTGCGCGTTGTTGCCCAACTCGGGGTGTGCATCGAGCGGCAAGTGGTAGGCCAACAAGTTGATGTTGTGCGCCAGTAGCAACTGCAAGCGTTGTTTCATCCAGCCCGTCACCGTGCCGTCTTGACCGCGCCAAAACAAACCGTGGTGCACAAAGATGGCATCGGCCTTGGCCTCAATCGCAGCCTCTATCAATGCGCGGCTGGCGGTCACGCCCGACACGATGTGGCGAACAGTGTCTGCACCTTCGACTTGCAATCCATTGGGGCCATAGTCTTTGAAACGCGCAGGCTGCAGCAAGTCGTTGCAGGCATTCAGCAAAGCTTGGCGGGTGGCGGTTTGGCTCATCGTGCGGCCTTACTTTTGGATCTTAGGTTTAGGGCGTTGCGCGGGCGTTACATCGAGCGTGACGGTTTGGTTACGCCGCACAACTTCGAGCTTGGCAGGCTTACCAGGCGTAAGCGCTGCAATTTGCGTCAACAACTCACCCACATTTTTCACAGGCTGTCCCGCCACTTTCAGCAGCAAGTCACCGGGACGCAGCCCCGCGTTGGCCGCAGGCCCGCTTTGCAACACCCCCGTGACGATCACGCCTTCGGTTTGCTTCAAACCAAACGTCTCTGCCAATTCAGCCGTGAGTTCCATCGGCTCAATACCCACCCAGCCGCGCACCACTTGCCCATCGCGCACGATGCCTTCCAACACTTGGCGAGCTGTCGACACAGGAATGGCAAAGCCAATGCCCATGTTGCCGCCGGAGCGCGAATAGATCGCTGTGTTGATACCAATCAAATTACCGTTCACATCTACCAACGCACCACCTGAATTGCCGGGGTTGATGGCGGCATCGGTTTGGATGAAGTTCTCAAACGTATTGATGCCCAGCTGGTTGCGGCCTAAGGCAGACACAATGCCGCTCGTCACGGTTTGCCCCACGCCAAACGGATTGCCAATGGCCAGCACGCGGTCCCCCACTTGCGCCGTGTCTGAGTTACCCAATGTGATGACGGGCAAGCGGTCAAGTTTGATGCGCAAGATCGCGAGGTCTGTATCGGGGTCCGCACCAATCAATTGCGCAGTGGTACGGCGGCTATCGCTGAGCGTGACTTGAATTTCGGCCGCGCCTTCAATCACATGGTTGTTGGTGAGGATGTAGCCCTCAGGGCTGACGATAACGCCACTGCCCAAACCTTGCTGTGGCGGTTCGTCTTCACGGTCACCGTAAAAGAAGCGAAACCACGGATCGTTTTGCAAAGGATGAGCGGGAGCAATGGCTTGCGTGGTGGCGATGCTCACCACGGCAGGCGAAGCCAATTTGGCAGCCGGGCTGTAGCTACCGGGCATGGTTGTGCCAGAAGCGTTAGGAGCGGCTTCAATCAGCGTCACACCAGAAGTCACTGCCGAAGATCGTGAGTTCACCCACTCGGGCTTTAAGGTGACCAACACAAACCAGATGGCCACCAACACAGTGACCACTTGAGAGAACAACAACCATTGACGTTTCATGGTCTGTTTGCGTTTCGCTTATTCGGCGTCAGGCGCTTGCGTGTGTTTGATGAAGAGTTGCGCGGCCCAAATGCCAATCTCATACAAGATGCACATGGGAATCGCCAGCGCCAGCTGCGACACCACATCGGGCGGCGTCACGATGGCCGCAATGATGAAGGCCAACACGATGAAGTACGAGCGGAAGTCTTTGAGCTTCTCCACCGTCACCACCCCCATGCGGGCCAACACAATCACCACGATGGGCACTTCAAACGCCAAGCCAAAGGCGATGAACATGCTGATGACAAAGCCCAAATACGCCTCGATGTCAGGCGCAGCCATGATGCTTTTGGGCGCAAAACTTTGGATGAACTTGAACACTTGGCCGAACACGAAGAAGTAGCAAAACGCCACACCCACCATAAACAAGACGGTGCTCGACACCACCAAAGGCAGCACCAATTTCTTTTCGTGCGAATACAAACCAGGCGCCACAAATGCCCACACTTGGTAGAGCACCACGGGTAGCGCCATCAAGAATGCCGTCATCAACAAAATTTTCAACGGCACCAAAAAAGGCGAAATGACTGACGTGGCAATCAAGTGCCCGCCCTCTGGCAGCTGTGCCACCAAGGGCGCAGCCAGCAAGTCGTACAACTCAGCGGGGCCGGGATAGATGGCCAAGGCAGCACCCGCCACCAACACGGCAATCGTGGCTTTGACCAAACGGTCACGCAGCTCAATCAAATGCTGCACAAACGGCTGCTCGGTGCCAGCTAGTTCGTCTTGGGGGGAGTGATCAGACATGTTCAGAACGCTTCACAGGGCGAAAACGCGCCACACGGGCTGCGCCAGATAGCGCTTTGGTGCGCACACCTTGACGGGCCTTGTACCAATGCGGCACAGCGCCTCGCTTGAGACGCCATTTCTTGCCTGGGTTTTCATACGTCGGTGGCGGCGGGGCCAACGGCTCGTAATGGTCAGACGACAAACCCGCCGTGGTCTCGGCCCAGTCTTTTTCAAAATCGCTGGCCGTGGTTTGAACGGAGTGCTCCACATCACGGGCCGCAGACTCCATCGTCTCTTTCATCTTCTTGAGCTCTTCGAGCTCCATCGTGCGGTTGACCTCAGCCTTGACATCCGACACATAACGCTTGGCTTTGCCAATCATCGTGCCCAATGTGCGAGCCACACCTGGCAGGCGCTCAGGCCCGATGACCACCAAGGCCACCGCGCTAACCACCGCGATTTTGGAAAAGTCGAGATCAAACAAAGCGAGCGATCAACAGCAATTAAGACTTGTTTTTGACTTCAACGTCGATGGTGTTTTTGTCGGCAGACACAGCGGCAGCAGGCGCGGCTGGCTTGTCTTCCGCAGGCGCGCTGCCGTCTTTCATGCCGTCTTTGAAGCCCTTCACAGCGCCGCCCAAGTCAGAGCCCAAGTTCTTGAGCTTCTTGGTACCGAACACCATGATGACGATCAGCAACACGATCAGCCAATGCCAAATTGAAAACGAACCCATGTGGAACTCCTAAATTTACTCAGTCAATTCTAATCAGCCGCGCAGCCATGGGCGGGGTCCCCCCATGACATGCCAGTGCATGTGGTGGACTTCTTGCCCACCTTCCGCGCCCGTATTGGTCACGATACGAAACCCGCCTTCGGGGTAAGGGTTGCACCCCTCTTGCAAAGCCAGCTTAGGCGCCAGCAACATCATGCGGCCCAGCAAGCCCTCATGCTCTGACGTGGCATGTGCCACCGATGGAATGTGCAACTTAGGGATGATCAAAAAATGTACAGGCGCCCAAGGGTTGATGTCGTGAAACGCAAACAACTCCTCGTCTTCATACACCTTGCGCGAGGGAATCTTGCCCGCAATGATTTTGCAAAAAATGCAGTTCTCGTCTGTCACGCTCATCACTCCCCTGCCGCTTCGCGGGCTTGCGCTTTGCGCAAAGCTTTTTCTTCCAAGCCGCTCAAACCTTCGCGGCGCGCCAACTCGTTCACCACGTCGGCGGGTGTGAGGCCATAGTGCGCCAAAGCAATCATGCTGTGGAACCACAGGTCGGCCACTTCGTACACTAGCTTAGAGGCGTCACCGCCGTGGTCCACATCTTTGGCGGCCATCACGGTTTCGGTGGCCTCTTCGCCAATCTTCTTCAAAAAGGCATCGGGCCCTTTGTGCAGCAGGCGAGCCACATAGCTTTTTTCGGGGTCGCCACCGTTGGCGGGCTTACGGCTTTCCACCACAGCCGCGAGGCGGTCAAGAATGTCTTGGTTAGTCATGACGTTCACTTGTAAATCGATTCGGGGTCTTTCAGCACAGGCTCGCAGGCATGCCATGCGTCACCTTCTAAGCGCTGATAAAAACAGCTATGGCGGCCAGTATGACAGGCAATGCCGGGCGTGTGCCCCTCTTGAGTCACCTTGAGCAACACCACGTCGTTGTCGCAATCCATGCGAATGTCGTGCACCGTTTGCACATGGCCCGACTCCTCGCCCTTGAACCACAGCTTGTTGCGTGAGCGGCTGAAATACACAGCACGCTTGAGCTCAGCCGTTTTTTGCAACGCCTCGCGGTTCATCCACGCAAACATCAGCACGTCGCCGCTGTCTTTTTCTTGGGCAATCACGGGCACCAGCCCCTTGTCGTCCCATTTGATGTTGTCTAGCCAATTCATAGGGGGGTGATCTTAAGGCAAGCTGTCATCACATAGCTTTGCCACATTTCTATGTGTATAGATTGTTTTACGAAACCGACGAGGTGTATCACCCAATTGCGACTGTCCTCGTAGTTGCACTGACTAACGATTCGTTACGCATATCTACGAGACTACTCGCTGTGGTTATGTGAAATGATGAAGCTAGCTTACGCGACGCCAAAATTTAACATCTAGGTCCACCTTATTGACGCCATCAATACGTGCGACTTCAGCAGCAAAATTCTGAAACAGCGCACTGTCTTTAGACTGTAGATGAATAACCCCAGGCCAACGAGGCAGTTTGCCTCGACCTGCAATTTGCTTGAGTCCCTTCGCAACATGACTATCAAGTGGCACTTCTAACCAAGCCTGTATCAACTGCAACTTATGGTGAGCAGAAAGGTACTTGTTATAGGCGCACCCTCGAAGAAAAATATTAAGAAACTTTCTGGTACTACCCCACGTCTGCGCCCCCTTCGGGAGACTTACTTTCAGTTCATTAGTTGCCTTATCCAACTCTGCCAGAAACTCGGCCTCAGACTGCTTGTGAAAACGTTCTATCTGCAATTTCCCAAGAAAAGTGCGAGCCGCGTGAATCGTTCCTCTCGGCCCCATTCCACGCGCAGTCGAGGCACCAACTGACGTACTTGCCTGGCGTTCCCGAAGATATCCAAGGTATTCAGTATTCCGCAGCATCATCTGCATGGACTAAATTCAAGTTGATCAATATCACCTCCACTGGGCTTTTCAGAAAGGAATTTCATCATCCATTTCAACGAAACCAGATACAGGCCGAGCGCCTAGGCGCTTCGATTTCTGCGCTGTAAGCGTCAGTATGTCTCTATGCCCTTCAACCCAACGAATTCCTTCTGGCGTAACTTGGTAGTGCTTAACGTCTTGAGTATCGAATCCAGAACTCTCCTCCACTATTCGCTCAAGAATCAGACCGCGCCTCATTAGCCCAGTAATTCCAAGGGCAAGCGCCACATCATTAAAACCCTCTGCCTTAAGCTTCTGCTCGAGATCCCAATGCGAAATACTTCCAACTGGCGTCGGCCAAAATGCGAATGCAAGTGTGAGGACTGAAACCTCGTACTTCTCAAGATCAACAGGCGCTAGGCTGCCTGGCTTTAAGGTAAGGGACGATGAAATTCGCTGCTCCGTTGAGAGCTGATTCTTGACTAAGCGAACAATGTCACGCTCCAAATCTTCATATCCACTCTTGGAATCAGTACGATAAAGAATAACGGGGCGATGCTGAATATCGAAAGGAAGCCGCGTCCTAACAGCTTTATCGCACAAGATTACCGCTGGCCTATTCATCGCCAACGCATATCCCAGCTCCAACCAAACATTAGGGTTGTCTTCAGAAACTTCTGCTATGCAAATAGCGGCTGCCTCGATAGCACGCTCTATCTTGTCAATAACGGGATTCAAACCGAGAATCTCGTCGGCGCGCTGTGGGTCCACTCCAGCCTTCTCAAGTGCAGGTTTAACTGTCTCGAGATACCGACGATCGTACTTTCCATTGTCGAAAGCTTGAATGACGAAGCAGGTAGGCTTCGGCGCATCATTGTTACTGTCCATACGTTGCGGCAATTTATGCAATCTAACTTTAAAGTAAACGAGCTGACGTCTACTGAATAACATGGCTGCACGCTATGCGAAAAATTCAGCAACATCATTGGCTCACCTCTGGTAGTCCATGCGTTGAATCCATTGCGTAAGTGTATTCAATATAGATACTATAACTTTAAAAATATCAATAAATATACCTATTGAGATTTACAAAATACAAAAACATAGCGCTTCTACATTGCAGGTGCCCGAACTATTACAGCCGTACCGGAATCCCACGCTTCCGCATCCGCTCTTTCGCCTGCTGCACGGTGTACTCGCCGTAGTGAAAGATGCTCGCGGCCAGCACGGCGTCAGCGCCGCCTTGTTGCACACCATCGGCCAAGTGGTCTAGGTTGCCCACGCCGCCTGATGCAATCACAGGCACGGGCACGAGGTCGGACACAGCGCGGGTGAGCTGCAAGTCAAAGCCGCTCTTTGTGCCGTCGCGGTCCATGCTGGTGAGCAAGATTTCGCCTGCGCCGTAGTCGGCCATTTGTTTGGCCCATGCCACAGCATCTAAGCCCACGTTTTTACGGCCACCGTGGCTGAACACATCCCAGCCGGGACCGACGGGCAAGCCGTTGGCGCCCACGCGTTGTTCGTCTTCTGCGGTGCGACGTTTGGCGTCGATGGCCACGACGATGCACTGCGCGCCGTATTTGGCCGACGCATCGCGAATGACTTGAGGGTTGGCAATGGCGGCTGAGTTAAAGCTCACTTTGTCAGCGCCAGCGTTGAGCATGCGGCGCACGTCGTCGACGGTGCGCACACCACCGCCCACGGTGAGAGGGATGAACACTTGGCTGGCCACGGCTTCAATGATGTGAAGAATCACATCGCGGGCGTCGCTGGTGGCGGTGATGTCCAAGAAGGTGAGCTCGTCAGCGCCTTGGTCGTTGTAGCGTGCGGCAATTTCTACGGGGTCACCTGCGTCGCGCAGCTCCACAAAGTTGACGCCTTTGACCACGCGACCACCGGTCACGTCCAAGCAAGGGATGATGCGCTTAGCCAGCATAAAAATTCACATTCAATTTCAAGAAACCGTCAAACGTTGCCAGCCCGACCATTGGCCGCCTGCTGGCACTTGCACGGGTGTGTAGACCTGCGCGGCTTCGACGCACAACATGTGGGCAAAGCCATCGCGGGGCATGTCAGCCAGGCCGGCGCATTTGCCTTCACCAGGGTTCCACACCACGGTGTTGGCCCAAGTGGGGCTTTGTTCAATCAGCAAACTGCCTTGGCCGTCTTGCAGGCGCAAGGGCTGCGTCGATGCGGTGTAGACACGGTCAAACTCGCCATCGAAGTACAGCACGTCGTCGGCCATGCCGTGTACATCGGCCACGGCGTCCCATTCTTCGAGACCACCCAAGCCTTGCAAGTCGGTGAGGTCTATGTCATCTACCGCGAAATAGGTATGCAACGCGCCTGTGAACTGCAAGGCTTGCGTGTCGGTGTTGTTTACCTGCAAGTCGAGTTGCAAGCTGCCAGCCGAGAGATGCACGCTCAGTTGCACCACAAAGTCTTGCGGCCAAACATCGCGTGTTTCATTGCTGCTGCGCCATTCAAAAGTGATTTGTGAGGCGGCTGCGTGAAGCTCAGAGCCGACCAACTGCCACTGGCTGTTACGGGCAAAGCCATGCTTGGGCAAGGTGCCGCGCATGTTGAACTGAGGCCAGCACACGGGCACACCTCCGCGAATGGCGCTGCGGCCATCCCATTTGTTGGCAGGACTCAAGAACATGCGTTCGCGCCCTTGCGCCACCCACGACAACACATGCGCGCCCTGCTCGGCCACCAGCACGCTGTCGCCGTTGGGCAAAGCCAGTTGGTGGCAAGGCAAGCCTTGAAAATTCACAGAGCTGAGGGTGGGCATAGCGCGATCAAAGTAAAACGTGTGGTTCGCATCGCCCAAAGCGCCACAAAGGGCGCTCTAGGCATTTAGCCGTTCAATTCATCCGCACGTGCTTGCGCCGCTTGGAAGTCCAAGTCGCCGCTGTAGATGGCACGGCCACAAATGACGCCCTCGACGCCTTCGTCTTCGACGGCGCAGAGTTGCTCAATGTCGGCCATGTTGGACAAGCCGCCCGAGGCGATGATCGGGATAGACACGGCTTGGGCCAGCTTGACGGTGGCGTCAATGTTGATGCCTGTCAGCATGCCATCGCGGCCAATGTCGGTGTAGATGATGGACTCGACACCGTAGTCTTCATACTTCTTGCCGAGGTCGGCCACGTCGTGACCTGTGAGCTTGCTCCAACCGTCGGTCGCCACTTTGCCGTCTTTGGCATCGAGGCCGACGATGATGTGGCCGCCAAAGGCGCTGCACGCATCACGCAAGAAGCCGGGGTTTTTCACGGCGGCGGTGCCGATGATGACGTATTGCAAGCCAGCATCGATGTATTTTTCAATCGTGTCGAGGTCGCGAATGCCGCCACCCAACTGCACCGGAATATCGTGACCCACTGCTTTCAAAATGGCTTTGATGGCGGCCTTGTTTTGAGGCGTGCCAGCAAACGCACCGTTCAAGTCCACCAAGTGCAAGCGACGCGCACCCTTGGCCACCCAGTTGAGCGCCATTTGCGCGGGGTCTTCGCCGAAGGTGGTGGATTGCTCCATGTCACCTTGTTTGAGGCGCACGCAGTGTCCGTCTTTGAGGTCAATGGCGGGAATGAGATACATGATGAGTCAGAGGTTCAAGGGTTCCAGTGCAAAAAGTTGCGGTACAGGGCCAAGCCATGCGCTGCACTTTTTTCCGGGTGAAATTGTGTCGCAAAAATGTTGTCGCGTGCCACGGCACATGTAAAAAGACCGCCGTAGTCTGTTTGCGCTGCGCTGTGCGCTTCGTTGGCAGGTCGGGCGTAGAAGCTGTGCACGAAATAGAAGTAGCTGCCTGCGGGCACATCGGTCCACATGAAATGCGGGCGTGTGGGCTGCACTTGGTTCCAGCCCATTTGCGGCACCTTAAAGCGGCTGCCATCGGCTTGGGTGCGGCCCGCCAAATCAAACTGCACCACCTCGCCGGGGATAAGTCCTAGGCTGGGTGTGTCACCCTCGGCGCTGTGGTCGAGCAACATTTGCATGCCCACGCACACACCAAACAGGGGCTTTTTGTGGGCGGCATCCATCACGGCGTCGAACATGCCGGAATCACGCAGCTCGCGCATGCAATCGGGCATCGCACCTTGGCCGGGCAAGACCACGCGATGCGCGTCGCGCACCACTTGAGGGTCAGACGTGACCACCACCTCAGCATGGTCGACCACCGAAGCGGCGTGCATCACCGCTTGCGCCACCGAGCGCAGATTGCCCATGCCGTAGTCGACCACGGCAACTTTGTTACTCACAGGCTACCTTTGGTGGAGGGAATGACGCCAGCCGAACGGGGGTCGAGCTCGAGCGCCGAGCGCAGTGCGCGGGCAAAGGCTTTGAACACGGTCTCAGCTTGGTGGTGCGCGTTTTCGCCGCGCAGGTTGTCGATGTGCAGGGTAACCAAGGCGTGGTTCACAAAGCCTTGGAAAAACTCGTAAGCGAGTTGGCTGTCGAACTCGCCAATCATGCCGCTCTTGAACGGCACGTGCATGACCAAACCTGGACGACCAGAGAAATCCACCACCACGCGGCTCAAAGCTTCGTCGAGCGGCACATAGGCGTGGCCGTAGCGGCGAATGCCTTTTTTGTCGCCCACGGCTTTGGCGAACGCTTGGCCCAAAGTGATGCCCACATCTTCCACGGTGTGGTGGCCGTCGATGTGCAAATCGCCTTTGGCTTGAATGTCGAGGTCAATCAAACCGTGACGCGCGATTTGGTCGAGCATGTGGTCAAAGAAACCAATGCCTGTCGAGAGATTGGCTTTACCCGTGCCGTCGAGGTTAACCTTGACGGTGATTTGGGTTTCGTTGGTATTGCGAGTGATTTCGGCTTGGCGCATGAAACGCTTTCAACCAGTGGTTCTAGAGGGTGACATGATACCATCGACACCCCGCCAAGCCGCATGAATTGGGGCTTGCAACGACCTCTCACACCCTACACCCATGAGCCAATACTGGAGCGCTGTGGTTCACAGCCTGACCCCTTATGTACCGGGCGAGCAGCCCAAGATGGACAACTTGGTCAAACTCAACACCAACGAGCATCCGTTTGGCCCATCCCCCCGCGCGCTCGAAGCCATTCGCGCCGCCACCAACGACAGCCTGCGCCTGTACCCCGACCCCAACGCCGACGCACTCAAAGCCGCGCTGGCTCGCCACCACGGCGTCCAAGCCAATCAAGTGTTTGTGGGCAATGGCTCAGACGAAGTGCTGGCCCACGCTTTCATGGCGCTGCTCAACCGCCCCGGCGGCTTGTGGTTCCCCGACATCACCTACAGCTTTTACCCCGTGTACTGCGGTTTGTATGGCGTGGACTACCGCACCATCCCGCTGGCCGAGGACTTCCAGCTACGCGTCGAAGACTATCTGCCACACGACGGCCAAGCCGCAGGCGCCATCATCTTCCCCAACCCCAATGCGCCCACAGGCTGCCCCTTGTCGCTGGCCGAGGTCGAGCGCATCGTGGCGGGCAACCCGCAAGCGGTGGTGTTGATTGACGAAGCCTATGTGGACTTTGGCGCCGAAAGCGCGGTGAGCTTGGTCAACCGCTACCCCAACTTGCTGGTGTGCCACACCTTCTCCAAGAGCCGCTCCCTCGCAGGCTTGCGCGTGGGCTACGCCGTGGGTTCAGCCGAGTTGATCGACGGTTTGGAGCGCGTGAAAAACAGCTTCAACTCCTACCCCCTCGACCGCTTGGCATTGGCCGGCGCGGTGGCTTCAGTGGAAGACGATGCGTATTTCCGCGATAGCTGCGCCAAAGTCATTGCCACCCGTGAACAACTCGTGGCCGACTTGAAAGGCTTGGGTTTTGAGGTGTTGCCTTCAGCGGCCAACTTCATCTTTGCGCGCCACCCTGCACACGCAGGCGCTGCGCTGGCCAGCGGCTTGCGCGAACGCGCCATCATCGTGCGCCACTTCAAGCTGCCACGCATCGACGAGTTCTTGCGCATCACCGTGGGCACGCCCGAGCAGTGCGCAGCGTTGGTCGCAGCGCTCAAGGTTTTGGTGAAACACTAAGACCGTCACGCGCAAAGAAAAAGCCCTCGTCACGAGGGCTTTTTCATGTTGGCTATCGACCTCTGCAGTGAGGCCCATGCGCTTCAGCTCTTTTTGTGCAAGCGAAATTCTGCGGCCATGGCGTGGCCTTGCAAACCCTCGCCATGCGCGAGCACGCTAGCGATGTGGCCCAACGTTTGTGCACCCTCTTCGCTCACTTCGATCAAGCTGCTGCGCTTTTGGAAGTCGTACACGCCCAAGGGCGAGCTGAAACGCGCCGTGCCGCTGGTGGGCAGCACGTGGTTGGGGCCAGCGCAGTAGTCGCCCAAGCTCTCGCTGGTGTACGCGCCCAAGAAGATCGCGCCAGCATGCTTGAGCAACGGCTCCCACTTGTGCGGGTCGGTGCTCGACACCTCCAAGTGCTCGGGCGCGATGCGGTTGCTGATGGCGCACGCCTCTTCCATGTTGCGGGTGTGGATGAGCACGCCACGGCCATTGAGGGACTTTTCGATGATGTCTTTGCGCGGCATCTGCGGCAGCAAGCGTTCAATCTCAGCCTGCACCCGCTCGATGTAAGCCGCATCGGGGCAGAGCAACACGCTTTGCGCCAGCTCGTCGTGCTCGGCTTGACTGAACAAATCCATGGCCACCCAGTCGGCGGGGGTGGAGCCATCGGCCAGCACCAAAATTTCGCTGGGGCCTGCAATCATGTCGATGCCGACTTTGCCAAACACGCGGCGTTTGGCCGAGGCCACATAGGCGTTGCCGGGGCCAGTGATTTTGTCGACCGCTGGCACGGTAGCTGTGCCATAGGCCAAGGCGGCCACGGCTTGTGCGCCACCAATGGTGAAGGCACGGGTGACGCCTGCCACATACGCAGCAGCCAAGACGAGCGGGTTCTTTTCGCCCTTGGGCGTAGGCACCACCATGATGATTTCGCCCACACCCGCGACGTGCGCGGGAATGGCGTTCATCAACACGCTCGATGGGTAAGCGGCTTTGCCACCAGGCACATAAATGCCCACGCGGTCGAGCGGCGTGACTTTTTGACCGAGCAGCGTGCCGTCAGCATCGCGGTAGGTCCAGCTCTCGCCGCTGGCTTTCTTTTGTGCCTCGTGGTAGCTGCGCACGCGTGCAGCGGCGGCTTGCAAGGCGTCGCGCTGTTCGGCGGGCAAGCCCTCGAACGCGGCTTTCAATTCAACTTGTGTCAGCTCCAACGCGCTCATGCTGCCGGCTTTGAGACCGTCAAAGCGCTCGGTGTATTCGAGCACGGCGGCATCGCCACGCTTTTCCACATCGGCCAAGATGTCGGCCACGCGTTGCTCGATGGCGGCATCGGTGTCGGCAGACCAATGCAGACGCGCTTTGAAGTCGGCTTCAAAGGTGGGGCTGGTGGTCGAGAGACGAAGCGGTTTGGCCATCTTGTGTACGTGTGTGGTGAAAGGTTTATTTGGCAAGCGCGGCAGAAAACGCATCGATGATGCGGCGAATCGGGGCTTGCTTCATCTTGAGCGCAGCTTGGTTGACCACCAAGCGCGAGCTGATGTCCATGATGCGCTCGACTTCCACCAAATGGTTGGCTTTGAGCGTGTTGCCGGTGGACACCAAGTCCACAATGGCGTCGGCCAAACCAGTGAGCGGCGCGAGCTCCATGGAGCCATAGAGCTTGACCAAATCGACGTGCACGCCTTTGGTGGCGAAGAAGTCGCGGGCGATGGTGGTGTACTTGGTCGCGACCTTCAAACGCGCGCCTTGTTTGACCATGGCTGCGTAGTCGAAATCAGAACGCACCGCCACGCTCATGCGGCATTTGGCGATTTGCAAATCGAGGGGTTGATAGAGGCCATCCGTCCCATGTTCGATCAATGTATCAAGGCCAGTCACGCCCAAATCAGCACCGCCGTATTGCACATAGGTGGGCACGTCAGACGCACGCACCAACACCACGCGCACATCGGGCTGGTTGGTAGGCAAGATGAGCTTGCGAGATTTCTCTGGATCTTCGAGCACCTCAATGCCAGCGGCCTTGAGCAGCGGCATGGTTTCGTCAAAGATGCGACCTTTGGAGAGCGCGAGTGTGATCATTTATTTAACTCTTTCAATGTCAGCGCCAATCGCGCGCAGCTTGGCTTCCATCTTGTCGTAACCACGGTCGAGGTGATAGATGCGATCCACCAAGGTTTCGCCGTCGGCGACCAGGCCTGCAATCACCAGCGAAGCCGAGGCACGCAAATCGGTGGCCATGACGGTCGCGCCTGAGAGTTGCTTGACGCCTTCAATCACCGCCACTTTGCCGTCAATTTGAATGTGAGCGCCCAAGCGCACCAACTCGTTCACGTGCATGAAGCGGTTTTCAAAAATAGTTTCGGTCACCTTGGAAGCGCCTTGGGAAATGGCGTTCAAAGCCATAAACTGCGCTTGCATGTCGGTGGGAAAACCTGGGTACTCGGTGGTGCGGAAGTTTTGCGCTTTGAGGTGCGCATACGCAGGCGCGGTGCTTTGCACGCGAATGCCTTGGTCGTTGGCGGTGATGGTGACACCTGCATCACGCAGCTTGTCGATGACCGCGTCCAAATGATCGGCGCGGGCGTGGCGCAAAAACACATCGCCACCCGTGGCTGCCACGGCGCACAAGAAGGTGCCAGCTTCAATGCGGTCAGCCACCACTTTGTGGGTGCACCCGTGCAAGCGATCCACACCCTGAATGTGAATGCGGCTGGTGCCGTGGCCTTCAATCTTCGCGCCCATGGCAATGAGCATTTCGGCCAAGTCGGGAATCTCGGGTTCTTGCGCCGCGTTTTCGAGCACGGTTTCGCCCTCGGCCAAAGCTGCGGCCATGAGGAAGTTTTCAGTTCCGGTCACGGTCACCATGTCGGTAGCAATGCGTGCGCCGTGCAAGCGTGTGCGACCTGCGGGCAAGTGCGCCACCATGTAGCCGTGCTCTACATCAATGACTGCACCCATGGCTTGCAAGCCTTTGATGTGTTGGTCCACAGGGCGTGAGCCAATGGCGCAACCACCGGGCAGAGACACCTTGGCTTTGCCAAAGCGCGCCAGCAAGGGACCGAGTGCGAGCACCGAAGCGCGCATGGTTTTGACCAACTCATAAGGTGCTTCGGGGTTATTCAAACCGCCGGCATCTAAGCTGACTGTGCCGTCGTCTGCACGCTCGGCCGTCACGCCCATGTTGCGGATGAGCTTGAGCATGGTGGCCACGTCTTGCAACTGCGGCACGTTTTGCAAGATGACGGGCTGGTCTGTCAACAAGGCTGCGCACAGCTCGGGCAGGGCCGCATTTTTAGCGCCAGAAATCAGCACTTCACCGTTAAGGGTGCGGCCGCCGCGAACGAGTAATTTGTCCATCTGTTGAGAGCTTTCTTTAGGCTTGGTTCGCTGCGGCCTGCCATTCGCTAGGCGTGTAGGTTTTCATGGACAAGGCATGCACCTCGTCGGTTTTGATTTTGTCGCCCAAGGTGGCGTACACACGCTGGTGGCGTTGAATGAGACGCTTGCCTTCAAACTCGGCGGACACCAAAGTGGCGTACCAATGGCGGCCATCGCCCTCGACGTGCAAATGCTCGCAGGACAGACCTGCGGCAATGATGGCTTGTAGTTGTTCGGCAGTCATAGTTATCCTCGAATTTTGTAACCCGTGCGCAGCAAGTTCACGGCCACGGCCGACACCAACAACGCGCACACACCCACCACACCCAAACTCAACCAAGGCGATACATCGCTTTGGCCAAAGAAGCCAAAACGGAAACCGTCGATCATGTAGAAGAAGGGATTGAGGTGGCTCACACCTTGCCAAAACGCAGGCAAGGAATGGATGGAATAAAACACGCCGCTCAAAAACGTCATGGGCATGATGATGAAGTTTTGAAACGCGGCCATTTGGTCAAACTTATCGGCCCACAAACCCGCAATGAGCCCGAGCGAGCCGAGCATGAACGCGCCCAGCACCGCAAAGGTGATGACCCACAAGGGCTGCACGGGCATGAGCGAAAAATTCAGCACCGACGACTGCCACACAAACAGCACGCCCGCCAAAAACACACCCGCCCCCACAATGAGGCCGCGCACCATCGCCGAGAGCGCATAGGCAAAAAACCAATGCCAGTGCGAGAGCGGCGTGAGCAGCAAAAACACCAAGTTGCCCATGATCTTGCTTTGCACCATGGACGACGAGCTGTTGGCAAACGCGTTTTGCAACACGCTCATCATCACCAAGCCAGGAATAAGAAACGCGGTGTAGCTCACACCCTCAAACACCTGCACATGCTCTTCGAGTACGTGGCCAAAAATCATCAGGTACATCACTGCCGTGAGCACGGGCGCCGCCACGGTTTGGAAACTGACTTTCCAAAAGCGCAGCACTTCTTTGTAAAACAGAGCGGTCCAGCCGTTCATCATGCTTGGCCTCCGCTGGCGTGTTGCATCACATCGAGGAACACGTCTTCTAAATCGGCTTTGCGAATTTCCACATCTTGGGCTTGCAAGCCGGCTTCGCGCACCGCGGCCAAATGGCGTTCAATGTCGGTAGCATCGTTGGCAGGCAGCTGCACGATGCGGCCAATCACACGGGCTTGCGCGGCCAGCGCCGCAGGCAGCTCGCCATCGAGCTTGAAGCGCAGCACGCTGCTGGATGCGGCCTTGAGCAAGGCCGAGGTGCTGTCGAGCGCCACCACCTTGCCTTGCTTGAGCATGGCGATGCGGCTGCACAAGGCCTCAGCTTCTTCGAGGTAGTGCGTGGTCAGCAACACGGTGCTGCCCTCGCGGTTGAGTTTGGCAATGAACTGCCACAGCGTTTGGCGCAGCTCCACGTCCACACCGGCCGTGGGCTCGTCGAGCACGATGACGGGGGGCTTGTGCACCAAGGCCTGCGCCACCAACATGCGGCGCTTCATGCCGCCTGAGAGTTGGCGCATGTTGTGATTGGCTTTGTCGGAGAGACCGAGGCTATGGAGCAACTCATCAATCCAGTCGTCGTTGTGCTGAATGCCAAAGTAGCCCGACTGAAACTTGAGTGCTTCACGCACATTGAAAAATGGGTCGAACACCAGCTCTTGCGGCACCACGCCCAACATGCGGCGCGCCTCTGCAGATTGGTTGGTCACGTCGACGCCATGCACCAGCACAGAACCTGATGTAGCTTTGGCCAACCCTGCCAAGATGCTGATGAGCGTGGTTTTCCCCGCGCCGTTGGGGCCCAAGAGGCCAAAGAACTCGCCTTTTTGGACATCAAAGCGCACGCCGTCCAAAGCCTGAAACGGACCTCGGGCGGTTTGGAATATTTTGGAGACGGATTGAAAAGAGATAGCGGGCATGAGTAGCCTTAGATTTTAAGGCTTTACCAAGACCCTGACTTAGTCCAGCAAAGTGCTGAGCCCGTAAACCTTAGCCAAGGTTTGCGCACGCTCGGGCAACCCCACAATGCGCAGCTTTGCACCACGCGCCAACACCGCCCGCCGACAGGCCAAGATCACGGCCAAAGCGGATGAATCGAACTGAGTCAAAGCCGACGCATTCAACACCGCCTCTCCTCCATCGGACACACAAGCACTGAGCAAAGGCGCTAATTCATCAGTCACAGCTTGCGCTTGCGCCTGCATCAGCACTGCAGGCAATGCAACTGAAGTGTAGGCGGCAGATGTCATGGCTTATTTGGACGCGCGAGCGTTGGCCTTGTTGCGATCGACCAAACTGGCGATCAAGCCATCGACGCCTTTGGCGTTGATTTCTTGGGCAAACTGGGTTTTGTAGTTCTCAACCAACCAAATACCCATGACGTTCATGTTGTAAACCTTCCATGAACCATCGGTTGTTTTTTCAACGCGGTAGTCGAGCTGAATGGGGTCGCCCTTGCCTCGCACTTCGGTGCGCACCAAAACTTCCTTGTCGTCAGCAGCTGCACGCAAAGGCTTCACCGAAATAGTTTGGTCACTCACTTGTCCCAGTGCGCCTGCATAGGTACGCACCAGCAAGGTTTTGAATTCTTCTTGCAGTCGCTTTTGCTGTTCAGGGGTGGCTTGGCGCCAGCCTGGCCCGACAGCAGAAGCTGTCATGCGTAAAAAATTGACATTGGGCATGACGCGCTGGTCTACCAACACGATGATTTTGTTGATGTCACCGTTACGAATGGATTTATCTGCCTTGATGGCCTCCAAGATGTCTGACGATACACGCTTGATGAACGCATCTGCGGCTTCGTCGCTGGCCTGCGCTGCGCCACCTAAGCCGAGTGCAAACACACCCAAAGCCCAAGCGGCCAGTGTGCGACGTGTCAAAAAGCGGGTCATGGTTTCAAACTCCAAAATTTCAATTCTTCTTCAACGCGCGATGACGTCACTTGGCTGACGGTTTCGCAGCTTCAGCACTGGGGTCTTCCAATGGCTCGTCATCAGGTGGATTGCCGTCGTACACCTGATTGCGACGGAATTGCAGATACGAATCACGCGTAAAACTGTATTTATCGATAGCAGCACCCGTGAGCAAATCTGAAGTCTTCAGCAAACTGGCGCGCTTGTCGACGATTCGAGCGGCCATAGCCACATTACGTTCGGCGATATCGTCGTGCTTGCTCACCAAATCAGTCGACAACTCCAATGGCAAGACCGAGGTGTCACGCAACGTAGACGGTCCAAACACCGGCAAGACCACATAAGGACCATCTGGCACGCCCCAATAGCCCAAGGTTTGCCCCAAATCTTCAGGGTGACGTTGCAAACCTATTTCAGTTGCCACGTCAAAAATACCGTAGATGCCCAGCGTGGTGTTGACCACCACCCGCATCAACGACTCCGCTGTCTCACGCCCTTTGAGCTGCAAACCGTTGTTCACGGTGGAGAACACATCTGCCAAGTTGCGAAAGAAATTACCAATGCCTGTTTGCACGAGCTGCGGTGTGTAATCACGGTAACCCGTGGCAGCAGGCTTGAGCACGTTGTCATCCAAGACATCGTTGAACCTAGACACACTGCGATTCATCGGCTCCAAGGGATCTTTGGGATTGGCGCCAGGGCCTGTGGCACAACCAGTGCTGAGTAGCGTCAGGGCCACCAAAGCCGCATAGGCACAGCCGCGTTTACACACATCCAGCATCACTTACCACCCTTGTCTGCGCCATCAGCTGCCTTGTTGTAGAGGAACTGGCTGATCAGATTTTCCAGCACCACGGCCGATTGGGTGGCTTGAATACGATCGCCATTGGCCAAGTTATCAGCTTCTGAACCTGCCTCGATGCCAATGTATTGCTCCCCCAACAAACCGCTGGTGAGAATTTTCAAAGAGCTGTCTTTGGGAAATTGGTAACGGCTCTCGATGCTCATGGTCACTGTGGCTTGGAAGGTTTTGTCGTCGAACGTGACGTTTTCCACACGGCCCACCACCACACCAGCGCTCTTTACCGCGGCTTGACGCTTCAAACCACCAATGTTGTCAAAGCGGCCACTCACGGTGTACGTAGATTGAAAATTCAAAGTCAGTAGGTTGGCCGACTTCAATGCCAAGAACAAAATGGCCGCTGCGCCTAAGAGCACAAACAAACCTACCCACACATCAACTTTGGAGCGTTGCATAGCTTCCTCGATTCATCAAATACTGAACATCATGGCAGTGAGGATGAAGTCCAACCCCAACACGGCCAACGAAGCGACCACCACCGTTTTAGTCGTGGCGCGCGAAACACCTTCGGGCGTGGGCTGTGCTTCATAGCCTTGCAGCAGCGCCACAAACGTCACGGTCACACCGAACACGATGCTTTTGACCACGCCATTGCCCACGTCTTTCCACACGTCGACGCCGCCTTGCATCTGACTCCAGAACGAGCCGGCATCCACGCCAATCATCAACACGCCCACCATCCAGCCGCCCAAAATACCCACGGCGCTGAACACCGCCGAGAGCAATGGCAAAGCGATGACGCCGCCCCAAAAGCGTGGGCCCAAGATACGGCGCACAGGGTCAACAGCCATCATGTCCATGGCGCTGAGTTGCTCGCCCGCTTTCATCAAACCAATTTCAGCGGTGAGCGATGTGCCGGCGCGGCCCGCAAACAACAAGGCGCTCACCACGGGGCCTAGCTCGCGCACCAAGCTCAACGCCACCAACAAACCCAGCGCTTCGGCAGAGCCATAACGCTGCAAGGTGTAGTAGCCCTGCAAGCTGAGCACAAAACCCACAAACAAGCCCGACACCGCAATGATGGCGAGCGAGTAGTTGCCCAAGAAATGCACTTGGTCACGCACCAAACCAAAGCGGCGCATATTGCTACCAAACAAACCCACAAGGCGAATGAACAAGCGAGCACCCAACCCCAAGCCGGCTAAGTAGCTTCGCACTGCAAAACCGACGTTTGCTACGAATTTCATGCCTCACCCTCCACACCAAAGTCTTGCGCCACGGTTGGGCCTGGGTAGTGGAAACGCACAGGGCCATCCGGCGCTGCGGTGACAAACTGTTTGACCAAGGGGTCGGTGCTGTGGCGCACTTCGTCAGGTGTGCCTTGTGCGGCAATCTTGCCGTTGGCCAGCACAATGACTTGGTCAGCAATGTGGAAAGTCTCATCCAAGTCATGCGACACGATGATGCTAGTCAAGCCGAGTGCATCGTTGAGTTGGCGAATCAAACGTGCAGCCGTACCGAGGGAAATTGGATCCAAGCCAGCAAAGGGCTCGTCATACATGATGAGCTCTGGATCAAGCGCCATGGCACGGGCCAAGGCCACACGGCGAGCCATACCGCCCGAGACTTCGCTAGGCATCAAATCGCGTGCGCCACGCAGCCCCACAGCTTCGAGCTTCATCAACACGATGTCACGAATCATGGACTCACTCAAGTCCGTGTGCTCACGCAGTGGGAAGGCCACGTTGTCAAACACGCTCAGGTCAGTGAACAACGCGCCAAACTGAAACAACATACCCATGCGGCGACGCACGGCGTACAAATCGGTGGGATTCAGAGCTGCGACTTCTTGTCCATCAAATGTGAGGCTGCCGGACTGCGCACGGTATTGGCCGCCAATCAAACGCATCACCGTGGTTTTGCCACCACCTGACGCCCCCATCAGCGCCGTGACTTTGCCACGCGGAATGCTGAGCGTTATGCCATCCAAAATGACGCGTTCGCCGTAGCCAAAGCGAATGTCATGCAGCTCGACCAAATTGGAAGCGCTTGGATTTAATGAATAAGTGTGAGTCATAGAAACAAAAGCTGGCCTGTTCATGAAACAGGTCAGCCTTTGCCATTTTAGAGCCAAGCCCTTACAGGCTTGTAAAGATGAGAAATTAACGAGGCAAAGTTGTGCTACCCATCAAGAACTCGTCCACCGCACGCGCAGCTTGACGGCCTTCGCGGATGGCCCAGACCACCAAAGATTGGCCACGACGCATGTCGCCAGCAGCAAACACTTTGGGCACATTGGTGGCGTAGCCACCCTGCTCATCGGTGCTGGCCTTGGCATTGCCACGAGCGTCTTTGTCCACGCCGAAGCCTTCCAAAATGGTGGCCACGGGGTTCACAAAGCCCATCGCCAAGAACACGAGGTCGGCCTTGAATTCTTTTTCGGTGCCTGGCACTTCGGTCAGCTTACCGTCTTTCATTTCGACTTGGACGGTTTTCAATGCGGTGAGTTTGCCGTCTTTACCCACGAACTCTTTGGTAGAGATGGCGAACTCGCGCTTGAGCAAGCCTTTTTCTTCGCTCTCGTCATGGCTGGAGCTGGTGCGCAGCTTCAGGGGCCAGTAAGGCCACACCAAAGGCTTGTCCTCTTGCTCGGGTGGCATGGGCATCACTTCAAACTGTGTGACGCTGGCTGCACCGTGGCGTGTGCTGGTGCCCACGCAGTCGGAGCCGGTGTCGCCACCGCCGATGACGATGACGTGTTTGCCATCCGCACGAATTTGGTCTTTGAGCTTGTCGCCTGCGTTGACCTTGTTTTGCTGGGGCAAGAACTCCATGGCGAAATGCACGCCGCTGAGTTCGCGACCGGGCACTGGCAAGTCGCGAGACTGCTCGGAGCCGCCGGTCAGCAACACAGCGTCGAAGTCTTTCTTGAGTTGCTCGGGGCTGACGGTTTCTTTGGCCCAGTTGGTAACCTTGGAGCCTTTGGGCAATTCGCCCACCATCACGCCGGTGCGCACTTTCACGCCTTCGGCTTCGAGCTGCTTCATGCGGCGGTCGATGTGCGACTTGTCCATCTTGAAGTCGGGAATACCGTAACGCAGCAAGCCACCCACGCGGTCGTTCTTTTCGAACACAGTCACATTGTGACCAGCGCGTGCCAACTGTTGAGCAGCAGCCAAGCCAGCAGGGCCGGCGCCCACGATGGCCACTTTTTTGCCTGTCTTGTGTGCGGCGGGCTTGGCTTGCACCCAGCCCTCGGCCCAAGCTTTGTCGATGATGGCGTGCTCGATGGACTTGATGCCCACAGCGTCGCCATTGAAGTTCACCACGCACGCGGCTTCGCAAGGTGCGGGGCAGATGCGACCCGTGAACTCGGGGAAGTTGTTGGTCGAGTGCAAGGTCTCGATAGCCAGCTTCCAGTCGCCGCGATACACCAGATCGTTGAAGTCGGGGATGATGTTATTGACAGGGCAGCCGTTGTTACAAAACGGTGTGCCGCAGTCCATGCAACGTGCAGCTTGTGTGTTGGCTTGTTTGTCGTCCAAACCAATCACAAATTCTTCGTAGTTTTTCAAGCGCTCTTTGACGGGCTTGTAGCCCTCTTCGATGCGCTCAAACTCCATAAAGCCAGTGACTTTTCCCATGATATTTGTCCTTTTCTTAGCTGCGTGGCTTACTTAGCGGCGACGGCTTTTTTAGCCTTAGGTTCGGCTTTGGCCTTACCCGCTTTGGCAGCATTGATTTCACCCAACGCACGCTTGTATTCGTGCGGGAACACCTTGACGAACTTGGCGCGTGCAGCGTCCCAGTTGTCCAACAAGTCGCGGGCACGTTTAGAACCCGTCCAACGGTGGTGGTCTTCCAACAATTTCTTGAGTTGGGCTTCGTCGGTTTGGTCACGGTGCCAAATGTCGCGCGACACCGAGGCTTCTTGCTCGGCCGCTGTCAACACTTTGTCCATGGCGACCATGGCGGTGTTGCAACGCTTGGCGAACTGGCCGTCTTCGTCGTACACATAAGCCACACCACCGCTCATACCAGCGGCGAAGTTGCGACCGGTTTTACCCAACACAGCCACCGTACCACCGGTCATGTATTCACAACCGTGATCGCCTGTGCCTTCAACCACGGCCGTCGCGCCAGACAGACGCACCGCAAAACGCTCGCCAGCCACGCCAGCGAAGAAAGCTTCACCACGTGTGGCACCAATCATCACGGTGTTGCCCACGATGATGTTGTTGATGGCTTCGCCGCGGAAGTCGATGCTGGGGCGCACCACCACGCGGCCACCCGACAGACCTTTGCCGGTGTAGTCGTTGGCTTCGCCGATCAAATACAAGGTGATGCCGTTGCACAAGAATGCGCCGAACGATTGACCGCCCGTGCCTTCGAGTTGAATGCGGATGGTGTCATCGGGCAAACCTTCAGGATGCACTTTGGTCACAGCACCCGACAACATGGCACCGACGGAGCGGTTCACGTTGCGTGCAGTTTCCATGAACTGCACCTTCTCGCCACGCTCGATGGCGGGCTTGGATTTCTCGATGAGTTTTTGGTCGAGTGCTTTTTCCAAACCGTGGTCTTGGCTGGCCACGTGCAAACGAGGCACATCGGCGGCCACTTGGGGCA